>CAZKTW010000018.1:0-24925 GCA_964555775.1 uncultured Bifidobacteriaceae bacterium | reverse complement strand
CACCCTGGTTTGCCGGGCGGTGAATTTGTCCAGCGTGGATTCGGCGGCGAACACCAGCATTGCCTATGCGGTGCTTAAGGCATTTCAGGAGGATCCGCTGTTTGATCCCAAAACGACGCAACTCCGGGGTGACATCACTCCCGATGACGCCAACGGCACCTTTACGTTTGGCATCACCGTGGGGCTGCAAACTCCGCTCAATTTGTAATATGGCCTGGATCAAGCGAAACTTGTTTTTTGTGGTTGGCGGCATTCTGGCCATCGGATTGCTGGGCGCGGCCGGCTTTTACAACTACAAAGGCTGGAATCACAACGCCACGGCAGTTGATCGTTTGACGGAGAAATACAACACCCTGTTGGATTTGACCAAGAAGCCGATATTGCCCGGCGATGAAAAGACCGACAACATCAAGGCGGCCAAGGAACAGGAGGCCAGGCTTCGGGACTGGATTCGACAGGCAGGAGATTGTTTTCAGCCGATTGCTCCAATTCCCAACACTGGGACCAATGCCGTTTCAAGCGAGGCGTTCGCGGCGGCGCTCCGCCGGACCATTGTACAGTTGCAAAATGAAGCGGATACCGCCAGTGTGACCTTGCCGCCCAGATACGGCTTCGCCTTCGAGGCGCAACGCGTGCTGGTGAGATTTGATCCCGACGGCCTGGGAATGCTGGCGCAGCAACTGGGGGAAGTGAAGACCATCTCGGAAATTCTTTTTGCGGCGCGGGTCAATTCCATGGATGGGATTCAACGCGTTCGCGTTTCCAGTGATGATGTGTCCGGTCCGCAGGCGGATTATTTTGAGGGGACTTCTGAAACCAACAATCTGGCGGTTCTAACCCCGTACCTGATCACCTTCCGTTCGTTCAGCCCGGAGGTGGCCGAGGTGCTGGCCGGTTTTGCCTCGTCACCCCATGGCTTCATTGTCAAGAGCATCATTGTTCAACCGGCCGGCGCCTTTGCCGTGTCGCCCACGGACGCAGCCGTAACGCCGTACGCGCCGACACCCCCGCCCGGGCCCGTGATGCCTCCTCCGACCATCGGGGCGCCGCCGCCGCCGAGCAAGGGTGGATTGCAGACGGTATTAAACGAACAACTGTTGCGGGTCACCTTGGTGGTCGACATTGTGAAACTCTTGCCAAAAAATTAAACGCATGGATTTTGTCAAAAAAAATTACGAAAAAATCCTGCTCGCCGTCGTGTTGCTGGGACTGGCGGGAGCGCTCGTGTTCCTGCCACTAATGATCGCCAATGACCAGCAAAAGGTGAGGGATATGACCGTCATTGTCTTGCACCCCAAAGTCAAGCCTTTGCCGGAACTGGATTTGGGGCGACAGACCAATGTCGTGGCGCGGTCGCAGGCGCCCTACAAACTGGATTTTTCGACCACCAACAAACTGTTCAATCCGCTGCAGTGGCAAAAGCGGCCGGACGGAACGATGTTTCCAGTCAAGTCGGGGATCGCCGGTCCGGAAGCTGCGGTGATCACCAAAATCACGCCACTGTATTTGATCATTTCGCTGGATTCAATCGAAACCAATTCGCTGGCGACCAATGAACTGGCGGCGCGTTATGTGATGAGTGTGGAACGCCAGGCGGCGGCCGTGCCGGGTCAACGCGTCAAGCGGCAACATTATGCGTCCGTTGGGGAAAAGATCGACGCTTTCACCATCCGGGCCGTCAAAGGTTCCCTGGACAATCCGGCCGGATTGGAATTGACCCTGCAACTGGCGGACACCGGCGACCTGGTGCCGGTGACCAAGGACAAACCGTTCCGCCGGGTGGACGGTTACTCCGCGGATTTGAAATATGACAACGAAGGGAAGAAATGGCAGGGACAGCGTCTGAACGCGTCATTGAAATTTTTCAACGACGATTACATTATCGTTGCCATCGAGCAAGATTCGGTGATATTGTTGGCGCGATCAAACCAGAAAAAAACGACATTGACTTACAGTCCTTGAAGTCTAATTTTGAACACCTTGGTCACAACATCATCGGAATCGGATGCGGTTGTTAGTTTGATCTGAGACGAACCTGAAACGTACCATGACAAAAGCAGTAACTCTCTCGCTCGGCTTTGCTTTTTTGCTGGCTGCCACTGCCACGCTACCGGCGCAAACCAGTTCCACCGATGTGGCGGTGAATGAAGCCGTGCTTCGCCAGGCCAACACCATCATCCTGCGCCAAAAACTTCTCGATGCCAAAAACGTCCAGATGCGCGGAGACATGCCCGGCGCCGCCAAGCTTTACGAAGATGCCTATTCGCTGGTCGAGCAAATCGGCCCCAGCAGTATTACCAATGAAGCGGCGGTGACAGTTTCCGGCCTGGTGGCAACCCGGCTGGCGATTGCCCGTCAGGCGCAAGATGATGGCGACTTGCGGGAAGCCGCCACGCAGGTGGCCCGCACCTTGGTGGTGGATCCGCAAAATCCCGCGGCCGTGGCCTTCAAAAAGAAAAATGATGCCATGCTGGTGGCCATGCGCGGCCAAATGCCCGACCAGGAGACGGTAAATAGAATACCCTACATTCTCAACGACAAGACGGAGGCGGGCACCTTGGTGCGGGACGGCAAGTTGCTTTATGAAATGGGCAAGTTCGATGAGGCCGAAATTAAATTGAGCCAGGCGACAAGACTTGACCCGGACAATGAGGGCGCGTTTTTTTACATGAACCTGGTCAAGCAGGCCCGTTACGAACGTGAGGCCAAAGCGCACACGATCGACACGCAGGACCGCATGGTACAGGTGGAGAGGGCTTACGAGAAACCTGTAAACAAGGGGATCCTGCTGCCCGTGCCCAATCCGTATGCCTCGACCAATCTCGTTCACACCGGGGTCGGCCGCGAAGCGATTTACAGCAAGCTGGACCGCATCCGGCTCGACACGGTTTCCTGGCCGGAAGGTCTGCCCTTGGGGGAAGTGCTTCGTAATCTGAGCGACCAGACCAAACTTCGTGACCCGGATAAAAAAGGAATTAATTTTCTCTTTAACCCAAACGCGCCTGCGGTTTCGGCCCCAGCTTCGGCCACCGGCGGCGACGCTACGGCGGTTGACCCAGCCACGGGGTTGCCATTGGGTGGAGCCCCCGCCCCCGGTGCGGGCGCCACCACCACCGGCGAAGCGGTGGATGCCAATTCCATCAATGTCAAATTGACGTTGAATGACGAGCGGTTGGCGGATGTGCTGGATGCCATTGTGTTGGTGGCAGATCATCCCATCAAATACTCAATTGAGGAATACGGCATTGTCTTCTCCAGCAAGGGGCCTGATCAGGCGCAGTTGGAAACACGCACTTTCAAAATTGATCCGAACACCTTCAATCAGGGATTGGAAGGTGTGGGAGCGGTGGCTTTTGGTTCCTCCAGTCAGGGCGGCGGCCAGGGTGGCGGTGGTGGTGGTGGTGGTGGCGGTGGCGGTGGCCAGGGTGGCAATAGCAGCAGTGCTGCGGTGGCGATCGTCAATGCATTTCCGGGAGCCGGTTCAGCTCGTTCTTCGGGCGGCCAGGGTGGCGGCGGTGGCGGTGGCGGTGGCGGCGGTGGTGGCGGTGGCCAGGGCGGCGGCGGATTAACTTTTGTGACAACAACCAATCTCACGCAGGGCGTCAGTCTGACCGCCCGAGGTTTCTTCACGGCCTTGGGTGTGAATTTGGCCCCGCCGAAGAACGTCTTCTTTAACGACCGGTTGGGGCTGCTGTTTGTCCACGCCACTCCGCAGGACCTGGACATCATCGAAAAAGCCATTCAAGTGTTGAACATGACGCCACCCCAGGTGCATATCAAATCCCGGTTTATTGAGGTGGAGCAGGATGACAATTCGGCGCTGGGTTTTGACTGGTATTTGGGAAATGTTAATTTGGGCAATGGGAATGTGGTGGCCAATGGCGGCAGTGCGCCGTCGCTCAGTGTGCCGGCTTCGCCGGCTAATCCTGCCCTCCCTGGCAACAATGGCCTTGGGGCGTTTCCCGGCAATACGCTGGCCAATGTGATTCCGGGTTCATCGACGGACCAATTGCTTACCAGCGGTTTGCGCAATTTTGGCCAGCCGGTGGCCACCATTACCGGCATTTTGACCGATCCCAATTTCCGGGTTGTGATCAATGCGTTGGAACAGCGTTCCGGGGTTGAAAATCTTGCCGAACCTGAAGTCACCACTCTCAGCGGCCGCCAAACCCAGATGCGCGCGACGGACATCCTGACCATCATCACGAGTTTCAGTTTCCAGCAGGGCCAGGGTGGAACCACTACGACCACCCAGTAATTCTTTTATCCATCCAGATTTATCATGAAAATGCATCAAAAGTCACAAGTTCTGCCCCGGATTTTCACCGTGTGTGCGGTGGTGGCGTCGGGATTTGCTTCGGCACTGCAAGCCCAGGTGATCAACAATCCGGTGCAACCCTCCGCGATTACCCCCAATCAACAGGCGATCGAGGTTGGTCCCGTGCTGGACGTGATCCCTTATGTTTTGGCCGATGGTTATACCATCAACCTCACTTTGATCCCATCGCTGACCCAATTTTCCGGCTATCAAACGGCCCCGAATATTCCCGGCGTAAATGTCGCCAATGTCGTGCTGATTCCCACCATTCTGCCCAGTTTTACCGTGCGTCAGGTCATTACCACCGTCAATATTTGGGATAATCAGACGGTTGTCCTTGGCGGACTGATTTCCTCGCAAATTCAGAACACCAAGGACAAGGTGCCGCTGTTGGGCGATTTGCCACTGGCTGGACGACTCTTTCAAAGCCAGTCCAAGGTCTCGACAAAAAAGAACCTCATGATTTTTGTGACCGCCACCATGGTTGATCCGGCCGGCAGCCGGGTGCATTCCGACGATGAACTGCCGTTTGCGCAAACCACGATACCGCCCCAAGAACCGGGAGTGACGGTAAGACCCGGGAACATGGGCATGACGCCTGCGCCCAGATAAAGAACGAAGCGGACCTGGCGCGCGCGTGAAATTCCCGGTGGAATGAGGAATGAAAACGGCAAATTTTTTTGGCTGCCGGAATTTGGGCGTTCGCACCTGGTAATTTTGTGGATCGGTTGCTGATTATTGATGGTCATGCTTATGCGTATCGGGCGTTTCACGCGATTCGCAATTTGCGTTCGCCAGACGGCCGGCCGACGAATGCCGTTTACGGCTTCGTCAAAATGCTGACGAAACTGCGCGCGGCCGTTGAGCCGTCACATTTGATGGTGGTGTGGGATGGCGGCCTGAGCGCTGAACGCACCGCCCGGTTGCCGGAATACAAGGCGCAGCGGCCGGAAATGCCGGACGATTTGAAGTCGCAGCTCGACGAAATCGTCAGCTATTTGAGAGCAGCGGGGATGGCCTCGTTTTGCCGCGAGGGCGTGGAGGCCGATGACTACATCGCCTGCCTGACGCGGCACGCGACGGGAGTTGGCATGACCGTGGTCATTGCCAGTTCGGACAAGGATTTTATGCAGTTGGTGTCGGCGCGGGTTGGGTTGTTAAACCCGAACGACAAGAGTGAGACGGTCTGGACGGATGGGCAGGTGCGGGCCAAAGCCGGGGTCGGGCCGTCACAAATAGTGGACTGGCTGAGTTTGATGGGCGACACGGTGGATAATATTCCAGGCGTGCCGGGTGTCGGTCCGAAGACCGCCGCTGAATTGCTGAATCAATTTGGCTCGGTGGACGTGTTGTATGAGCGGCTGGATGAAGTAAAATCGGAGCGATTGCGCGCGGCTTTGCGCGCCGCCGCGGATGCGGTGCGGCGCAACCGCGGGTTGGTGCGGTTGCAGGATGATTTGCTGTGCGAGTTCTCGCCGGAGGCGATGGCGGGGAAGCCGGCGGATGCGGGCCGGCTGCGTGAATTATATCAGCGCTGGGGCTTCAAGGGAATGCTCGCCGCGCTGGAAGAATCGTCGCGCGAGCGGCAAACGATTTTGATCTAGAAAATGAATTTGAAATGCTGGACTAAGAGTTTGTCTGAGGTCAGACACGCCGTGAGGCTGTTTGCCCAACCTCAGCGCACGCATCTGGGCGGAAGATTTTTTGGACAAATTGCTTCGGTACGTTTAGAGTTGAGAAAACCTTTTGTTATGTTGTCGCCGTTGTCTGTACGCTCGGTCGCTATTTGCCTTTGCTGGGGGGTATTCTTGGGAATACCAGTCTCGATTTTTGGCCAGACCAATTATTACCGAACGAACGGCACGGAATACGCGGTCGTTGGTTCGCTGCCAGGCGACCAGGTCTGGCCGGACGTAGCCGTGACGACCAACGGCGGCTTTGTGGTCTGGCAGGATAATGCCACTGACGGCAGCGGCTGGGGCATCAGCGCGACGCGGCTGACCCCGAACCTGAGCCCAGATCTTGTCTGGGCGGATAAGAAAGTAAATTTCCAGGGCACCAACGATCAGCAGAATCCGCGCGTGGCCATGCTCAAAAACGGGGGCGCGGTATTCGTGTGGCAGGGCGGCAAGCCGGGTTACCAACGTGTCTTTGCGCGTTTCCTCGGCACCAACAACACGTTCTTGACCACCACGGATGTGCTGGTAAGCACGTTCACTTACACAAACAATTTCCAGATCAATCCTGCGGTGACGGTGCTGAACAACAGCAACGTGGTGGTTGTTTGGGGCAGTTTTGATGAAGCTGGCACGAACAGCCTGCAGGATGTCTATGGTCAGATTCTTTCACCCACCGGCCAGAAGGTCGGCGGTGAGTTTTTGATCAACCAATTCACCACTTACAATCAACACGCACCCACCATTGCTGCGCTGACCAATGGCGGATTCGCGGTGGCTTGGGTCTCTGAACAGGAACGCGTCGTTGCTGATGCAAACCCGGTGAATGTTTCACCCGACCAGATTACATATTCCAGTGTGGATATTTACGCCCGGCTGTATAGCAGCAATGGCGTTGCCCAAGGCAATGAATTCCTCGTCAATACGGATCACAATCCCTGCGCCAATCCCAGCCTGGCGGCGGCGAGCGACGGCAGTTTGGTGGTGGCGTGGCAGGCGCACGATTTGGCCCAGACCAATGCCTGGGATATATTCGCCCGCCCGTTTTCCACTGCGGGCGTTGGCGGCTCGACCTTTATTGTCAATTCGCATGTTGCCGGCATTCAGTACCTGCCCCATATCCGTGGCATCGGAGCGGAATACTTGATCGTGTGGACGAGCGTGGGCCAGGATGGTTCGAGGGAAGGAGTGTTTGGCCAGTTTGTGCATGCAGATGGTTCGCTGGTGGGGGGTGAATCCCGGGTGAATACCACGACCATCAGCCAGCAGATGCAACCGGCCGTGGCCTCGGACGGGGTAAACCAGTTCCTGGTGGTCTGGACAAGTTACGCGGGTAATCCGTACAGCTTTGATTTGTTCGCGCAGCGTTATATCAATGTGGCGGCGTTGTTGGAGCCGATGGGTGCGCCGTTCGTTTACGCGCCGTTCACGTTGACCAACAACGTTTATCAACCACAGTTGGCGGTGTCGTGGCCGCCGCTGCTGGGAATTTCTGTTTCCAATTATGAGGTTTATGTGGATGGCGCCGGAACGCCGATGGGGCTGACCACCAACAATGGTTGGACGATGACGACGGCAAATGGTTTGACGGCGGGCAGCACCCATTCGTTCCGCTTGGATTACATGACCACCGACGGGCGGCACTCGCCGATTTCGCCGTCCGCCAGCGGGACGACGTGGAGTGGATTGAACTGGGGCGGCATTCCGTATGAATGGATGGCGGTGTTTTACGGCGGGTACTTCAACGGCATTTACCACACAAATAACTGGCCGTCACCCAATGCCCCGGCGGCTCCCGGTGGACCGGCTTTGCTCCAGGTATTCCTTTCAGGCGGGAACCCGTTTGATTCCAGCACCTGGCTGCAAACTTTATTGACGAGGACGCAGCAAGGGATGTTCCTGAGCTGGAATACCCAGCCCGGATTCACCTATCAGGTGCAAGTGACGACGAATTTCACCTCGTGGAGCAACGTGGGCGCGCCGCGGTTTGCGGCCGGCATTACGGATTCGATATACGTCGGTGGTGGTACGGCGGGTTACTACCGTGTAATGCTCCTGCGCTAATCAAATGAGCCGTATGTTTCAATTATTAAAAAGATGTTTCTGCGTCGGTCTGCTGATGCTCGGTCTGCAAAGCTCGTGGGCCTACTCTTTGTTGGGGCCGATCACCGGTAACGGCAGCGAACCCTGGCAGGTGGGCACCATCGGTTATCAATTGGCCTACATTGAGGAGGATTTCCTTGGTGGTGCGGAATTCTTGGGGGACATTGGCGGTCCCAAAAATTGGGGTGAGGGATATCGCCGCAATTCGCCGGTAATCTATTACACGGTTGATTCGCTTTTTTATAATTTTTTCCTCGATTCCGGGGTCAACGCGATACAACAGGCTGCGGGGATCATGAACAGCCTGACCAATGTGGACAATTACAGCACTTTACTTTCGGAATTTCCCATGACGTCCCAGGAGTTCAACTATCAGGCGCAGGCGCTGGAGTTGACCGACCTGAAATCGACGACGTTGCATCTGCTGGTGGAGCAGATGGGATTGGCACAACCGGAACGGTTCACATGGACTCTCCATGATCGTGGCCGCCTCGCTGGCAATCCTCCTCCGTGTCCGCTGGGCATGCATTATACGGTGGTAAAGCGGAATTTTGACCCGGCTCCAAGCGCGCTCACCCAGCTCCAATATTCATCCTATGTCAACGGCATTTTGTACACGTATTTCATTGACGAGACCTGTGTCCCACCAGATCCAGTGGCGATTACCGTTCCGTTTACCACGGATACTGATCCCGCAGCGAATACCTTCACTGCTGTGGCAGCCAACACCTTCGATGGCCTGTCGATCGGCGGGTTTTATACCGGTCTGACCCGCGACGACGTGGCGGGGCTGCGGTACCTCTATTCGACAAACCGGATCAACACGGAAGTAACGGCGGCGGGCGCTTTGCTGAAAAGCTTTGATTTTAACAACGATCAACTGTTGTCCACGACCAACCTATTCGCCTTGTCATTGGCCGCCCGCACCACCCCGCCCGCGGCTCTGCAGACGTTGTTTCCCGGCCTTGTAATCAACAGTGTATCAAATTATTTCGCCCTGACCGTGACGCCCACCTTGGTCAGTTATACGACGAATCAACCTGGCGCGCCTTTTGGCAGCCCTCCGGTGAACGTTGTCGCGATCGTTCTGACGACCAATATTCAGCAGTTTTTTTCATACACTTTTGGCAATGTCGTGACTCAAAGCTATAGTTCCAACACGCCTGCCCTTCTGCAAATCACCACGGTCGCGCCGCAGAATGGATCGCCGGTCGGCAGTTCGCCGGTACCCACCACCACGACGCAGTCCATTATATTGACCAATATTGCCTCGGGAGATTATTACTTCTTCCCCGCCGGCACTTGCGGATTCAGTTTTGTCCAGACCTTGTTGACCAATGTGGTTGCGGTCACCAACAATATTATTTCAGCCACCAATGGCGCTTTGTCGCTGACTGAGAATTTGATCACCTTTTTTACCAATCACATCTATGTGGTGGCGCCCTGTTCGCTGGTGACCCCGCCTCCCGGGGAGTATCAGGGCATCGGCAAGGTGCAGTTTGTGTCCGCGCCTTACGATTCATATCTCAGCCAGTTTTTTCAGCCCATCACCAATTCCTACACCATGGTGGTGTTGACCAACAGTCAATTTGTCCGGCAGACCTTCCAGCGCGTTGTGACTGGCCCGGATATCCTGTTCACCGCCGGGGATCTTGCCCTGGGCCCGGCGGCCAATGGGTTTAATGGAACCGTACTCCGATCACCTATGAATTTCGTTGAAGACCCCAATACGGTCGGCAATCCCAATGCGTTCGGGCCCGGAGTGATCAATTCTCCGACCTCTTTCACCTTCAACAAGGTCGGCCCCGTTTATTATAATACTTCATCACCTGGCTCTTCGGCCGTCATTCCCAATGAATTGTCGGGCATCCTGGGGTTGATTTGGGGATCGTTTGACGGTACCACGAACGCTCCGATTGTTTACCCGAATGGCAGCTACACCAATCTGCTGAATGGAATATTGATTCAAGTCTCCCCCACCACTCTGCCAAATGGAACCAATAATGTGGCGTACGGTCCCATCACCTTTACGGCGACGGGCGGCGCGTTTACCCCGCCGTTTACGTGGTCGGCAACGGGTTTGCCGTCAAATTTGCAGATGTTGCCCGGCGGCACGTTGGCCGGCACGCCGACGCAAGCCGGCACGTTCAGCTTTATTCTGCAATTAACGGATATTAACTCGCGATCCATGCAGTGGAATTATTCCGTTACCATCCAGTGAGCATCATATGAAAGCAGCTTTTTTTAAATCATTTGGACGGCTGGCGAGCAGGTTGCCGCTGTTGTTCTGCCTGTCCCTGTTACCCCTGCTGGTGAGGGGGGCTGATTCGACATGGGACAGCCGGCAACACGGCGCTTTCATCACGACTCCGCCGCAAATTGACGCGACCAATTTTTATAACGAAGCCACGTGGAATATTTCCCCCACCTTTTTGCGCTACATGACGGCGGATACGCTTAATTACACGAACGTCGGCTCCATGACCGCCTCCCTTGGCTGGGAATTCGACTGGGGTCCTTCATCGTCCGGGCAGCGCGGCATGTCGGCAAATTTTGTCAACAACGCCGGCGGGGCAACCATCAGCGCCACGGATATCTACCCCGGCGGTCAACAGGTGACTTTGGCGCCATCAAGTTATTTGTGGATCTCGGCTACCAATATCATCAATAAGGGCACCTTGAGTGTGGGCGCGGGGGGCGAACTCAAATTGACCGGCAAGAATATCAATCTTAGCCACAGTGGGCTGGAAGTTACACCCCTCACTTCCTCGATCAGCCTAAACACTTCTTCCACCAATTACCTTCCAAGCGTTGGCCTCTATGATTTGTTTTGGCAGCCGACCAATGACTTCACCGTTTTTGGGTCAGTCTGGGATGGCACCACCGTGATAAATCCTTTGTTTCCCAATGGTGGGCCCGATGGAACCTCACCATGCGGGCCGGTGTTTGTCTCAATCCCGAGCTTCGTCCCCTCCATGTCTGATTCCATCAGTAACAACACCGGACTGTTGGCTGTAATCGCTACGAACAATCAACTGCAGCCATTACCACCCATATTTTTGGCGACAAACCAGTGCCGTCAGGCGGTTTTTGTGTTCGTTAACGATATCAATGCCACATCGGTTTCCATTCATTTCTCCCCGAGTTTGCTCCCGACAAATTTTTTTGACACTGTTGCCGTGCAGCTGTCAACGATGTTTACCAACGTAATTACGGGTCAGCCGGAAGCTGTTAACATTTACGTGGTGGACGATTATGCCTCCTCCACCAACCGGGCCTTGGCCAAAAATTTAGTGGTGAATCCTCTCGCGGTTTGTAGTGGCCCGACCTACCGGCCGATCAATTATGTCGTGTCCCGGGCGGATCCGGCCCTTTTCGGGTTGCCCGGCTATGCCAACGGATTCCCCGGCCTAGGTCCCCCGGCTGCCGATTTTCTTTACGATCCGTTGACATTCAGCAACGCCGTGGTTTCGGGACAAGCATCCATTTATGGCGTTCAGGTGGATAATTTGGCGTCCCCGATAGCACCGGGTGCTTCCGTGACCAACCTGCCGGGCCGGGTCAGGATTTACGCCGACAATTTGAATCTCAGCCAGACCAAGGTGCGCGCCGAAGGGGAGATCTTGATTCAGACGACCAACCTGATTGGCAGCGTCAATGCCGCCATGGATTGCCAGAACCTCAGTTTCAACCTGGCTTCGGCGACAGGTAGTTTGAATGTGACCAATTTAGCGGTTCCCCTTGCTGGCCGGCTGCATGGCGAGATTGACATGGTCTCCAGTCTGGTAACCAATTATATTACGGTAATCACGCCCAATTTCGTAACCAATACTGCATCAAGTACCAACGGGCAACCTATCATCGAGCAGGATCTGACGAATGTTCTTCAAATCAACATAAGCACTTTGGTGATATATGCCGGAGCACTTTCAACCACGATCCCGGTGACAGTTCAGGATTTGATCCTGCATGGCACCAACATGCTCGTCAGCGACTCCATGAATGTGGTTGGTTCTTTCCTCCTCGCCGGCCAGGCGGTCACCTTGCAGGGGAATGTCACCTTTTCCGGGCTCCTACAGGATTGGGTCTATACCAACAATCCCACCTTGCGATATTTCACCAATAACGGGGTTCTTACCATACCCAACGGCGCTCATTTTGGCGATGATGGCCCGACCAATTATCTGGCCTTCGTCAATAACGGAATTATTTTTGCCGGCGGCCAGACGATTAATAGCGTCAATCTTCAGATCAACAACGCTACCAACCTGGCTTTCAACGGCGGCTTTTACGCCGTGGCCCAGACGGGTCAATTGAAGGGAGCTACAATTTTATCGGCATCTGATATTCAATTCACGGCCAACACCTTGCAAATTGGCCAGTCCACGCTTTCCGCCAACGGGACGTTGGATTTTGCGGTCCCCAATTTGTCCGATAGCGGAGCCGGCTTGCCCAATAGTTTCATGTGCCAAAATGGATTCAATCTGTGGACTGCACCGGTGACGGGATCATTGTTGGGCACGACGATTCGTGACGTGGCTGTGCTTCACTCTGAAGTGGATCATGTCTGGGCCGGCCGCGACCTGGGCGCATCGGTTGCTGGTTTTGCAAACAATGCCGCCCTCAACACGCTGATTTTGGCTCCGTCGGGCTCTCAAGCCGCCGGGTATGAACCGCTATATGCGTTTTTTGGCGCGACCGGGGGCAATGGCATGTATGTGAGCAACCTTGATCTGTCCCTGCTGACGGATTATGCCAACGAAATTCAAATTGATCCCTCTTTGACGATTTATTTTGCCACGGCCAATCTCAACCCAAGCATCAACACCGGAGGTCAAACTCCGGAACAATTCCTGAGCAGCGGCCCACTTGGCGCTCGTTTGAAGTGGGTCGGAGTCACCAGTTTCGTCAGACAACAGAGTGCCTTTGCCCAGAAGTTCCAGCTAACGGCAAATTACAATGCGGCTGCCCGCCGGTTCCAGTTTACCGAAAACATCATGCCGGGGCAGACCAATATCACCGAAGCCTCCACCGATTTGTTTAACTGGGTTCCCATCTATACCAACATCGGCACTTACAGCAATTTTGGCCCGTCCACCGTCACGGATCCCAGTTCCCAATCCTACGGCTCGCGCTTCTACCGATTCAGGTCCCTGCCCTAGGGCGCCGATGTTCCGATGAAGGTTTGCGGACTGACCGGTGGCGTGGGCATGGGCAAATCCACCGCGGCGGAATTTCTTCGCAGCCGCCGGGTGCCGGTGGTGGACACCGACGAACTCGCCCGGCAACTCGTGCAACCTGGCCAGCCCGCGCTGGCGGAAATCCAGGCTGAATTTGGCAGCCACGTCATCGCTTCGGATGGGCGCCTGCGCCGGGATGAACTTGCCCGCATTGTCTTTGCTGACGCCGGGGCCCGCAAAAAACTTGAAGCCATCCTTCACCCTCGTATCCGCGAACGCTGGCTCGCCCGGATCGAGGCCTGGCGCGGGGAAAATCATCCGCTTGCCGTGGTCGTGATTCCGCTGTTGTTTGAAACGCAGGCCGAATCCCATTTCAACAAGATCATTTGTGTTGCCTGTTCCGCCGCCAGCCAGCGCGAACGGCTTCTCGCGCGCGGTTGGGCGCCGGGACAAATCGAACAGCGCTTGGCCGCCCAATGGCCGGTGGAACAAAAAATCGCCCGGTCCGACTTTGTCATCTGGACCGACGGCGCATTGGACACCCACACGCGGCAGCTCGATCAGATTCTCCAAGAGCTTTGAGTCCGGAACCCGGACGGTTTGCTCGCGTTGGGGTTCAAGCTTCAGCTTGTCCGTCGCCGAAGAACGTTTCCCTTCGTTGGGCCCTGTGTTAGAGTGCCCCGCATGATTCTTACGCCGGACGAGTTGCGCAGCCTGATTGAACTGAAGCATCAGTCGCCGCACACCCTGCTGGGCATGCATCCGCTGGGCGATCGTTCGGGTCTCGTGGTCCGCGCGTTTCTGCCCGGTGCTGCCAAGGTTGAAGTCCAGCCGGTTCACGAAAAGGACAAACCGCGGTTCGCGTTGAAGCCCATCCACGAAAGCGGGCTTTTTGAGGGAGTCACTCAATCCGCCAATTGCGTTTACGCCTATGATTTGGTGGCCACCGATCCTCAGGGCCGGACCCGCCGCACGCGCGATGCCTTTTCCTTCCTCCCCACGCTCGGCGAGTCGGATTTGTTCCTGTTTGGCAAGGGCGATGAGCGCCGGATATACGAAAAACTCGGCGCGCAATTGCGGACCTTTGATGGTCTGCCCGGCACCAGCTTTGCCGTCTGGGCGCCCAACGCCCGGCGCGTCAGTGTGGTTGGCGACTTCAATCAGTGGGATGGGCGGTTCCACCCCATGCGGCTGCTCGGTGCGTCCGGCGTTTGGGAAATTTTCATCCCGGGCGTGGGGGTCGGAGCACATTACAAATTTGAAATCTGCGATGCGCACGGCAACATCAAGTTGAACACCGACCCGTTCGGTTTTTTCTTCGAAGTGGCGCCCAAAAACGCCGCCATTGTCTGGGACACGCGCAAATTCAAATGGAACGACGGGGCCTGGCTGAAAAAACGCCGCGAGCGCGATGCGCTGCGCTCACCGATGAGCGTTTACGAGGTCCACGTTGGTTCCTGGCGGAAAAAAACGGCGAATGAATCCTGGAGTTATCGCGAACTGGCCGAGCCGCTCGTGCTTTACGTAAAACGAATGGGTTTTACCCACGTCGAATTCCTGCCGGTGGCCGAACACGCTTTTTATCCGTCTTGGGGTTATCAGGTCACCGGCTTTTATGCGCCCACCAGCCGGTATGGCACGCCGGAGGATTTCCAGTTCCTGGTCAATGCGCTGCACGAGGCGGGCATTGGCGTGATTGTGGATTGGGTGCCCGCCCATTTTCCACGCGATGTCTGGGCGCTGGCCAAATTCGACGGTACGGCGCTTTACGAGCACGAAGATCCGCGCAAAGGCGCGCATCAGGACTGGGGCACGCTCATTTTCAATTTTGGACGGAATGAAGTGAGCAATTTTCTCGTTGCCAACGCACTGTTCTGGCTCGACCGTTTTCACATTGACGGCTTGCGCGTGGATGCCGTGGCCTCGATGCTTTACCTCGATTATTCGCGCAAGGAGGGTGAATGGATACCGAACCAGTATGGCGGGCGGGAAAATCTGGAAGCCATCGAATTCCTCAGAAAGTTCAACTACATCGCGCACACTGAGTTTCCGGGCATCGTCACCATCGCCGAGGAATCCACCGCCTGGCCGCAGGTGACCCGTCCGCCACATCTCGGCGGGCTGGGTTTCTCATTCAAGTGGAACATGGGCTGGATGCACGACACGCTCGATTACTTCAGCCGGGATCCGGTGCACCGAAAATTTCATCAAAACGATCTCACCTTTGCGACCCTTTATCAGCACACCGAAAATTTCATCCTGCCCCTCTCGCACGACGAGGTCGTTCACGGCAAGGCGTCGCTGATCGGGCGCATGCCCGGTGACGACTGGCAGAAATTCGCGAATCTGAGGACGCTGTTCGCGTATCAATGGCTGTTTCCCGGCAAGAAATTGATTTTCATGGGCGACGAGATCGGCCAGCGCGCCGAATGGAACGAGAATGGCCAGCTCGATTGGTGGTTGCTTGACGCCGGGCCGTTTCATCGCGGCTTGCAAAGGTTCGTCGAGGATTTGAACAAGTTTTACTACGCCACCCCGGCGCTCTGGCAGGGTGATTACGACCAGGGCGGATTTTACTGGATTGACTGTGCCGACCGGGAGAACAGTGTGCTGTCCTTTGTGCGCCAGACCGCCGATGGCGTGAAACAACTGGCCGTCATCCTGAATCTCACCCCCGTGCCGCGGGAACGGTATCGCGTCGGCTTGCCGCGTGCCGGCCAGTGGCGCGAATTGCTGAACAGCGACGCCGGTATCTATGGCGGTGGCAATAAAGGCAATCTGGGAGGCGTCACCGCCAAAGGAATTCCCTGCCATGGCCAGCAGCATTCCGCCGAGTTTTATCTGCCGCCCATGAGTGCCATCGTCTTCCAGCCGGCCTAGTTGCCCTGGGAGCGCCGGCGTCCCGCCGGCTAGATGCGTGCGATAAGCCGGGCCCGCTGCCGCCGGGACGGCGGCGCTTCCGGGAATTGTTGATTTTGTTCGGAATGCCGGCTGGACGTGACATGCTTCCTCCATCCGCTGCCAGGGGGTACATCTTGACACTACCCATGGGAGGGCCGGTGCGCTGCGCCGTCCGCGCCGCGTCCAGCGGTGCAATTCCCCGCTTGATCGTTCGCGTTTGTTCCGCCCGCTGCTGCGCGGGCGGGGACATCGCAGCGCGATGTCCCTGCCGCAGCCAAGGACGGTGTCAAGATGTACTCCTGCGAGCGTCGTTGATAACATCTGTGTTTATTCGTGCCCGTGAGTGGTTTATGCTTCTGCAATGAAATTGATTTCCTGGAACGTCAACGGCCTGCGCGCCGTGTTGCGGAAAAATTTCCTCGATTTTCTTGAGGCCGAAAAGCCCGACATCCTTTGCCTGCAGGAAACCAAGTGCAGTCCCGACGATGTCGAGCAACTTTGGCCGCGCCATTACACCATCTATTGGAATTCGGCCGAGAAAAAGGGCTACTCCGGTACCGCCATTTTTACCCTGACCCGCCCGCTGCAGGTCGAACCCCATATCGGCCTGGCCGAACATGACCGGGAAGGCCGCGTGCTCACCGCCGAATTTGCCGATTTCTTCCTGGTAAACGTCTATGTGCCGAATTCCAAACGTGATCTTTCAAGGTTAGCCTATCGTCAGCAATGGGATGTGGATTTTTTGCATTACTTGAAGAAACTGGAGAAGAAAAAACCGGTGATTTTTTGCGGTGACCTCAACGTGGCACATGCGGAAATTGACCTCGCGAACCCGAAAGCCAATGTCCACAACCACGGTTTCACGCCCCAGGAACGCGCCGGGTTTGATGCGATGGTGATGGCCGGTTTTCTCGACACGTTTCGCGAATTCGAAAAGGGCGGAGGACATTACACCTGGTGGAGTCCGATGTCCGGCGCGCGTTCCCGGAATGTTGGCTGGCGCATTGACTATTTCCTCATTTCCAAATCCCTGCGCCCGCGGCTCAAAAGGGCTTTTATCCGGCCCGGGGTGATGGATAGCGACCATTGCCCGGTGGGAATTGAAATTGGCTAGTTTCATGAACAAACAAACCAGATCGCAATGGAATTTCGGCGAACTGTTTCCGGCGGAACAGACCCGGAAGGTTTTGTCCGTCTCGGAACTCACGGCGCAGATCAAACGATTGCTGGAAAAATCGGTCGGCTCGGTCTGGGTGACCGGTGAAGTCACCAACCTGCGCGCCCAGTCGTCCGGCCACATGTATTTTACGCTCAAGGAGGCCGGGGCACAACTCCGTGCTGACGCGAGCACGCGCGCGGCGGTGTTGAGTTGCGTGCTGTTTCGTGGTGAAAACATCGCTCATCGTGAATTGTTGCAGGATGGGCAGAAGATCCTGTTGCAGGGCGACGTGACGGTCTATGAAGCGCGCGGTCAATACCAGATCATCGTGCGGGCGGTGGAGTTGCAGGGCGTCGGTGCGCTGCAAATCGCCTTCGAGAAACTCAAACAGAAACTGGCGGCAGAAGGATTGTTCGCGCTGGAACGGAAACGGCCGCTGCCGGAATATCCGCAGCGTATCGGATTGGTCACATCCCCCACCGGCGCAGCGATCCGCGACGTGCTGCACGTCGTCCAGCGGCGCAATCCGGGACTGGAAATGATCCTGGCGCCGTGTCGCGTGCAAGGACAGGGGGCGGCGGAGGAAATTGCCGCGGCCATCCAGCTGCTGAATGAGTTTAGCGTTGGAGTCCAAGCTTCAGCTTGTTTGGAGAGTGCGCAAAATCGGAGCAAGTTAAAACTTGAATCCCAACAAGGCAGCCTCGATTTGATTCTGCTCACCCGCGGCGGCGGCTCACTGGAAGATTTATGGGCGTTCAATGAAGAAATTGTGGCGCGGGCGATTTTCGAATCAGCCATCCCGGTGGTATCGGCGGTCGGGCACGAGATTGATTTCACCATCAGCGATTTTGTGGCGGACGTGCGCGCGGCCACGCCGAGTGCCGCGGCGGAAATCATCACCGAAGGCGTGTTTTCCAGCCGCGAGTTTGTGGCCGGGGTTCCGGAGGTGATGCGGCGGAAAATCCGGCGGCGCCTGGAGCGTGCGGGTGCAGAAGTTCAGCAGATTCAAGGACGGTTGACGCGGCTGCATCCCCGCCGGCGATTCAATGAATCCTTGCAACGTCTGGATGATCTGCAATCCGGTCTGCTGCGTTGCGTGAAGCAAGGAATAAGGGATCGGCGGGTGGCCTGGCAGAATCTGGCGGAACAATTATCACGCATTCGTCCGGCCCAGTTTTTAAAGCAGCGGCGCGAGTTGCTGGTCCTGGATCGCCGGCGAATGCACGAACTGTCGCATGCTCATTTGCGGAATTGGCGGAACCGCTTTGCCGCGGCCGAATCGCGGCTGCGTTTGCTGGGACCCGAGCAGGTTCTGGCGCGCGGTTATTCGATTACCATGGACGCGGCAACGGGAAAGGTCATCCGTCGCGCGAAGGACGTGAACTCCGGGCAGCCACTAAGCACGCGCGTAAAGGAAGGCGAGATTTCCAGCCGGGTGGAGAAATGATGCGGTCACGGTTGGACGACGGCCCGGTAAAATGTTTGCGCCGCAGTCAGGTTCAGGTCGGTGAAGACGAAAGGCGAAGCGTTTGTGAACAGGGGAACCCAGTTGGCGGCGGCCAGGTTGGTGGAGGCTTGTACCACATAATTTGAACCCGCGCTGCCGGTGACCAGCATCTGAAATTGCCCATTTTTGAGATTCGACGCACTGAGTACCGCGGGCGCGGCGGGCGGGTTGGTGGGGCTGGAGGTGGAATTGATGATGCCCTGAACCGCAAAATCAGGCGCCGTGCTGTTCGCCACATCATAGATGTACCAGTTGCCGCCGGAGCTGGATGCGCCGTAATTGACGAGGCGAAATGTTACGACATTGCTCGCGGCCAAGTTCTGCAATGCAGCAAAGCTGGACAGATCGATCGCACTTAACGAAGCGCCGCCGATGGAAGTCGAACTGTAGGCCAAAGTGGCAATGTCGGCAAATGTGCCTGAACCCACCTGATATTGCAGCACCCCGTTGGGCGGACCAGCGCTGGAGCGGCGATAGTCAAATCGGCTGATAGCCGTGAATGTGATGGTGTAACCGACATTGGCTGAGATGGAGAAAGTGGCATAGTCACCGGCGGAAACCGCGGCGTTTGAACTGGAGGCGTCAAAACCATTGCCACCCCAGGCTCGTCCGGCCGCAGTCGAATTGGTCGTGATCCCGCTGCCCCGGGTTATTCCGGCGATAGTGAGATTGGGCGCATTGGTCGTGGGCGGCAGGGGTGAAGGTCCATAATTGCTCAACCCACTCACGTCCCATCCCGCCAATGACGTGACGGCACCGGTTGTTCCAGTATTCACCATCAAAACGGCCACGGCACTGGTGATGCTGCCGCCGATATTGGTGATGACCACGGAGTAATTTCCGGCGTTGGTGGATTGCGCGTTGTTGAGCGTGAAAACGTTCGTATTGGCCCCGATGGAGTTTGTGCCCTTGAAAAGCCATTGGTAGTTCAGCGGCAACGAGCCGCCGGCGTTCACGGTGAACATCGTGCTGCCGCCGACGTTCACCGTCTGGCTTTGCGGCTGGGCGAGGATGACGGGTGGAAAATTGCTGACTGTGAGTATCGCAATGGAACTGGTCACGTTGTCCACGGTGTTGGTGACGAGGACGGAATAATTTCCAGCATTTGTGAACTGGACATTGTTGAGATTGAAAACACTGGCGTTCGCGCCCGAAAGATTTGTGCCGTTGAACCGCCACTGATATCCCAGCGGGGCTGATCCACTGGCGGTTACGGTGAAGGTGGCGTTGCTGCCGGTGGCGATGGTCTGGCTCTGGGGTGGAATGATGACGGAGGGCGCGGTATTGGAACCCGTGCCGCCGGTACCGATGGTGAAATCCTTCATCACCGCCATGTGTTGGGCCAGGCCGGAGTCAGCGGATTGCACGGGCGAGAAATCACTCAAATCCGGGTACACGCGCGAATCAAACACCAGGCCGTTGGGATAATTGTGCGTCGAGAAAATGGTGGCGGCTTCCAGATTGGTAAAGGAAAGGCTCGGCAGCACGTAATCATGAGGTCGGTTGCGGTTTGCGCTGGTGTCGGAATTGTCAAGGTCGTCCACGGGGACCGGGAAATCAGCCAAATAGTCGTTGAACGTGGTGATGGCTGTTTCCGTGCGGCTGTCGGTGTTGAAATCGCCGGCCAGCACGATCCAGGCATTGGTCGGGAAATTGGCCTGCATCAAGGTTTTCAGGTTTGCAGCCTCAGCCGCCCGGTTACCGGCTGAACTGGTCAACAGATGCACGCTGACAACATACATATCGTTGGTGCCTGGCACATCTATTTGGGCCCAGGCAAAGCCCCGATTGGGACTGCTCATGACCGTGTCCGTCCACGAACCCGCGGCAATGATCGGATAATGGCTGATGATGCCATTGGGGATGTCGCCATTGGCGGTGTAGGGTTCGCGGTAGTAAACAAAATCCGTTCCAAAGGCGGCGTCCAACATCGCTCGAAAATCAACCGGCGTGTTGTTGCTGTAATTAAACTCCTGGATGGCGACGATATCGGGTTTGAGTCCCTGAAAAATGCGGAGGGCAAACGGCTGGTAACTTTGGGTGTTGCCATTCAGGTTCGCCGCCATGACCCGGACATTGACAGTGCTTTGCGCCGAAACCAGGGTTGAAAAAAACATCGCGCCAAGAAAAACGATCATCCTGGCGCGCCATTTGCATTGTGAATCCAACCGCACAAATTGTGCTACAGTATTAATGCGCGCCGGCGGCAAACGCAAGCCAACACATGCCCTGATTGCAAACTGGACGCGCTCCGGTTTTCATCCTAATCTTTTCCCGTGCCGAGTCCATCAAAAGCCGCGGGACAAAATTCCGCCAAAGGTCCGCCGTTTGAAGAAGCCATGAAAAGGCTCGAAGGCGTCGTCGAGGCCATGGAATCCGACGACCTGCCGTTGGAAACCCTTCTGGCCCGATATGAAGAGGGCGCCAAACTGGTGAAAATCTGCCAGGAAAAGCTGGCCGAGGCGGAATTGAAGATCCAACAGTTGGAAAAAAATGCGGCGGGCGAAATGAAATTGAAACCCTTTGAAAAGGACGTTGAAGAGTAAGGAGTTGGAGCGTTGAAGCGATCGCTTTAACCCTTGAACGTTTCAACTCATTAACGAAAAAATATGAGCAGTTATCTCGAAATGGTAGACGGACCGGCGCACGTGAAAAAACTCACCCTGCCGCAGCTTCAGGAGCTGGCCGGGGAGATCCGGGTGGAATTGATTGCCGGGCTGGCCAAAAGCGGCGGCCACCTCGGGCCAAATCTCGGCGTGGTTGAATTGACCATTGCCCTCCATCGCGTCTTCAACACACCCCGGGACAAGTTTGTCTGGGACGTGAGCCATCAAGTTTATGTCCACAAAATCCTCACGGACCGCAAGAGTCGTTTCCGCACCATCCGGCAGACGGACGGCTTGAACGGCTTCGCCTTGCGCAGTGAAAGTCCGCACGATTGCTACGGGGCCGGCCACGCCGGTACGGCGCTGTCCGCCGCGCTGGGCATGGCGGCGGCGCGCGATAAAAAAGGCACGGACGAAAACGTCGTCTGTATTTTTGGCGACGCGGCGTTGACCAACGGCGTTTCGTTCGAAGCGCTCAACAACATCGGCCACACGACCAAGCGGTTCATAGGCATTCTCAATGACAACGAGTGGAGCATCGCCAAAAATGTCGGTGCCATTTCCAATTATCTCAACAAGCTCATCACCAATCCGCGCTATAACAAACTCGCGCGCGATTTCGAGAGTTTTGTCCGCCGCTTTCCCAAGGGTGATGTTGCCATGAAGCTCGCGCACAAGGCCGAAGGCGGTTTCAAAGGTGCCATTACCGGTGTCGGGTTGCGGCCCACCGGCAGCCTGACGGACATGGACGGGCGGGGTGGCTACGGCAGCCCGGTTTTATTCGAGGAAATGGGGATGCGCTATCTAGGCCCGATTGACGGACATGATCTGCCGCTGCTGATCAGCACGCTGGAGTTTGCCAAGACCTGCGACCACCCGATCGTCATTCACGTGCTCACGCAAAAAGGCAAGGGATTCGAGGCGGCGCTCAAGTCGCCGGAAAAATTCCATGGCACCGGACCTTACGATGTGCAGACCGGCGATTCAATGCCTGTCAAGTCAGGCACGCCACCCAATTATCAGGACGTGATGGGTCAGACGATGGTGAAGCTTTGCCGGAAGGACAACACCATCGTCGGCATCACCGCCGCGATGCCGAGCGGTACCGGCTTGAAGCATCTTGAAAAGGCCATGCCGGATCGTTACTACGACGTGGGTATTGCCGAGGAACATGCGGTCATTTTTGCCGCTGGCATGGCCACGATGGGTTTCCACCCGGTTTGTGCCATTTATTCCACCTTTCTGCAACGTGCCTACGATTGCATTCACCATGACGTTTGTTTGCAGGACCTGCCGGTGATTTTCTGCATGGACCGGGCCGGACTTTCCGCCAATGACGGTCCAACCCACCACGGCCTGTTCGACATCGCCTACCTGCGCTGCCTGCCGAATGTCATTGCGATGGCGCCGAAGGACGAAGACGAGCTCGCGGACATGATGTTCACCGCCACGCATCAGCAGCATCCGACGTTTATCCGTTACCCGCGTGGCGCGGCCGAAGGTGTGCCCATCAAGGACCAGCCGAGACTGCTCGAAATCGGCAAGGCGGAGGTCATTCAGAACTTTTCCAGCAATGGCAAACGCAAGGTGGCGTTGTTCGGTCTTGGCCCCATGAACACCCTGGCCCGCCAGGCGGCTGCGCAGCTCGGGGAGGAAGGATTCGATTGCGCCGTCATCAACCCGCGTTTCACCAAACCATTGGACGCCGGATCGCACGAGTTTTTCGGCAAGGCAGCCGACCTGATTGTGACACTGGAAGATCATGCGCTCATGGGCGGCTATGGCTCGGCGGTGCTGGAACTGTTCAGTGAAAAGGGCGTGACCACGCCCGTGGTGCGCATCGGCTGGCCGGACCAGTTCGTCGAGCACGCCTCCACGCAGGATGAACTACGCCGGAAATACGGCCTGTCCGTCGAAAATACCGTGGCCAAGGTGAAGGCGCAGTTTGCCGAAGGCGCGGTCCCCGTGACCGCCAAGCTGATTGAAGTAGCGTGATGGATATTCTCCCGCACCCCGGCCTTCTCCCCGTGGAAGAATAGCCCTGTTGGCGTTTTCACAACGGCAGATCCGCGTATCCCGCGCCGATTCCGCTGAATCGCCCCCGCGGAAAGCACCTCCCGACGTTCATGAAGACAGTTGGCGATCATCTTCAGGCCAAGCGGTATGAAAAAGGGGCTTTATCCCTACTGGTAGCGGGTAAAATGCCAATTGAATCGAAGATGATTTTGGCTTGGGAACGCGGCACCCGCACGCCCGACGCGAACCAATGGCAGATGTTGAGCCACCTGTTGTCGTTTGATTCCACCCCTCGCTTCCATGCGCAACTGGTTGGTAGAGCAGAACTTGGGAATCTGAGATGCAAACCTGCAAGCAGCTGGCCATCAATTTACACATTTCCCAGGTGTGTTTGCAGCACAGCGACCCTGAATTTGCAAACGCGCTTGGCAACATTTCATGGATGTAGCCGGCAAGAACAAGCAATCCGCTGATGAAGCAGCGGTGTCCGTCGCAATAAAAGCACAGTAGTTCACAATAAAAGAACAGTCGTTACTTGTATGATGCTGACAATATTGTGGTATCTTCTACTCAAGCAGTTTTTAAATGACTGTGGCTTATATGAGCATTGTCGCACCTTCTTTCCCATTCGCTTTCATTACGGCGCTCGGATTCTTGAACCATAGCCGCCCGCGTTCTGGTGCCAGCACAGTCAATTCCAGTCGATCGCACTTGATGTGCCTCGGCGCTATCTGGCTGTCGTTCCTTACCGGTTTTAGCCAGGCCGCAACGCCGGTCGCTTGGTTCAAGGCCGATGCCATCACCGGGATCAACTCCGGTGGGACATTGTCTATCTGGGGTGATTCCAGCGGCAGCGGTTTCGACGCCACTCAGGCAAATCCCGGCCAGCAACCGACCTTTGTCGCCAATGCGATGAACGGCCTGCCGGTCGTGCGGTTCAACAGCGCGAACAGCACAGTGCTGGCGTTCTCCCGGCCGGTGCAGGATGATTTTACCATCATTTGTGTTTTTCAAAGCACTCAGGGGCTCGGTTCCGGCACATTGTTTTATCCGGGCGCGGGACAGGTGAATGGTGAGGTGGCCGGCGGGATGGATGACTTTGGCCCCTGCCTGTTTGCCAATGGCACAATCCGCATGAATTGAAGAATTATCCGTTTACTCATACAAACCACAAATGAAACTCAAAACCAATTCTGGCTGGGCATGGCTGGCCTTTTCTCTTTTTGCAATCCAGTGTTCAGCCGCGAACCTGATTCACCGTTATCCTTTTAGTGTGGATGCCGGTGATGTGGTCGGAGGCGCTAATGGACAGTTGATGGGAGGCGCCACGATCGGCGCTGGCGTTGTGGTCCTCAACGGCTCGAGTGCCTTCGTGGACTTGCCAAACAACATGTTCATGAATCTGAACTCGGTTACATTTGAAGCCTGGTTCGTTGACAATGGCGGCGGCGGCTGGGCG
>CAZKTW010000017.1:0-25030 GCA_964555775.1 uncultured Bifidobacteriaceae bacterium | reverse complement strand
CCAATTTCAACTGGTAATGCTCACCCAGCGAGGTTTCCAGCATCTTCTGCATGTTCTGGACGGTGTCGGAAAGGTTGGTCGTCTTGAAAACGAGCGGTTGTTTGCGGCTGAAGGACAGCAATTGGCCGGTAAACGACGCCGCCCGCTGGCTGGCGTGGATGATGCGGTCGATGGAATCGACCGGAGCATTGTTGCCAACGGCATGTTCTCGGAGCAGCGAGGCATGGCCTTGGATGACGGTGAGAATGTTATTGAATTCATGGGCCACACTGGCCACCAGGCGGCCTACAATATCCAACTTTTGCGCCTGGCGCAGTTCGGCTTCGAGCTTCAATTGTTCGGTCACATCGACCACGACGAGCAACAAACACGGCTTGGCGTCCAAGGTTATCGGCTCGGTCCAGAGCACGGTATGGCGCAGGATCCCGTCGCTGCGCCGGAGCTGGCAGGCATGGTTGCGCACGCGACCGACAGAAGCGGTGACCGCCTCCAGCGAGGCTTCGTCTCCCCAAAGATTCAGTTCCCGGCTGCTGTGCTGAAGCAATTGATCGGGGGTATATCCGGCCATTTCAAAGAAGCTCGTGTTGACGGCCAGAAAACAGCCCGTTGGCCAGCTTTGAATCGCCATCGGCATGGGGCTCGACTGGAAGGCCTTGGAAAACCGTTCCTCGGAAATGTGCAGTGCGTCCTGCACCCGGGCATGTTCTTCAATCTCCTCCTGCAATTTTTTGGTCCGTTCCTGCACCATGTGCTCCAGGTTTTCCATCTGGAGGCGGGCCTGGCACCCGAACGCCCACTTCTTCGTCAGCGCATGAGCCACTTGCAGCACTTCCACCGTTTCAAAAGGTTTCTTGAGAATCAGCAGGTTGTCCACGTGGCCAAAACGGCCGATGATATCATCCCATGAATAATCCGAGTATGCGGTGCAGATGACGGCTTGCAGATCGGGGCTGATCTGCCAGATGCGCCCAATGGTTTCCACACCGTCCCAGCCCGGGGGCATGCGGATGTCCACAAAGGCCAGGGCATAGGGATCGTTGGCTTGTAACGCCTTTTCCACCAGCACCAGTCCCTCTTGTCCTTGGGACGCGCTGTCGATGCGGAAGGCCACCCGCGTGGCGGTTTTCGACGGCTCGTCGAAAAGTTCCGCGGCCACACGGTCAAGTGGGGCGCCGGTCGCGGTCCGACCGCCTAGAATTTTTCGAAAGTCGTCGTGAATGGCCGGGTTGTCGTCAATGACGAGGATGCGCGGGGCGAGGTTGTTGGGCGGAGTGTTCATGTATGGGTGATTCTGGCCGCCGGTTTGAGCGGGATTTCCAAGGTAAAGGTGGCGCCGCATCCCGGCCCGTCGCTCTGGGCAGCAAGGGCTCCTCCCATTTCCTTGGCGGCCAGCGCACCGCTGTGCAGGCCGAAGCCGTGCCCGCCCCGTTTCCGGGTGGTGAACCCGTGATTGAAAATCTTGCGGAGATTGGCCGGTGGAATGCCCACACCATTGTCGCTCAGGGCGATGCGGACCCGGTTGTCCCCGTTGGTCACCCGCACCGTCACCTGTTTCTCCTTTTGGCCCGAGTCCACCAGCGAATGCTTCGCGTTGCTCAACAGGTTCAGCAGAATTTGCAGCACTTTGTGCTTGTCCACGAGAATTTCCGGCAGGCCGGGCGAGTACTCGTGCCGGACCTTCACCTCGTGATCGGCCAGTTCGCTGGCGTGGATGCGAAGGACATCCTCGATCAGGTCTTCAATCTTGACCCGTTCCTCCAGGCCCACGACCTTGCCGTAATTCTGCTGTGCCGCCACGATTTCCTTGACGTGCTCAATCTTCATTTTGACGAAGCCGATTTCCTTTACGAGCAGCGATTGCTCGGTGGAAAGGTGGGTGGCCAGTTTGGCGAGATAGTCCGGCAATTGTTTGCCCTTGGGATCGTTCGCCATGAATTCCCCGAGGTCGTCCGCGTGTTCGCGCATCAGGTTTGCGGCGCGGGCGATGTTGGCGATGTTGAATTCGTTCAGGTGCTCGGCCACGATGCTGGCGGAGATGTTGATGCTGTTGAGCACATTGCCGACGTTATGCAGCACGCCGGTGGCCACCTCGGACATGCCGGCGGCCCGGGAAACCTTCAGCAATTCCCGGTGGGTCTTTTCATTCTGGGCCTGCATTTCCTTGCGTTGTTCAATTTCCGCCTTGAGCGAGTCGGCGGTCCTTTGCAGTTCCTCGTTGGCCCTGACCAATTCGGAGGTTTGTTCCCTGACTTGTGACTCCAATTTGGATTGCGCGTCGTGTTCCACACTCTCCACGCGCTGGCGTTCCTTGAGCAGCGCCTCCAGGTGCGCCATGCCAGTGAGCAGCAGAATCGAGGTGAGCACATAAACGATCTCCACCCCCACGCCCACGATGGCTCCCCGAAACAGGTCCAGCGACAACAACAGGCGCAGCAAGGCCATCGCCGCGAAAGCGACAAAAAGAGACCAACCCACCCGCGACGCGCCAAACAGCCGGTTCAGGCGCAGGGCGTAACAAGCCACGCCGAATTGCAGCGCGCCCGCAACCAGACTGATGCCACTGGAGAAGTTCATATCAATCGGCCCCGCCGCACGCCTCCTGGGTGCAACGGCCGAAACCCCGTCGAGTTGTTAACTGGTTTGTTTGCATTCTCATTCAGCAATTCAATCATTGCTGTTCCGCCTCTTCCCTTCTGAACCGGACCATCGGTTGCGCGTTGAACGCCACTTAAAGTCGTAAGAAGAGCTACTTACATACCAGCCGGACCTTGTGACCGGCATCTGGCAAAAATAGTGAGAGTGATGAATTTGCCTGAGAAATTTGAGGTCAGATACATCTGTCCTGCCCTGAATTGAGGCACCCGTCCTGAATCGGGACGCGATTGAGAACGAATCTTCCCGCTAAGTCGGCCCGCTGCAGGTTAATACTGTTTCGTTCACTGTGGCCGAAAGGCTGAAAGCCTCATCTCACCCCGGCCCTCTCCCCTTCATCCGATGGAGTGGAGAGGGAGAATTGTTGGCCGATGCTTTTGAAAAACGACGACGATCACGGGGGTACGTCATAGCATGAGGCTGAACGTCCGTTTGCCGTTCCCCTCTCTCCTCAATTGGGAGGGGGCCAGGGTGGGCACGCGGCTTGACGCCCTTATTTCGTGATTCTTTGTTGGCTAATCAGGACAGAACACTTTCAGGCAATGACGCGGGCCTGGAAGCTGCGCCACAGTTTCTGGGGCAGCAGGCCGAGAAGGATGATGAACACCTGGCTGCTGATGAAGAGGATCAGCCATTTGAACGCGGCATCCGTGAAGCCATAGCTGTGCAGGCCGATGCCCAGCATATTCACGCCGAACCAGGAGAAGCTGGTCACAATGTTGCCGAAGATGGCGAGGTTCATTAAACCGCGCTATTTGGTCATTGCAACAGTTGCCGGAGTGCCATTTTGTAACGGCGAATGGTCCTGAGTGATTCTGATTAAATGGCTAATCCCCACTAAAATCCAAAGGGCAAGTAAAAGAATGCTTGAAACGAATTTCCCGACCAGAGCAAGCGATGGAATAGCCGAGGACACGCCAAACAACCAAATTGCAGCTACAATCAACCACATGCAGTTGAGAAGTCCTGTCGCAACGCGAAACCAAACCAACGACTTAAGGTTGCTCTTCTGGGAGTATTTCCAAATACCCAAAGGAAGAAGTCCATCTCCGATCAAGACAAGTTGACAGGAAATAAAAATTGCCAGGTACTCTGCCCCGCTATCTGTAAATCCGTATGAATGAAGGCCAATTCCCAGCAGATTAACTCCAAACCAGGAAAAGCTCGTTACAATATTTCCAAAGATTGCCATATTGGCAATTCCTCGTTCCCTGAAAATCCCGCCCCAGCGCGCGTGCAGGATGGTGGCGTTCCAGAGCACGATGAGCAACGCGCCGTTTTCCTTCGGGTCCCAGCCCCAGAACCTTCCCCAGGATTGGTCCGCCCAAATGCCGCCCAACACGGTGCCGACAAAACTGAATAATGTGGCGAAACAGACAATCCCGTAAACCATCCGTGAAAGCAACTTTGCGGTTTCCGTGGTGAGGGTAGTAGTGAACACGCCACGCAGGACGTAAATGATGGCGAGGAACCCCGCCACGAAGGTTGAGGCGTAGCCAAGGGTGACGGCGACGACGTGGGTGGCGAGCCAGAAATTGGTGTCGAGCACGGCGCGCATCATTTCCATGGTGTCGCCAGTGTGCGCAAGGTTGTGCGCGATGATCAACGTGGCGAAGCCGGCGGACCCGGCGACGGCGCAGCCGATGCCATCACGATAAATTTTTTCCAGGACCATGCCGAGAATCACGGCGCCCCAGCCGATGAAAATGGCAGACGAATAAAGATTGGTCACCGGTGGGCGGCCTTCGAGGTACATGCGGAACACCAGCCCGAAGGTGTGAATGACCCAAGCCAGGATAATAAGGCAAGACGCCGAGCGTCGTAGCAAGTCGAAAGCATTGAATGTCGACGCTTTGGCGGTGGCACCTCCGCCACCGAACCACGAGAACAAGGCCAACAAGAGGGCGAGCACGTAAATGACCATGGCTTTGTAGAAAGGCTCCAACGTGCTGAAGAAATATTCCCGGCTGGCCTTGCGCACCTGCGGCACGAAGCGGTCTCCCAGCCAGGCCTGGTATCCGGCAACGGCGCGGTTGAAATCGTCCGGCTGACCGGCGCGATACGCGGTGACCATTTCCGCATAAAATTTGGCGGGGGGGCTGATTTCGCCGGTGCGCGCGGATTGCATGAGATTGGTGCCGATGTTTTGCCAGGCGTCGCGCGGCAGGTTGATGTCGGTCGGTGGCATGGTCAGGGGCAGGGCGAAACTGGCGACGGTATTGTAGCCGCCCATGAAACCGATGAGGGTGTTGAACGCGGCCTGGTCGAATTTCTGCCCGGCGTCACGGGCCTGGATGGCGGCCATGCCCGGCCCGATGCTTTGCTGGAAGGCTTCGAGCTCGGTAGCAAAATCGTCGGTGCCCGGCGGTTTGAGGCTGACTTCCAGCCGCTGGTAAAGATTCATTGTCTCGTACAGCTTCATCAACTGGCTCTCGAACACGGTGCGGTTGGCGGACTCGATCCGGTCGATGCGGTCGGCCTGCTTTTCCATTTCGTTGATCTGGGGCCGGAGCTGGTTGAAGGAGTAGTATTTCTGGTTTTCCGGCAGCTTGAGCATCGCGAGGACTTCGTTGTTATCGATGCGGAAAACCTTCAAGTCATCGGCCGCCTCGGGTTTCATCATGACTTCGAGCAGCCAATCCATGGCGGAAAGTGTCTGGGACTTGCCACCCTCGGTTTCGTACACGCTCTGCTTGGTGCGGATTTGAAGCAACGAATTGCGGGCGATGGAATCGAACGGCTGGAACCGGCCGTTCATCAGCACGGGCAGGTGGCCGAATTCACGGGTGTTAAAGTTCGTTTCCGGCGGCTGATGCAAGGCGGACAGGAACCAACCTGCCATCACTGCGACCAAAATGAGGGGAATCCATTTTTTCATGGTTGTTTTTTCTCCTTCCTGGGAGCGCCGGCGTCCTGCCGGCCTGCCGTTTTAACGGGGATTGTGCCGCTCGCCAGCGAGACGCCAGCGTTCCCAGGAGTGGCCAACCTCCGTTTCAGGAACGGAATCAGGTGGCTGAGGAACTGGATCAGCAGTCCAACGGCGACCAGCACACACGAAAGATACGGGGTCAGCCAGCTGGGATTATGCACGACCTGCAGGATGCTGCCGTGATCGTCGGGGTCGAAGCTGGCTTGGTAGAAGGTTTCGCCCTGATAGCGCAGGGGATTGTTCATGTAGATCAGCACTTCGCGGTCTTCGTGATTCTCCAGGTTCTGCAGCCGGACGCGGCTCGAGAAATTCTTGGGGATGTCGGTGCCGGGATATTTGTCATGCCGGAACTCGATCAAGTGCAGGCTGAAGGGCAGGTAGTACCGTTCCTGGCGCAGCAGCAATTCATAGGTGCGATTATTGAAGGTAAATTGTTGCGGGCGGTCCATCCAGCCCGACACGAGGAAGGTGCCGAGGGGGCCCTGGGGCGTGACGATTTCGACGAGGGCCGACGGCATGTCCATCCGGTTCATTTCGGTTTCGCGCGGCAACTCGCGCCACCAGACATCGGCGCCAACCCCGGCGGTGGGCTTGACCCGGTCAAAACCGGGCGAGGCCTGCTGCATGAGCGATGAATTGGCGTAAAAGGTTTTCACGCGCACGGCAAACGGCATCTCCGGGCTGCTGACTTCGCCGCGGCGCACCAGAAGCGAGCAGGGGATGGCAACCACCTTGTCCGAGTCCGGGTCACTGGTGTCGAACACGGCGAGTTCAAAGGCGCGGTCGGCTTCGGAATAATTTCTCGTCTCCCCGATGCGCAGATGCAGGGCGCTTTCCGAGGACAGGAAATCCGTGAGCATTTGTCCGAGCAACAGCAGCACGACGCCGAAATGGATAAGCACGATGCCGATTTTCCGCTTGCCCGGCTGGTAGTAGCGCAGGTGCGCGCACAGCAGATTGATGAGCAGCACGGTGCCGAGGAGATAGCCGCCGGGAAAGATGGGGATGTGGAATCCGGATCCGGCCGGAGTCCAATAGACAAAAACGCTGCGGAAGAATTCATTCTGGGCCTTGTACAACCCGAGGTGCACCTGGGCCAGCGTTCCCCAAAACACCAGGACGCAGCCCATCAGCAAACAGGCCACGGTCAGCCGAAGGGAAGAGAACAATTTGAACAGGTCTTTGGGCATATTCGGAACATTCAACGTTCAACATTCAACGCCGAACATCCAATCGTGGCGCCAAAACCCGCTCGTTGAATGTTGAATGTTTTCCACTCGCTTTAATATTTCACGCCCTGGACGAACTGGGTGAAGGCTTCCTTCTGAGCGTCCACCACCCTGGCATTGCCCATCAGCTTGTAAAACCAGGTCTGGCCGGATTGCGGGACAATCACGCCCACGAGTCGGACAGGCTGGCCAGTGCGCGCGTCCACGCCGCTCAGGTCCACGAGCGATCCCTTGCCGCCTTGCACATCAATCGCTGTCACCAGCCTGGTCACCTCGTCGTCGGACAATTTGCCCAGGCCCAGCTGGCCGCGCCAGCGGTTGATGTTGCCAATCAGGCCGCCGCCTTCGCCAGGAGAACTGCTGACATTGACGGCTGCGGTGGCGCCGCCGTCAGCGGTGACGGTGAATTTGGCGATGAGAAATTGTCCGCCGGGAACTTCCAGCCAGCCGGCGGGCACCTGCCAGTTCGGTTTGCCTTCGCTGGAAATCGGGCCGGTGGCGATCGGCGGTGTGCCCATGCCCGTGTCACCCATGGACGGGTGTCCGGGCGGCAATTCCGCCGACGGTGGCGCGGCGGCAAATTGAACTGAATTCAGAAAAGCGATGAACGCCGGTTTTTGCTGTTCAACCAAATCAACGTCGCCGGTCATTTTGAAAAACCAGGCGGTGTCGTCGCGATGCTGAATGACGCCGAGAATCCGTTCCGCGTTGCCGTTGCCGGGGTTGGTGCCGGCGATGTCGTAGAGCTGCGCGGGTTGCCCGCCCGCCTGGACGTTTTCCGCGACTTTTTTCAATTCGTCCGAGGACACCGGGGGCTGGCCGACCTGGCCACGCCAGCGATTGACATTGGCGTCGTCCGTGCTTCCGGCCAATCCGGGCAGGGGGATGACGCTCACATCGGCTTGTTTGCCGTTCGGAGCCTGGATTTTGAACGATGCCACGCGCATCTCACCGGCGGGAACTTCCGTCCAGCCTTCAGGCGTTTTCCAGGTCAGTTGCGGCATCGCGGGCCGTGCGGCGGCCGGCAAGGGCCCGGGAGCGGATGAGATATCGGGATGTCCGGGCGGCAGGGCTGGATTGGGTGTATCGGTGGATTGGGCCGGAGCGGTTTGCGGCTGTGACGGGTTTCCGTCCTTGGCGACGCGATAGACCTTGACGCTATCGCGGTGACAACCGGCAACCAGGAACAGCAATGCGAGCAGAGCAAAGAACGGCCAGATGGATTGGGGAAAATGCCGCCCAAGGAGGAACGATGACTTTTCAATCGGATAAATTTTCACAATAGGTAAATTAGATGACGAATTAACTAAGATTCAAGTTTATTCTGGTTAAAGGGTTTGCTTGAGGTCGTAGCAGCCGACGTGAGGAGGCTCGTCATTTTCGATTTGCGATATATGCGTCGTTCATGAAACGCGGAAGGATTCGTAAATCGCCAATCATAAATCATTAATTCAGATGGAGCCTCGTTACCTCGGCTGCCACGGAAATAGAATTGGGTGGCTGGATGTCATCCAGGCTGCCGGTTAAAACCGGTATTGCAGGCTGGAGTAAATCATGTGGGCGTCGAAGTTGTTGTTGCCACCCGAGGCCCAGTCGTTGTAATGCATGAAGGCGTACTTGAGATTGACGCGCAGGTTCTGGGTGATTCTCCGGGTGAGCGAGGCGGTCAAGGTTTGCTCATCCGCCCCGGCCCCGAGCGGCAGGCCGGCGCTGGAGTTGTTGTTGTAATTGTCCGCCTGATAATAAACATAGCCGAGGTTGAAATCGGTCTTGTCGTCCACCACCAGCGAGGAATCAAACGTCACCGTCCAATAGTTGTTCTGCGAATTGAGCACGGCCTGGGTGATATCGGATGCCGGGGTCTTGGTTTCGCTGGCGACGTAATTGAAACCGGCCTGCAGGCACAACCGGCTCCAGGGAGTCCAACTGACGTTTTGCGCGAAGATATGGCTCGTCATCTGGGAAGACTGGGCATCACCTAGTCCGGAAACCGAATCCGGCGCCGTGTTGATGGTGGAGTATTGAAATTCGTAGCGGCTGACCAGGGTGACCTTTTGAGCCGGACGGAGGGTCAGGCGCAGGTTGCCGTCATGCGTCTGGAAATTCTGCATGACCAGGAAAGCCGGGTAAACATTTCCAGTGATCGGAATATTCGGCGTACTGTCCTGGACATTATCAAAATCGTATTGATTCCGTTTGTAATAATATCCGGCATCGAGGATGACGCGGCGGATGGGATACCATCGGGCACCGAGGAAATATTTCTGGAACCAGCGCGAATCGTCGGTTAGGCGGAGTACCGGAGGAGGTCCGGGAGACCCGTTGACGGTGCTGAGGCCATTGGTTTCGTACAGATTGCCACTGCCTTCGGTCCATTCGCCGCCGCCGTAAAACACCCAATTGGTCATGCCGGTGTAACGCGCATCGAGCCGTTCCCGCACGTCCAGCATCTCTCCGTTGCCATTGGCGCTGAAAGGCTGCGTATCGGTGCCGAGTGTTCCGATGCCGCTGGAATTCGCGTCCCAGTTGTCCGACTGCACCCGCACGGACGGCACAAAGGTCCAGTTCTTGAAGGGCGTTGCCATCAGGTTGACGTTCCCGACGTGTTCCTGCTTGTGAGCGCCGCCGTTGAGGCTGGTGTAACCCAGGCCGTTTAGCGCATTGGGGCTGTAGGCGACGTCGAAATCATCGCCGTAGATGCGGCTGCCGGAAAAATTGTCGTCCAGATTCGCAAATGAATAACCAGTGGAGAAAAACAGGTTCTTTTTGATCCAGGTTTCGCTGAAGGCATGCGCATTGAGCATGTCGTAGGTGTTGCCTTGCTTGTCGGTGACATCCCGTTGTCCCGGCTCCCTCCATAGAAACGTTTCCTGCCGTGTGTCGTTCAAGCTCGCGGTTTCGTAGTGCACGCCGGCGCCGAAGTCCGTGGTCTTGATGTGATGGGTCACATCCAGCGCGAAACTGTCCACCTTTTCATCGATGTTGTAGAGCGACGGATACACACCGCGAATCGCGGTCGTCAATTCGGGATGCAAAGGACCCCAGATGGTGGAGCTTTTGTCCCCGTCGCGGAAGCTGTGCGTGTATTTGAAAACAACCTTTGGCAGATCCTTCGGGGTCAGGCCGGCTTCAAAGGAAATGGTGCCGCGGTCCAGGGAGAGGGCGTCGTTCGGGAGCCGGTATTGTGTGCCGGTGGGCGGGTAATAGCCGCCGGCGCCATTGTACCAGGTGCGAAAGTCGGTGACGTTTAACTTGAGATATCCAAATTCCTCGCGCTGCAAACCGAGGACGAGTTTGTAATCGTCCTGGTCGAACAACGCGTGTCCGTCCAGGGTGAGCGTGGTGTTTTTGGCGACATCCTTTTGCAGGTGCAGATCGCTGACGCCGCCAAAGGGGTCGTTGCTCAATTTGAATTGCTGTTGCGCTTGCGCCGCACTGCCGGACGTGATCAGGCCGCCGAACCCAAGCTCGACCCAGTTGTCGTAAGCTTTTTTGCCGCCCTCAAACACTTCGCCAGGCGTCATTGATGGGGTGTTTGTGTCACCGGCGCGGGCGGTCGTGCCGAAGGTCAGCAGCATGGCCCCAAGCAGGATACAACGGCGATACCACGCGCGTCGCGCGGCCTGGTCACGTTGTTGTTTGGAAGGGGATTTTATTTTCATCTGCTTTCCGGTTGCGATTTAGAATCTGAGCGATGAGTTGACGCGTGAGCCATGGACAGCTTCATGGCAGCCGGCCGTCCAGCAGGTGCCTTGTTGCAGGCGGATGGTATGATCGGATCCACCGATAAGGATGGTTCCGCCCTGGACCTGCTGGAAGTGGCATTTGAGGCAAAGGTTGGCGTCGCGCACGGTCAACATCTTGGCGTTGACGCTGCCATGGGCCGTGTGGCAGGTGGTGCAACCTTCGTGCATCGCCTCGTGTTCAAACACGTAAGGACCGCGCTGGGCCGGGTGGCACTGCAAACAATTTTCCTCCTGGGAGAGCAGGGCGGTGCTGCCGCCGGCGCGCGCGCTTCCCTTGTGCGGGGAATGACATTCCGTACAACTCATCCTGCCTTCCGGCACGGGATGATGGCTGGGCAACTGGAACTGGCCGCGAACGTCGTTGTGGCATTGGTAACAGACGGTCTCCGCTGCCCGGGCGGGCGGCACTCCGGCAAGCAGGGCCGTGCTCGCCGGTTGGGGACGCCCGGCGGTGAAGCTAAACGGCGGTTTGGTTTCCCCGCCCGAGTCCGAATGCAGGCTGCAGGGCCCGTGGCAGGATTCGCACCCGACATTGATTGAATTGGTTCCCCGGGCGATCAGCCGCGAATGGTCGGCGGTTGAAAAGCTCCGATAAATTTCTTCATGGCACTGTTCGCATTCCGAGGAGCCGATGTATTTCGTCCCTGGCACCTCCGGAAGCATTACGGTTTGGCGGCTGATGGTGCTGCAGGAGATGACCGCCAGCAGCAAAATCACCACGCCGGCAACGAGAGCCAGATTCCGGCCGCTCCGGCCGCGTGGCAGCAGGCGTTTGATGAATGACAGTTGGGTCATGCGCATGGTGGGTTGCCGTTTATGGGTACAATTCCTGGTTGATCATGCTTTCCGCCGCCGACAACAGGTTGAGCGCAAAGATCCAATTGTGTGTGCCGAGGCTACCGTCATTGACCACGAGATATAAATTGAAGCGGGCTTTCTTGATGTTATCCGGGATCAAAGCCTGGCCGGCGGCGTTCGGCCCTGCGTAATTCACCTGGTCCAACAGGGTCCAGCCGGTTGCGTATCCCAACGTGTTCGTCTGTAAGATCAAGCCGCCGGGGGTCGTGTATTCCCAGAGGACGGCTCCGTTGGTTTGCAGCGCGGGCGGCGCCTTGGTCGCCACCCAGTTGTTCAACAGGACCAGCACCGTGGTAATCTCGTTGGAGACGCCCGGGGCCGAATGCCCGGGGTCAAACGAATGGCAGTTCAGGCAGACATTGTCGGAAGCCACCGTGAACGTGTGGCTGTGGATGTTATTCGCCGGTGCGGCATCCGGTTGCATGTGGCAGGATACGCATTGATTGGTCAGATAAAATGTGCCGGAACCCGGCAGCCCCGCGTGGGTCGCGGGATTGAACAGGGCCGGGCTGTCGGTCACGCCGTCCCATAATTGGCCGACGGAACCGAGCAGAAAATTATATTGCAGCGAACGATGCGGTGCGCGGGAAGTATCCGCCCACGCGGCGCCCCGGATGTTGTGACACTGGGCGCAAAGATTGATGTTCGTGTTCGCGTTGTATTTGTTGGTAAACACGTCCGAGGTGGCCAGGGAAAAATAATTGGTCGAAAAGAGTGGATTGCGGACCTGTGCCGGGTTGGCATTGGTCGAGTGCGGGTCGTGGCAAACTGCGCAGGTGATGGCGACATCCAGATCGTTCGTGAGCGCGATGGGATTTTGTCCCTTGATCAAAGCCAGCCGGACGGAACCGGAATGGCAACGGCCGCAACTGCTGATGTTGTTGGTGGATGAACTCATGACCTGCAACGCATCCGGCACCACCGCAGCATGACCGCTCGTGTTCCATTCCTCGTAAGTGGGTTGCATGGGGCCGGTGTGACAGCCGCCGCAGACCGTCGCCGCCAGTTCCACGTGGGGCCGCACTGTCGGGTCGGTTTCGTTGGCCGCATGATTGCCGGCCGGTCCATGGCAGTTCTCGCATTGTACGCCGGCCAGTTGCGGGGTTTTGGATTTGCTGACAAACCCGGTCGGCAATCCATAACCCACCGTATGGCAGGGCAGGCAGGAACTGTTGGTCTGTCCGCCGGCGGCCACGAACAAGGCATTGGTAAATGCGCCCGCGTGTGGGGTCAGCAGTTCCGTATTATGAATTTTGTCATGGCATCCGGTGCAGGCTTGGGCTCCGATGTATTGGGGTGACGGGCCCAAGACCCGGAAAAAAGCGTTGCTGTAAAGCGTGGTGATGGTGGCATTCCGCATCAGGTTGGTGGCCCGGCCGACTGCCACCCACGCGGCGCTCATGCGGTTGCTCTTCTGATAGATTTGATAGTAGCCTGACGGCCCGTCCCAGGTGAGATGCATGCCGTTGGTCACGTGCTCAATTCCCGTCATGATCGGCAAGCCCGGCATTCCTCCTGGTTGCGTGACACTCAAATGTTGTACCGGCTGGGCCATCAGCGGACACGTCAGGGAAAAAATGGCCGCCACTGCCGTGATGAACAGCGGCATCGGGCTGGAAATTAAAGCGCTCGTGCGGTTCATGATAAGTTAATTGAGCCGCCGCAAATGAAACTTTGGTTCGGCATATTCGTCGAATAAAAGGTAGCGCTCCTGCTTATGGATACTAACCTTCCATTGCTTCATACTCGTCAGAAATTGTCCAATTTCGACGAAGCGCGGCTGTCCCAGCCGAAGCGGGTCGGATTCCGGTTGGACAATGAAATTGGATTCCAAGCTTTTCCATACCGTGGCTGCTATAGCCGGGACAGCCGCGCTTCCCAGAATCGTCTCCGACCGGGCATTTACTTTGGGACCTCTCAAATTTCTGAAATTGACAGACTTGGATAATACCCGATGATTAAAAAGACAAGAGACACGTATAATGAAACCTGTCACACCTGACATCTCATCGACAACCAACTCGCAGACCTCGCAATCAGCCGCGGCCCGCCTCCCGATTCTGGTGCTCGTTTTTTTTCTGTTGGGAGCCGCGTTGACCGGGGTGTGGTTTAAATACGGCAAGCTCGCAACGGGTTCCATTTTGCCGGGGCATGAACTGTCCGGTGGCACGTTGGCGCTCCTGCAGCAGTTGAATGCGCCGGTGGAAATCCGGTTTTATTCCGTGCTCCCGCCGGGGAGCGCGCCGGAATCGCTGCAAGCTTTTTCCGGACGGGTGGATCATTTGCTGTCCGAATTTCAAAGCGCCAATGACGCCAAAATCCATGTGACCCGTAATGTCTCAGTTGCGGGAGCCAACGCGGATGTTGCGACGGCTGACGGCATCCATCCCTTCAATTTGGAAAAAGGTGATGCTTGTTTGCTGGGGCTGGCCGTGGTCTGTGGCGGGCAGAAGCAAACGCTGCCCCAACTCCAGCCTGAATGGGAGCCGGCGCTGGAATTTGACCTGGCCCGCACCATCGCCTCGGTGGCGGCCGCCCAGTCGCCGCCGATCGTCAAGGCCGTCGTCCCGGTCTCCCCCGAAGTCACCAATGAGGTCGTCCGCCTGATCCCTGATCTTTCGGCAACCTCGCTGGAGGACGGTACCCGCATTCTGCGCGAGGCGGCTTTCAAGGAATTCACCGATACCGGCGCCGAGATGGAGAAGCAGATGCAGGCGGCGCAACAGGAACTAGCCGACGCGCAAAACGGCAAATCCGAGGCGGAGCAGCAGGCCGCGACGAAACATCTTCAGGAGGTCCAACTGGCGCAGGGGGAAAAATACAAACAGATTGCCGCCCGGTTGCAATCCGAACTGGCCGTGTTTCAGCAGATGAAGGCTGCGGCTTCCTCCGCGAAATAATTCCCGGGCCGGGCGGAACGAATTCACCTCGGTTATGTCGTGCATCCCTGCATCTCTGGCCGCTAACGGGAAATAGGCCAACCCAGGGTGAATCCGCCCCGACGCCATTTTTTGAACCAGTGATGGAGACGGATAACGAAGGCGTCATTGAGTTAAACCGCCGTTTTTTGTTTCGACAGGCGGATTGCGTACTTCCATCTGTCACCCACCCCGGTTCGGCCGACAATGCCGGTCGAGGGTTAAAGTTTAACCATAAAGCGCCGATAGCCATCTTGGCGGGCACTCAGTGCGTGTTTCTGGGTTGTTTTGAACAACGAATACCGTCAAAAACCGGCTGCGCTCCCCGGCAGAAAGTTTGGCATGAGTTTGAATTTGAGAATGTTGTTCGGCGAACACAAGGCAACCCGGGTTGCCGATCGGGTGGAACTTCCCTCCGAGGCGGTGCCAGATTCAGCCCCCGCACATCACCGGCCCCGGGTGATGCTGTGTGCGCCGCATCGGTTGCGCGAGCGCCTGGAGGCCAGCACCCGATTTGAATTCATTCCCAACGGCAACACTGATCCGGAAATCTTGAGAGGCATTAAACAATCCCAAATCGACGGCGTACTAATCCACTACGAAGCCGGGAATGAAACGGTGTCACATTTCATCGAGGTTGCCGGCAAGGATTTTCCAGATCTGCCCTGTTTCATCCTTTGCAATCAGAACGACCATCGGAAAATCTCCCAATACGGATGGGAGTTTATGGTCATCCGTGACATGACCTCAGTATCGGAAATTGAGGAAAAGCTGGAGCGGGTCTTGTTCATATTTCCTTGGATGCGACGCGGTGTTTTGCGAACGACCCTCGGAACGCTGAAGACGATACCCACCGAGGCCGCCAGCCATCAACGCATAGCGCATGAGCTCCAAAATCCGCAATTCGACCTCACCTACATAGCGAGTCTTATCAAGCAGGATCCGGCGCTCACCGCACAATTGCTCAAAATCGTCAACTCGGCGGCTTTTTCGCGCGGAACCTCGGTCCAAAACGTGGATGAAGCCGTCCTGATCCTGGGTGCCCTGAAATTGCAGGCACTGGTCGCTTCAGCCTGGGCGTTCTTCTTGATCGACGATAATGCCTGCAAGGGATTCCATCCGGGAACCGAATGGAAACATGCCGTGGCCATTGCGGATCGGGTTCGCCAGATCTGCGAAGATGAACAGGTCAATTCCCAGACGGCGGAGACCGCCATGATCGCTGCCATGCTGCACGATATTGGCAAGCTGCTGCTGGCGGCCAACATGCCTCGCGATTATGCCCGGGTTCTGGAACAAGTTGAGCGGGGACACGAACCTTCCTGGCAGGTGGAGGATCGGTTGCTGGGGTTTAACCATGCCGAGGTCGCCGGCTGTCTGCTGGGCTTGTGGGGTGTACCCCTCCCCGTGGCGGAGGCAGTCATGCTGCATCATACCGAAAACCTCGATGCAAAATCTGTGGCGGCCTTCATCCAAAAAGCTCACGCCGAGAACGTCGATCCTTCCTGCCGGCCGGATGCTGTTGTTGAAAAAGCCATCGCGTCCTGAAGGCGTAACGGCATCCTCCTAATCAACCACAGCCGTGAACCACACACCCGCCGTGCCAATGCTTGCAAAGGTGAAAATATGGGAACTCTTTTCAACGCCATGGCGCAAGGTGGCGTAGCGGCCGGCGTCCCACCTGCCGTGGAGGCCGGCATCCTGCCGTCCGAGAAGAACGCCGACAGATAAGAAGACGCTCGAACTTTTCCAGCCGTCCCGGTTGTCTTCGGCCGCTTGGGGATTGCCGGTTTTGCGCAAGGCGGCGGAATAGACCAGATTCACATTCCGCGAAACCAAAGTGGCAAAAGCAGCGTCGGAATTCCCCTCGGCGTGTTGCCGCAACAAATCCATGTCCGTCGCATCGTGCATCCATTAATCAATGTCCGCCCCCGGCCAAAAGGGCCAACCAATTTTGAATCAATGCAAAGCCGCAACCAGGCGACTGGAAGCCTTGACGCAGAGAAGCAGAGAAGCGCGGAGAAAAACAACTCTGCGAAACTCTGCGTTCTCCGCGTCTCTGCGTCGAAGATGTTTTTGTTTGGTTACAGTTCACCCTCTCTGCCGGGTTGCTTCGTACAGAAAAACGCCCGTGGCGACGGCCACGTTCAGCGAATTCATGTGACTCGGCATCGGGATTTCCACCATGTCGTCGCACACCGCCAGCACGGACGCCGTGAGGCCCGGTCCTTCCGCGCCGAACACCAGGCAGCAATCGCCCCGCAAATCCACGGCGGACAGCTTTGTTGCCCCGGGCCGGGGATGTGCCGCCAGGCATCGCACGCCGCGCGCGCGCAGAGTGGTCAGTTTTTCCACCAGATTATCCACCCGTACCAGAGGTTGCTCGAAAGTGGTGCCCATGGCTCCGGAAACCGCGCGGCGCTGGAACGGACTGCCGCAGGTCTCGCCCACGATCAGAAAATGCGCGCCAAACGCCGCGCAGTTCCGGACCACCGCGCCCAGATTTTCCGCACTGGCAATGCCTTCCACAGCGGCGAGCAGCAGCGGACGCGGAGAGTTGTTCAGGAGCGTTTCAAAATCTGGTTGGGGCGGGATTTTGGCCACCGCCAGCGCGCCCTGATGCAACTGGTAACCCGTGATGGTCTCCAGCAGCTTCCGTTCGCCGATGTAAACGGGGATATCGGTTTCTGGCCGGGCGCGCAGTTTTGGTTCGAGTTGTTCCAGCCAGGCGGGCGTGAGCAACGCGGAGACAACGGTGTACTGGCTCGCGAGCAGTCGCTTGACCACCTTGATGTTGGTGGCCACCAGCACGCCGGCCCGCTCGTGTTCCTCGACGCGGCGGAGGGTCAGATACAAGGCCAGTTCCGGCGCGTCGAGGGATTGGATGGGTTGGATGCGCAAATTCGCCACACCGTTTCTTACTTTGTAGGAGACGAGGTGACGAGTCTCAAATTTCTTTGGCAATTGAAGGACTGTTAAGAACGATTTCCTGTCACCTAAACACCTTTTCCAGGAACGTGTACGGTGATATGATAAACATCAAGACCATGCCCGCTGTGGAACCAAACGATGCCGAACTGGTGGCCGAGAGCCTGAGCGGAAGCCGCGACGCCTTCCGCCGCATCGTTGAACGGTATCAAACCCTCATCTGTTCCCTCGCCTACAGTGCCACCGGCAATGTCAGCCGGAGCGAGGACATGGCCCAGGAAACCTTCATCGCCGCGTGGAAACAACTCGGCGCCTTGCGGGAGCCGGCCAAACTCCGGGCCTGGCTGTGCGGCATCGCCCGCCACCGGATCCAAAAAACCTTTGAACGCGATGGACGTGAACCAGCCCTGAACGCCGCGCCTTTGGACGACGCGCACGATTCGCCCGCCGTCGAAGCCCTTCCGTCCGAGCAGACTATCAGCCGGGAGGAGGAAGCCATTTTGTGGCGGTCGCTGGAAAAGATGCCGGAGCTGTATCGCGAACCGCTCATCCTCTATTACCGCGAACATCAATCCATCGAACACGTGGCCGTGGCATTGGATCTGACCGAGGACGCCGTGAAACAACGGCTGTCGCGTGGACGCAAACTGTTGCAGGACGAAGTGCAGATGTTTGTGGAAGGCGCCTTGCGCCGGACGGCACCCGGCCAGGCGTTTTCGGGCGCGGTGATCGCGATGCTGCCATTGGCGGCCGGCTCGGCGGCCACAGCGGGTATGGGCGTGGGAGCAAAAGGCACGGCGGCGGTCAAATCAGGTTTCCTGGCCGCTTGGCTCTTGCCGCTGGCCCCCTTTCTCGGAATCGTCGCCGGTGTCGGATCACAATGTCTGATCATCCGTTCCACGACGACCGACCGCAGGGACCGGCTCCAGCAATCCATCATCGTCATCGCCTTCTGGATCATTTATCTGGGACTGGCCGCGGGCGGTGAATACACCATGCAAGCGCTGGGCTGGCACTTTGGCTGGACTGACCGGACCCGGTTTGTGACACAAATATGTTTTTGGTGGTTCTTCATCCTCGTCACCATCACGTTCCTCAACGTGGTCGTTCAATGGGCCACGGCCAAACGCCAGCAACGCATCGCTGCCGGTGAAATTCCGCCACCGTCCACGACGCCGCTGAAACCGTCCACGCTGGCACTGGTTGTGATGGGCGGATATTTATTGTTTTCCTGGATGATCCGTCTGACCTGGATGGCCCACGATCCCTTGGCGACCGGCATTGCCGCCGGAACGATGCTGATGCTGGCACTTTGGTCCTTCGTCAAGTTGCGAGGCAAGTCTGCCGCCGCGGTCGGACCGATACTCGGCCAGCACCTGAATCTGTTCGGGCTGGTGATTCTGGCGATAATGAATTTGCGGGCGGATGTATGGGTGGCCCGGGCGTATGGCGTCACCGTGGCCGAAGCGCACACTCTCCAACCGATTTGGATCATTCCCGTCCTCACCCTGGCCCTGATTGCTTGGACCGCCCTGGTCTTCATCCTCACCAAAAGTTCTGAAAGGGAAAAAACATTCAACATTCAACGTCCAGCGTCCCACATCAAATGAACCTTTTCCTTGGATGTTCGATGTTGAATGTTAAGCGTTGAATGTTTCCCCGGTTCATGGGCCGGGCCGGGGCGGGATTTCCCCGAAAAATTCGCGCTTTGAACCTTTGAACCAGGGCACGGTTCCTGGGAGCGCAGGCGTCTCGCCGGCGGGTGCCAATTTTCGGTTCCCAACTGGCCGGCGGGACGCCGGCGCTCCCAGGAGGTTCATGGGGAGGTGTTGAGTCAGCAGGAACAGTTTCCTCCGAAGTTTTGGTTCGCGTATCTGGCCGTTAATCCGATCTGTGGACAGTTCAAAATTTAAAATTCCATTCGCGGGTGGCGTATTTCTCTCTCACCTGGACCGAAATCTTTTCCCAGGGCGGATTTTTCGGCGGTTCCTCCGCCTGCCAGGCCTGTCGCAACACGGCTTTTACTCTTTCCGCCGGGATGTTCAGGTTGGTCAGAAACCGGTCATGAGCGCGGCTTTCGCGGTAATCGGGCTGCTTCGACGGCATGGGCAACAGTTCGCTGATGACGGAAAGATCAAAGTTCAGCAGGAACGTCCCGTGAAACAGCAGGAAGTGTTTGCGGCGACGTTGCGAGTTGCCGGAGAATTTGCGGTCACCGATGGCCAGGTCGGTGTGGCCGCGGATGGCGATCTCGGGTCTCGGATCTCGGGTCTCGGATTTCGGGAAAAGGCTTTGGATGGCCGCGCGGTTCTGGCGCATGATGAATTGATTGGCGGTGCCAATGCTGTGGAGCGGACCTTCCGGGGTGATTTGGAGAATGAGCGTATAGTTCAGGCAGCCCGGACCCTGCACCACCGTGCCGCCGCCGGAACAGCGCCGGAAGATCGGAACTCCCCGGGCTTCACACACCGCCACGTTGACCTCCGTCGCAATTTTGTTGGCGTAACCGACCACGACAAAATATTCGCGCGGTTCCCAGAAGCGCAGGGTTTCCCCGCCGGGGCCCGCTTCGCACTCGTCCAGCAGGGCTTCGTCCACCGCGAGGTTTTCCGCGGGCGAGGGGAGTGTTAAATCAATCTGCTTCATCATTTTACTCGTACTGATTTCGCTGGCGTTACGCGTGTGACTTTGCTCTAATGTTCGCGGCGGTTTTTACCGCTTAGGAGAGAATGGAGTAACATATTGAAAGCTCACGAAAAAGAAATTTACGGTTTCCGTTCCCCCGATGAAGGGGTGCAAACCCGGGGTGGCAACGGTGACAAGTGGTCCGAATCACTTCAATCCGTGTTTGAACTGGCGCTGGAGAACCAGGGGCCGGAACGCACGGCGCAATTGCTGGAAAAACTTGCCGACCGTCTGCGCGCTGCGTCGCATACCAGCCGCGGTTTCAACACCCCCTACGTCAACACGATTCCAGCGGATAAACAGGCGCCGTTCCCGGGCGACCGCGACATCGAGCGCCGCCTGAAAAGCCTGATGCGTTGGAACGCCATGGCGATGGTGGTGAAGGCCAACTCGACCACGAACGTGGGCGGCCACATTTCGACCTATGCCTCGGCGGCGACGATTTACGAGGTGGCGTTCAACCATTTCCTGCGCGGGCGCACGGACAATTTTCCCGGCGACATGGTTTATTTTCAGGGACATGCGGCCCCGGGCATGTATGCGCGCGCGTTTCTCGAAGGCCGGCTGGAGGAAAAGCATCTGCAACATTTCCGCCAGGAACTCGCCGAGGGCGGTGGGCTGTCATCTTATCCGCATCCGTATCTGATGCCGGACTTCTGGCAGTTTCCGACCGTTTCGATGGGGCTGGGCCCGATCCTTTCAATCTATCAGGCGCGGTTCAACCGCTACCTGCAGGCGCGCGGCCTGACCCAATGGAAGGAGGAGCCGAAACTCTGGGCGTTCCTCGGCGACGGTGAATCAGATGAGCCGGAAACGCTCGGGTCCATCACCCTCGCCTCGCGCGAGAACCTCGACAATCTGGTCTGGGTCATCAATTGCAACTTGCAGCGGCTGGATGGTCCGGTGCGCGGCAACGGGAAGATCATCCAGGAACTGGAAGCCGCTTTTCGCGGCGCCGGTTGGAACGTCATCAAGGTCATCTGGGGCTGGCAATGGGATGAATTGCTGGCGAAGGACAAGACCGGCCTGCTGCTCAGGCGCATGGAGGAATGCGTTGATGGCGATTACCAGAAATACACCGTTGAACCCGGCAGCTACACGCGCAAACATTTCTTCGGCAAGTATCCCGAATTACTCGAACTGGTAAACCATCTCACCGACCAGCAAATCCAGAAGTTGCTGCGGGGCGGCCATGACGCGCGCAAGATGTATGCCGCCTACAAGGCCGCGATGGAACACAAGGGCCAGCCAACGGTGATCCTGGCCAAGACCGTCAAGGGTTACGGCCTCGGCGAAGCCGGCGAGGGCCGCAATATTTCGCATCAGCAGAAGAAAATGAACGAAAAGGAGCTGCGCGAGTTCCGCGAACGCTTCAAGATCCCGATCAGCGATGATGTCATTGCCGAAACGCCGTTCTTCCGGCCGCCGGCGGACAGCCCGGAAATCAAATACTTGATGGAACGCCGCAAGGCGCTCGGCGGATTTTTGCCGGAACGCAAGGTGAAAACCGACCTGTCGGGATTCGACGTGCCGAAGCTCGACCATTTTGCTGAATTTTTCAAAGGTTCGGTCACGGAAGCCTCGACCACGATGGCGTTTGTACGGTTGATCACGATATTGCTCCGGCACAAGGGCATCAGCAAAAACATCGTGCCCATCATTCCCGACGAGGCGCGCACCTTCGGCCTCGATGCACTGTTCCGCGAAATCGGGATTTATTCGTCCAAGGGACAACTCTACGAGCCGGTGGATCGGGAGTCGTTGCTCTATTATCACGAGGCAAAAGATGGGCAGATTCTCGAAGAAGGCATCACCGAGGCCGGTTCGATGGCGTCGTTCATTGCCGCGGGCACGTCCTACGCGACCCACGGCGTGCCGATGGTGCCGTTTTACATTTATTATTCAATGTTCGGTCCCCAGCGCGTCGGCGACCTGTTCTGGCTCGCCGGCGACATCCGGGCGAAAGGCTTTTTGCTGGGCGCGACATCCGGGCGGACCACGCTGAACGGTGAAGGGCTGCAACATCAGGACGGTCACAGTCTGCTGCTCGCGGGCACGGTGCCGACCTGTCTGCCCTATGATCCGGCCTTTGGCTATGAACTGGCGGTCATCGTGGCCGACGGCCTGCGCCGGATGTATGTCGAGGGCGAGGATATTTTTTATTATCTGTCACTCTACAACGAAAATTATCTGATGCCGCCAATGCCGGCCGGCTGCGAAAACGGCATTTTGCGGGGGCTCTACAAATTCAAGGCCGGTCCCGAAGGCAGGAAACTCAAAGCCCACATTTTCGGCAGCGGCACCATCATCAAATCCGCGTTAAAGGCGCAGGAAATTCTGGCGGAACGCTACGGTGTTTCCGCGGACGTTTGGAGCGCGACCAGCTACAAACTGTTGCGCAGCGATGCGATTCGCTGCCAGCGCTGGAACATGCTGCATCCGACGGTCGCCCCCAAAAAATCCTACGTCGAGGGATTGCTGGCGAAAGAGTCGGGGGTGTTTGTGGCCGTGTCCGACAACGTCCGGACGGTGCCTGACCAGATTGCGCCGTGGGTGCCGGGTGGATTGATGACTTTGGGTACGGACGGTTTTGGCCGCAGCGACACCCGCGCGCGATTGCGCCGGTTTTTCGCGGTGGACGCAGAATCCACGGTCATCGGCACGCTCTACGCGCTGGCTGAAAAAGGCCTGGTGGAACGCGAAGTCGTGGCGCAGGCGATCAAGGATCTCGGCGTCGATCCGGAAAAGGTGCAGCCGCAGATTGTTTGAAGGAAATTGCGTCACGGCAGCTGACTGGCCGCTACGGCAATCCTTCCAGGCTTATTACATCCTTCCAGGCCTGCTGGATCTTGAAATTGACCCGTCACAGGCTCGACGAAACGCGTCCAGGTCTTCCATTGCTTGTCACCCGTTACTTGTCACCTGTCGCTCCCTCTGCCACTTTCCGCTTTCATTCTCTTTCGATTGTTATAAGTTCCGGACAACCATGAATGCAAAATCATTACTCTTCTCTCTCGTCTGTGTTTCCGGGTTGGTCCTGCCGTTGGGGTTGTTCGCCCAGGCGCCCAAGGTGGATTTTCCGGCGGCCAGTCCCGCCTGCACCCTCAAACAACGCGTCGGTTTGACCGACTTTGAAATTGTCTATTCGCGGCCCGGGGTCAAGAACCGCACCGTTTTTGGCGGCATTGTTCCTTACGGCCAGGTCTGGCGCACCGGCGCCAATCAGGCCACCAAGATCACCTTCAACACGCCGGTCAAATTCAACGGGACCGAGGTTCCGGCCGGCACCTATGGGTTGTTCACCATCCCCGGCCAGGATGAATGGACGATCATCCTGAACAAGAATTCCACGCAATGGGGAGCTTACCAATACGATGCCAAGGACGACGTTCTGCGTTTCAAAGTGGAGCCGGTCACGCTATCCGAGACCATGATTGAAACCTTCTGTATTGAGTTCAACCGCGTCAAAGATGAATCGGCTGTGCTGACGCTGGTCTGGGACAAAACGGTTGTTCCCATCCGCCTGGAAGTCGATGTTGCCAGCAAGGTGGTCCCGCAAATCGAAGCGGCCATGGCCTCGCCGGACAAAAAGGATGCCGGGCTTTATTTCCAGGCGGCCACATTTTATTACAATCACGGTTTGGACCTGAAAAAGGCGCTGGCCTGGGTCAATGCCGGCCTGGAAGGCCAGCCCCGGATTGCCTTTGAATTGTTCCATCTGAAGGCCCAGATCCTGGCCAAAGAGGGCGACAAGGACGGCGCGATTGCCGCTGCCAAGCAATCCAGCGAACTGGCGATCAAGGCCGAAGGCGCCGGCAGTTCATTTGTGAAGATGAATGACGACCTCATTTCCAGCCTGAAGTAAAGACGGCTGTCACCTTTGACCCGGTTCAAACGTCAACCTTTACGTTAACCAACCAAAATCATGAGAACTGCCATGAACAAAATTAAGTCCACATTAATTATCGCTACCATCCTTCTTGGAACCTTGCCGCTTCAGGCGCAGCCAAAAGTGCGCGTCAGCCCCCAGGAAACCATAACGGCCGACATTGACGGCAACAGCCTCAAGCTGGTTTACAGCCGCCCGTATTCCAAAGATCCCAAGAGTGGAGAAATTCGTAAAATCTGGGGCAAGCTTGTGCCGTACGGCAAAGTCTGGCGTACGGGGGCCAACGAAGCTACGCTGTTCACCACGGCGCAACCCATTGTGCTGGGCGGGACGGAGGTCCCGGCAGGCACTTACTCCTTGTTCACTCTGCCGGTGGAAAATGGAACTTCCAAGCTCATCATCAACAAAAAGACCGGGCAGTGGGGGATTCCTTACAAGGAGCAAAGTGAAGCGACGAATGAACTGGCGCGGATTGACCTGAAGAAAGACACGTTGGACAAGACGGTGGACCAGTTCACCATGGCCGTTGAAAAAGATCCGGCGGGTGGCGGTGTGCTGAAAATGATGTGGGAAAACACCGGTTTTTCGGTCCCGTTTACCGTCAAGAAATAGCAGGCTTGGAGGGCGTATTGCTGAAATGGGACGGAGCGCGGGTGTCCCACCCGCAGCACACCGGATTGCCGGATGATAATACGAAATTTCAAAAGTTTTAAGTTGTCGAACGTGCTGCGGCTGAGACAGCCGCGCTCCACCGCCTCCCCAAACGTATCCCGCAACAGTACGTGCTGGTGCCTGTACCTTGCCATTGCTGGCATCTGTTTGCTGGCGGGTGCTGCCACGGGTGAATCTGCGGAGCCGATGCCGCCGGCTGCCATCCTGCAACAACTGCAAAGCTTCCGCGAAATGGGCAGTGTGCTGTATGTCGCTGCCCATCCAGACGATGAAAACACGCTGTTGATTGCCTATCTGGCGCGCGGACGGAATTACCGTACCGCCTATCTCTCGGTGACGCGCGGCGACGGCGGCCAGAACGTGCTGGGGCCGGAATTTGGCGAAGAATTGGGCGTGGCCCGCACCCAGGAGTTGCTCGCCGCCCGCCGTCTCGATGGTGGCCGTCAGTTTTTTACCCGGGCCATTGACTTCGGATTTTCCAAGGATTACCGCGAGACCCTGAACATCTGGGACAAACAACAGGT
>CAZKTW010000016.1:0-26130 GCA_964555775.1 uncultured Bifidobacteriaceae bacterium | reverse complement strand
CGCAAACATCGCCCGCGCCGGCGGCCAAAAGCACCCGGGCGCAGGCGCTCGTCGTCGCCCCGGTCGTGAACACATCGTCCACGAGCACCACCCGTTCGCGATTCAATCGTTCGCCCGGGCGGACGGCAAACGCTCCGCGCATGTTTGCGGCGCGTTGCTGCCGGGTGAGCAAGGTCTGGGTCGCTGTGGGCGTGACACGCCGGAGCAGCCGGTCGTTCAAAGGAACTTTCAGGGCGGCGGCCAGGTGGGCTGCCAGGCGCCCGGCCTGGTTGAATTCGCGTTCGCGCTGTTTCCGTGAATGTAACGGCACGGGCATGATCAAATCCCAGTTCTGTCCGTCCAAAGCAGGCACGGCCTCGCGCAGGAACAGGCCGGCGAGGAAGTTTTCAAACCACAACTGGCGCTGGTATTTGAATCGGTGAATGGCCTCGAGCACGACACCCCGGGCGACGACCGCGGAACGCGCGGAACGGAAGTGCAGTTCCAGTTCACGGCAGTTGGTGCATTCAAACGACGTCGTGAGGGCGCCCGCGAAGGGCAGTCCGCAGCGTTCGCAAAACGGCGGCTTGATGAAACGCACCTGCGACCAGCAGTGGGCGCCGACATAGCCGTCCCTGGCGGTGGCGGGTTCGGATTCGCACAGCCGGCAGTAGGCGGGATAAAAAAAACCGAGTCCGGTGTTGAACCAGTTTTGAACGGGTTCAACCAGTGCGGTGATCGGAAAATGGCGAACGGCTCGCGTGGGGCGACGATAAATTTTTTGTTGCCAAATGCAACCGGATTCCGTCCATAACCTTGGCCGAAGGACAAAGTATTGTTCGCGCTTGCGGGCGCAACGTGTTAAGGAATAAGAGAATGGCGAGTGAATTACAGGAAGCGGAGGCGGCGGGCCCGGTGACGCAGGAACGGTTTGGGCGTTTTTATACGCAGGAACTCATCAACCGCGGCGGCATGGCCGAGATCTGGCTGGTGACGGACAGTCGCGGCAAGCCTTATGCCATGCGGAAGTTGAACGACCGGCTGCGGTTCAACTGGCTGGCGCGCCGGCGGTTTCTGCGCGGCTGCGAGGTGCTTTCCAAAATCAATGAAAGCCAATACGTCGTCGGCTATGTGGAGCACGGTCGGCAGGGGGGAACGCTTTACATGGTCATGGATTACGTCGAGGCGTCGAATTTGAAGGAACTGTTCGCGCAGCATGATCCACTCCTGACGGAGAATGTCGCCCAAATCCTGATTGATATGGCCCTGGGTCTGACCCATGTCCATGAGAGCGGCTACATGCACCTGGATTACAAGCCGGAGAACGTGCTGGTGACCCGCAATGGCAACGTGCGGCTGATTGATTTTGACCTGGCCCAACCGATTCCCGAAAAACCAAAAAAGATGTCGAAGAACCCCGGCACCCCAGGGTACATGGCACCGGAACAGTTGCAGCAGAAGCCCATCGATCCACGCGCGGACATTTTTGCCTACGGCGTCGCCGCCTACGAATTGCTGACCAATCAAAAACCATTTCCCGGCGAGACCCCTTCGGAAATCCTGGCGGCGCAGATGGCTTCCGACGGCCCGGTGCCGCCGCGTGAACACAACGCGGACATTCCCGCCGCGCTTGAAAAGGTCGTGCTGAAGTGCATCGCCCGCGACCCGGACAAGCGTTATCCATTCATGAGCGTGCTGGTCCGTGACGTGCAGAACGCGCTGTACATATGAACGAGTGATCATTTTTCGCTGAATTAGCCTCAATCGTCCTCGGAATCCTCCCCCGTAAACTGCTTACAAAGTTTTGTTGCATATGCGACAAATGTTTGTCAATCGACTGAACATCAACGACAAACAAATTTCAGAATTTTCAATTGGCGCTGGGCCGATGATTATGAGAGCAACCGTTTGAGATGCTGCGACGCTTCCTCGATCCAATCGTTGCCGGGCAGGGCATATGGCCGGAACGTTTCGATGTAACCTTCGCGATCGTTGTAATAGAGCGCCCGATGCAGACCGAGCGTTCCCGCATCTGGCGCGTCGATCAGGCTGGCCGAGTCGCTGGCGCTCATCTGGAAGAGCACGCGCATTTCGAATTCAGTCAGTGTCTTCCGGCCCAGGAAACGGTTCACGTTGTTGTACGTGTCGCAGCTGGCGATAACATGGAATCCAGTGGCCGGGCCCTCGCTGATCAGGCTCAGGAGCACGGCGGCGGGGTTGACGGCGCTGCCGGTCTCGCTGCTGGAAAAACTGAACTCATCCTCCTGCCGAAGCTTCTTGTAGTTTTGCAGGCCGTGGATCAACACGAATGTCTCCGGCGTGCCATCCGTTTCCTCACCGCGTTTCAAATCCGCCGCCAGACCACCCATGATTTCCGCGAGGTTGCTGTTGTTGGCCTGGACGATTTCATGCGGCACGGCCTGGATGACGCGTTGCAGGAACTCGCGCTGGGGCATTCCCGGCGGCGAACTGTCGAACAGGATGAACCGTGCGGATTTTTTCGGATATTGGGCGGCCAGGGACACGAGCGCAATGGCAACCAAGGTTGCGGCGCGTTCCTCGCTCTGCCCGACAATCAAAAGGTTACTGCCGCTTTGCCTCTGGAAGACGGCTTCGGTTGGGCCTTTGATGGAATTGGGCGCGCCCAGCCAGATGCGCGCCGAGGCTGGAATTTTAGTCTTGGTAGGGATGCGCTGCTGCGCGTCATGGCCGACCGGCAGGTTGGCCCCACCAAAGGCAGGAGATTTTAACAACGCCTGCAACAATTGGTTTTCCTTCACGTCCGCCGCGGCATTGCCTTCAAACACGAACGGCCCCGGATACGACTTCTGGCTTTGATCGGCCCGCGTGCGGACCCGGGCGAGGAAACTGTCGCGGACTTCCTCCGGCAGCCACACGGTCTGGAACGGGCTGTTGCCCTCGAGGGAACCTGCGGCGTCGTTGTAAATGCCTTCGCCGGGCCGCGTGAGCAGGCGCGGGGCCGGATTGTCCTGGTCCATGATCAGGTAGGCGTCCGCCTCGTTGCACATGAGCGCAATGCGGATGACCATCTGGCCGATGGTGGCGCGCGCGAGCGTGTAGGCGCCGCCCAGGGTTTGCGAACCCAGCAGCACGTGGATGCCGAACGCGCGGCCCTGCCGGACGATGCGGTCGAGCAGGACGGCGGCGGATTGCGAGACGCGGTCTTCCTCCGTGAAAAATTCCTGGAACTCGTCAATGATGAGCAGCGAACGGGGCATGGCTTCGGTGCCGCCGGCCCGTTTGTAACCGGCCACGTCCTGCACACCCAGTTTGCGGAACAGATCGCCACGGCGGCGCAACTCTTCATCAACGCGTTGCAGCACGCTCAACCCGAATTCACGGTCGCTCTCAATGGCCACGACCTTGGCGTGTGGCAGGCGTCGGTTGCCGTAGCACTTGAACTCAACGCCCTTCTTGAAGTCCACGAGATAAAACTCGACCTGTTCCGGGCTGCACCAGAGCGCGAGGTTGGTGATCACGACGTGGAACAGCGTGGACTTGCCGGAACCGGTCTTGCCGGCCACCAATGCATGCTGGCGGGTGCCTTTGCCGATGGCAAGCATCTGCAGCTTGGTCGCGCCGGAACGTCCGATGGGCACCGTCAATTCCTCGGTCGTCTCCTCCGTCCAGAGTTTGTCCAGCGGGGGCGCGACCTGCTCGAACGGCACCTCGACCCGGTTGGAATCCTTGCCGCTTTCGCCGACCCGATGCAGGAAATCCGTCACAAAATCCGGCGACGGTGGAGTGTCCAGTGCCAGGCGCGTGCCGCCCGGCTGCTTGTTTTCCAGGCGAAAGGCGGTTTCGGCGCGGGTGAGGCAGATGCTGTTTTTGCGGAGTTCATCGACCACGAGACCCTGGGGCAGGGCATGGCGCTTGTCCCAATGAATGAGGGTGAACACTCCGCAACGCGCGCCACTCGTGGCGATGTTGATAAGCCGCCGGGCGGCGGTCTCGGTGAAGTTCACCGGGAAATCGGCGATGACGAGCACGTGATATTTTTCCGCAATGCTGCCGGCCTGGGCATTGTATTCCGCGATGGTTTCATACTCGTTGCGGAGATACATCTGGATGACCTTTTCCATGTGCTCGTTGAGTTCTGCGAGTTTCTCCTCGAGCTGGCCGGATTGCGTCCAGATGCGGCTGTTGATGTGGCTTTCCTCGTAATCGGCCAGGTGCATGAGGCCGGCGAAATTCTGGCCGAGGCCGACGGGATCAAAAATTGTGAAACTCAGCTTGCCCGGCGGGTGGGTGGATAGCAGGCGGAAAATGATGTTGTTGATGGCGTCAATCGCCTCGGTGCCGCCCGTCTTGGTGGTTTCAAGAAGGATCGAACCCTGGCCGGGATATTTAAGCAGGAGCGGAACGGAAAAACTGGCCGGGAAGGGCAGGGCAAGGCGTTGGTCTTTGGGCAACGTCTCGGCGAGTTTCGCCACGTCCACGTCCGCGCGCCCGAATTTCGCCACATTCTTGAAGTCCATCGGCGGCATCCAGTCTTTCCAAGCGGGCGATTGCCAGTCGGGAAAAAATTCCCCGGCGGCGGTGTTGGCCGCGGCGATGGCTTCGTGGATGGGCTCGATAGAATCCTTCCATTCCGTTTCCAGCGCCTGCCAGCGGGTCTGCTGCTCGGCTTCCAACCTCACCATTTTCTCCGCGTGAACCCGGGCCAGCTCCCTGGCCTGGGTGTCTGCCTCCTGTTGCAGGCCCGTGACGTTGTCCGCGTGTTTGTCTTGAATCTGTTTGAGCAGGGCGCGGTGGTGGAGTTCATTCGTCAACAGGGCGCGGGCCCCCTTTTCATCGACCTTCTGGGCCCGGGTACCGCGCGTTTCCAAAGCCTCCTTTTGGTTCTGCCTCCATTGCTGGTTGACGGTGCGGCTGGCGGTCTCATATTCCTTTTGGATGCGTTCCAGATCCTGCGCGTATTTCAATTCAGCCTGTTCGAGCGAACCATCATGCAGTCGGTGCGCCCGGGCCAGATTGCCGGCTATCGTGTCCGCGGCTGGCGCGCCCTGGCGTTTGCCCAATTGATGAACCACCCACCCTGCCACCCAGATCACCGCCAGCACCGCGCCCGTCTTCGAATAAGAACCGGGACCGAGCAGGGGAACCGCTATGCCAAAGGCGAGCAGCAGCAAGATGGTCAGTAACCACACTGGCAGGAACTTGAACAAACGCGGCAACGGAATATCCTCGAACCGGTTCAATTCGTCGCGCGTTTGGGTCTTCAGCCGTTGCAGCTCTTCGAATAACTGGTTTTCCGTCTGCGGCAGCGAGAGCTCCGGCCGCGGCAGGTTTGGGGAAAGCAGCCGGCGAAAGGAGCCGTATCCGCGAAAAGCATTGTTCGCCGCTGTTTCCAGAGGAACGAAAGCCGCGTAACTTTCGGTCAGCCTGGTTTTGAAGTTCTCCAGTTTGGCGGCAACGTCGGTCAATTCCTCGTCCCGGTGGCGTTCGACGTCCTGGGCGCTGCGCTGCAGGCCTTGTTGGCGGCGTCCGGACCAGTCATTGCCCTCCATGACCTGCCGGGTGGTGGTGACGAGGGCCTGGCTGATGAAGGCCTTGCGCCGTGCAAATTTGCCCTGCCGTTTTTTCTTTTCGGTTTCGAAAACAGTTTCCGCGGCGCTGATGCGTTGGGTGAGTTCGGCGGATTGTTGCTCGACCGCCGTTTCGTGGGCTTTGTTTTCGGCGCCGATGCGGGTGTGCAACTCGCCGCTGAGTTTTTCCTCCCGGGCGGCAAAATCCGCGAGTACGCTTTTGAGCCGGTCCAAAAGCGCGAGCATTTCATTGACTCCAAGATGCCTATTCACAGTCGTGCCTGACTTTGTTCAACACTTCATCCAGTTTTTCCATCACTGTGACGGTCTTTTCCACGTGGGCGAACAATTCGGACAGGTAACGCTGTTCAAATTCCTGTGCTTTGGCGTCACGCCAGTGATTTTTGGTATCCTCCCAGCGCTTGGAAAGCTCTTTTGTTATGCCCACCAGCCGGTTTTTGCTTCCGCCGAGGTTCATGGCAGCTTTTCCCCTTCACCGGCCGGTTTGGTTTCTGCCGGCGTTGCGGCGGCGGCGGCGCCGGGTGTGGGCACGCCGGCATACGCTTCCAAGGCCTTCACCACCTGTTCCAGGTAAGCCACCGCACGTTTCATGTCGGTGGTCAAAAACCCATGGAACTGGGTCACCTGCTTGACCAGTGGGTCGGTGCGGTTTTCCAGTTCCCGGTCCCATTTTTTCAGGACGGCGATTTTGGCTTCGGCCTCGCGGTTAGCGCGTTCCGCCCGTTGCACGGCCATGAGGCACAAGGCCACGGACTGGCTGAATTTGGAGAGCTGGGCGCTGAACAATTCCGCCCGCGTCTCCTCCAGCTTCCGGTACCGGACGCGCGTTTCCTGTTCCCAGACCCGGCGTTGATCATTTTGCACCCACAGCCGGGTGCGCAGGACATCATCGCTGGCCTCCTCCAGTACGGCGCGCGCCTTGGCCAGGTACACAATCAGATCGGCCCGGAAGGAATCCACGGCTTCGAAGGAGGTGACTTGGGCGCGTTCGGCCATGGTCAGAAGAAACGGGGTGATGGATCGATGGATTGATGGATCAATGACCCAAGCGGCCTGACAATCCGACGATCCAATAATCCAACCATCCAATAATCCAAGGTTTCGATGCTGTTCATTGGCATCATCGGGCGTTGACGGTCAGCGTTGGTGGAGATATTCCTCGATGCGCTGGGCTTTGCGCAACAGGTACGGCGTATGCGCCTTGGACAGCTCGACAAATTTCTTGAGTGCCTTCATGGCCGTCCGGAATTCCTCGGCAAACTTTTCGTGTTCCTGGTCCTGCCAGGTGTCGCCCAGCGAGGTGAACCGGGCCTGCAACAAAACCAGCCGGTTTTCCAGGTCGGTGTTGAACCGGTTCAGTTCGTCGGCAAATCGCCGCACCTTTTCCGGATCCATGATTGCCTGTGCCATAAATGTCCTTTTCGTTGGGCTTTGAGGCGATTCGCGGACGAGGCGGCTCGCTGTTAAGAACCTAACATAGATGCCTCCCGCCGCCGAGTCCATTTGTAATGGAGCCTATGGTCAAATAACCGCCTTCTTCCCCCCGTCCTTCGACGTTGAATGTTGAATGTTGAATGTTTCTTCACCGCGTCGCGTAACTTTACGCGGTTTTTCCCATTGCAAAACCCTGCATCCGACCTACAGTGAAGTTGAATTCGAATGCCCAAGGAAAAAGCAGTCAAATGCCAACAACCCCGACAACCCGGCTCGCGCGCTTCCCGCGCCAGAAAATCCGCCGCACCGCCCGCTGACGCGATGTCACTGGTCAAAGGACATCGCTACACCTGGAGCGAAATTGTGGAAAAGGCGGGAGCCGACGGCTCCCCGCCGTATTATTTGCTGCATCGGGACGGCGCTGTCGTCGCGGGTTGTTTCACGCTGGAGCTAAACCCGGAGGCGCCCCTGGTGGTTCTGGCCGGCAAAGGCCCGCAGCTCAGCGAACTGGCCGACACCTTCTGCGCCCAAAAGGGTTCCATCCCGGTGTGTGTAAAGTCTGGACTGGGAGAATGGCTGTGCTGTGGGGACTACAAATTGGTGCGCTCAAGCACCGACCCGGCGGAAATCGCGCGTCATGCCGTCGAAGCCCGCCAGCCGGACGTTTACAAGCTCCTCTTCCTCGCCGAGGTGGCCTGAGGTTGAAAGCCCCGTCGTTTCCGTTCTCGGCCCTCGACCTTGGGCGTAAAGTGTTTGCTCGCGACACCGACTTCGTCGCGTGCTCGCGGAAACGGAGTTTATCGGATTTGAACATTTCCCCGCCTTGGAAGCACCGGGGCTTCTCCGGCAGCAAATCCCGATGTTCTTGACCACCGAGGACGCAAAGTGCGCCAAGACAAGGCAAGATTGAATAATAAGTTGCAACTCAGGATAAGCGGCGCACTATTCACTTGTATGAATACTCCACTCGGCAGTTTCAGGATTGGCGGTCTAAAACTGGCGTTGATCCTTGTTGTTGCCACCGCTTGGCCCCTCCCCAAAGCCGGCGCTCTCACGATCATCCGCGATTTTATCGGCGGTTCCCAAGGAACCAACGATATCGGCAACGGCGACTTGACGGCCATCTTCAATACCGCCGCCGACATCTGGGAACAGGCGGTCCACGATGACTTTACCCTCACCTTGCATTACGGCTGGGCGCCGGTGGGTGGCGGACAACATTCGTTGGAGGTCCAGGGTGGCACGCCCAATCGCGAAACGGAAGGCACCATCCTGTTCAACAACGACAATGTGTCCGGCCATTTTCACTGGTATCTGGATCCGACGCCCCGCGACAACCTGGAGTTCACCACGTTTACCAACCGGCTGCTGGATTTGGGCGGAGGCAATCTCAGCGTGTCCCGGACATTCAGCGGGGCAGGTGGTGACGCCGGCAACTTCGCTTACAGCGACCTGCTCACGGTGGCGTTGGAAATGATCGGGCATGCCTTGGGTCTGGGCCAGGCCAACACATCTTTCCAGGTGTTGAGCACGAACCTGCACATCGTCGTGACCGCGCCGTTGCCCTTTCCCGGCACCGTCATCGGCCTGCGGACAAATTTCTTCGGTGTGACCAGCCGCATCATCACCGATGATCAATATCCCAGCGCGTTGATGGACGGTCACGCCAACGGTGACCGGCAGATGCCAGCGGCGGTGGACATCCTGGTGATTGCGCAAATCAGCCAGTTCACCAACGTGAACGTGGACCTGATGCCGCGGCCGCAAATCCAGGCGGCCGGAACCAACGGAACTATTTCATGGACCGAACTGTGGCCCGGCTTTCGGCTTGAACAAAATCCGGCCCTGAATGCTCCCGCTGGCTGGACGGCGGTGTCGCAGACCGCGACCGCCACCAACGAACTACGCAACGTGACCCTGCCGATCGACCGCGACCGGATGTTTTTTCGCATTCGGGAGTTTTGATTCCCAGACCGGGGGAATCAAAAAGAGTTTGAAAATCCGGTTTTCGTGGGGCTAGGCTCGTGATGAGCCGGTTTGGGTGACACGCCAAAAGTTGCAAGACATACCACTGCCGAAAATCTTTCACCGCTGAAGAACAACGATCAACCGTTCAGTTTCGGTTTTTCCTCTTTTGTGCACATTTTGCGCAGCACCTGAAGCCGCAAAAAGCACGGTTTTCAAACCGGATTACAGGTGGATTACGGGGTTCCGGTTCAAGCGGGAACCCATTCATCAAAATATGTAACCAAATGGTTACTTAATCGTCTGGATGGATATGGGCAATGACGCCCTGAAAAATACTATGAAAACTAAAATCCTGCTCCTGACCGCGCTGCTCGGCGCGGCTGCAATGTCGGCCAACGCCGGAGTCCGCTTCGGCTTCCACCTGGGGTTACCCCTGCCGGTCATCGTCTCGACGCCGGTGGTTTGCGCGCCCGCACCGGTGACGATGGTGCAAACGGTTCCAGCCTGCCCGGGCGTGAATTGCGTCTGGGTGCCAGGTTACTGGTCGTATCGCCCCACCGGCCGGGTTTGGGTGTCCGGCGGCTGGTATCATCGTCCGGTTTATTTCGGGCGTAGACCCGGCCGCGAACATGATCATGACGGTTACCGCCGGTGACCATCCGTGAACGCGCAGGCTGCCGTCCCCGACGGCGGCCTTTTTTTTGTGCGCCCGGCACGGCGCACTGACTGGTGGGTTAAAGTCCAACGCACACCCGGCAAGGGGAAGTGCTAGCCGAACTGCAAGGGCGTCCATCGTGAGGTGGAATCTGAAGGAAGCGTTAAACAAAACGCTGGTCTGACGAACAGAATGACGGGAACGGAAGCCTCGATGCTCGATGAGAGAAGGTAACTCCGATAGACTCCAACTCCGCGAGCACGCGACGAAGTCGGTGTCGCGAGCCGGCGAAGGAGTTTGGGCGCTGAATTTGGCGCTTTACATCCCGCCGGTTTGGCCAAAATCTTCACCGGAGATTTCTGATTTATGGCAAAGGTTGGACGAAAATCAACGCCCGGCATTTCCCGCATCGATCAGCCGGAAAAGCACAATCATGGTTTCTTTGTGCGGGTGCAGCGTCGGGGCAAAATACATTCCGCGTTCTTTACCGACAAAATGCATGGCGGACGGGCCAAGGCATTGGTGGCGGCGAAACGGCATCATCGGCGCCTGGTCGCAAAACTGGGGCTGCCCCGGCGCATGTCGCGCCGCCGGTGGGCGCAGTTGGTTCGACGGAAAGGGACGTCCGGCGTCGTTGGCGTGCAGAAGCTGATGCTGAAGCGGCGCGGCGTGGTCCGGGAGTATTGGCTCGCGACGTGGAGTCCGAAGCCTTACGTGGCTGTGCGGAAATTTTTTTCGGTGCGGAAACATGGATACAACCGGGCCAAGTTGCTGGCCATGCGCGCTCGCCGGGCGGGCCTGCGGAGCATGGAATGAGAGCACTCGTTGAAGAGTGTTTGTTGGTTGAGTGTTGAATGTTGTCGAGGCCGGCGCACTCGCTCTTCACTAAGTTGCGATTAGCCAGACCTGTCTCACGCGTTAAAGGGTTCAAAAGGAATAAATCAGCTTGGAATATGACTTAAGTAGTTGAGGTTCAGTGTGTTGTTTCCATTGTCAGATTCTGGCCTTTAAAATTCAGCCTTCAGCGAATTCTTTTTCTCCGTCCCTCAATCAGAGCAACTTACCCCTCAAATCCCGTAATGCGTCCCTAATTTGTTCCATTTCTGTCCATTTAGGTTAAATATTTTTCAGTAATCAATCATATGAAAACCAACGAAACAGTATCTGGGGTCGAATCGGCGAATGCCTGTCGCTGCATTCTCATTATTGATAGCGACTTTGACGTCCGCCAACTCAGCGTCGATGTGCTGGTCGGCGCCGGTTACTTCGTTGACGCGGTTGAGAACGGGGTGGCTGGCTGGAAGGCGGTTCAGGCCGCCCACTATGACCTGGTGATCACCGACCACCGGCTGCTTGGAATGACGGGCATGGAAATGGTGGAGAAGATGCGCGTAGCCACGATGGGCATCCCCGTCATCATCGCCGCAAGACATTTGCCCACCTTTGAATTTTACCGCAAACCGTGGCTGAAGCCCGTTGTCATGTTGCAACGGCCATTTTCCAATGATGAATTGCTGGAGGCGGTGAAAGACGCCCTGTGCCCGGACAGCCGCAACGCGGCGTTGCTTGTTGCCGGCGCGGCAAAGCGGGAACCGGCTTTGGAACTGGCCGGGAAACCCTGAACGCCCTCCGAGGTCTTGAACCGAGCGCCGCGCAAAGGCCTCTTGGCCACACGCGATAAAATCCGTTTCTGACCTTTGTTAACTTCTTTGTCTTCTGTGAAAGGCTTTGCGGTTTGGAGTTTAGCCTTTGCTCAATTGGCTTTTGGCTTTTACCCTTGCACATGGCTTTCACCGTAACTGAGCAATTGAGAAGACTCCCGACTTTCCCCGAACTTCAAACGCTGGCCTGACGACACAATGTTTATCTCGTCGGCAACGAATCGGCCGGAAGCTTCTGCCATCCCGACCCGAAACAACCCAAGGTACAAGGCCATTATACCTTCGCGCAGAACGGTGACATCCGGGGCGATTTTACGGGCCAGGTCGTCGGGAAACTGGCCGGGAGCTTCGTGTTAACGACGGGAAAAGCAGAGGTCACCATCACCGAAAAGCCATTTTTGATTCCCGAAACGGCTTTGAAATCAACGCTAACGGTGGTGCTGAAAGATTTCTGCGGCAAATTTTCCACAGAGGTTTAACGACCCGTTAAAGAAGCCGTGAGGAGGCTCCAAACCAATGATGGTTTCCAAATAAATTTGAGCCTCGTTACCCCGGCTGCTGCGAAGTTTTGAAAGAACGTCTGCATCCACCATTTTCCGACAACTCCGGCGGTTGGCCGCAACGGAAAATTCGCGCAGCCATTCAACCTTCGCGAAAACGATGCCGTGCTGATCACGCTCAAGCCGCAGCGGTGACGGTCTGCTGATGGTCACGGCGGGGCATCAATCCGTTTCTCTTCGTGATCGGCGCCGTTTAAATGCGTTGCCAGGTGTGACACTTTGCCATCGGCATCCTTCCGGAAAGTCAGTTTGAGAGCCGGCATTTCGGTGAAGAAGAAGTTTGTCTCCGACTCCGGCAGAAAAACGAGTTTGGGACCGCCGGTCGCCTGAAGGATCAGATGCCCGTTGGTTGCCGTTACGGTGCTGGCAATTTCCGGCGGCTTCACGGACCGATAGCGGCCGGCAAACGCGATGAGCTGGCTGGCGTCCAGCGTGATCACGGCTTGCGTTTGCGGCAGGTTCAACGGTTTGGTCGAGAGGAGGGCCGCCAGGTTGTCAGCCACTTCACCCGCATGGGCCGAATCGGAATTGGCAAAGGCGGCCACGAAAATATCCGAAGTTGGAAACCATCTCATCGAGGCGACAAAGCCGCTGACCCGGCCGTCATGCGCGAGTTCCTTTTGGCCAAATTGCTCGACCACTGCGATTCCGAAACCGAAATGTTCCTTGACCGGCGTGGTCATCGCTTTCCACGACTCCGCTGAAACCAGCTTTTGTTCCCGCAAACATTGATACCAGCGAAAGAAATCTTCGACTGTGGAATACAAAGCTCCGTCACCCTGCGGAAACGTTGTATCGGTGTAAGCCGCATTTATCCACGCATCGCCGTCCCGCGAATAACCTGCGGCCCGCTGGCGCAAAATCGTCGCGAACTGGTCGCAGCCGCTGTCCATCATGCCCAGCGGCTGGAAAACAAACTGCCGCACGAACTGCTCGTAGCTCTGGCCCGAAGCTTTCTCCACGATGTAACCCAGCAGAACATAACCCGAGTTGCTGTAGGCGAACCGCTCGCCCGGTTCGAATTCAAGGGGCTTGTTCCGCAACTCATCCATCATTTTCTCCGGGGGCCAAGGCAGCATCACGGCCGAACGGTAGTCGGGAAACCGGGTGTAGTCGGGAATGCCCGAGGTGTGGGTGAGCAAATGCTGGAGCTTGATTTTCGACCAGGCGTTTGGACTGTCCGTCAGGTATTTGGAAACAGAATCCTCCACGCTCAATTTACCCTGTTCCTGGAGAATCAAAATGCACATCGCGGTGAACTGCTTGGTGATGGAACCCAGCCGAAACTTGATGTTCGGCGCATTGGCGACCTCCAGTTCGCGGTTGGCGAATCCGTAACTCTTCATGAACACAATCTGGTTCGATTGGGCGACCATCACCGAGCCTGCGAACCTTTCCGCCTTCAATTCCGTTTGCAGGTAGTCATCCGCCTTTTGAACAAAATCCACGGCCGCCAACGCTTCGGTGGTTGAAGCCGCGCCGGCCAGTTGCACTGCAAACAACAGGAGGAATGTCAATCGTCGCATAATTTGGCGCACTTGATTTGCTTTAGGATGATGGTGTTTAACGGTGGCGACTCCAGGCCAGCGCCAGCGGCGCAATGGCCAGATCGGCCAACGGAAGAACCAGGCATCCGCCGAGCAGAACCCAAGTCCGCAGGCCGGGTTGGTTGATCGCGCCGCAAACATGGTCCGCGTAGCTGGCCACGAACAAGCCGCACACCAGCCAGCCGCCGGCGATCCAGCCAATCGCACGAGCCGTGATGGCATTTCGTCGCAACCCCCAGACAAAAGCGGCAATCGAGACGGCGACCTTTGCCGTCAGACACACGATCAAAATGGCAGTCAGCCAATGCAGCAGTGTTTCCCTGAAATCCTCGTAAAATTTGGCGGCCAGGACCAATGAGATTAGTCCCATGCCGGCAGCACCTCTCCAAGCAGTGCCCAGGTTGGCGATCCAAGGGCGCCCAGTCAAACCCGTCCCAATTCCAGCCAGCAGATTTTTCCAGACCATGATCACCAGCAGGAGCAAGACTGGCAGGCATCCGGTCAGGTATGAAACCGGACCGAAAGGCGTGACCAATCCAGCTTTGGACAACAGGTTCCCCTTGCCCGCGATCGCCAGGCACAGACAAGCTCCAGCTACGTTGAGCAAGACAGTCAAGGCGCTCGAGGCCAAAGCCATCGCCAGTTTCGCCATGACAAAACCGCCGTTGGTCATGGGTCGAACCGAAATGTAGCCCGGCAGTTCGCGCCTTGAACCGAGTTGATCGAACTTTGCCATCGACGGCCCCATCACGCCGGATAGAAGGAGTGGCCCGAACAATATCAGAGCCAGAATCGCCTCCGGCGGAGGAGCGTCCACACCCGACCATTTGAATCCGACAAAAAACACGAACGGATAAACCAGCAACGACATCGCGCCTGAGAGACCGGGGAGCAGCCATCCCTGCCGTTGCCATTCAAGCCAGAATTGCGCGCCAAACGCGGAGCGAAACCTGGCGCGCCGGCCATGCGCGCGAGTCCGGAGCCAGCGGCTCCAAAGAATGAAAATCCACGACGGGCCATCCCATCTTCCCTCTCTCATCAGTTTCAGTCCAACCCAAGCGAACGGCACGGCCGACACGAGCAAGGCGGACAAGATTCCCCATTGCCACTCCGGTGAAATGTTAAAGGGCAACTGCGGCATCACTCCAACTGTTAGATGCAGCAGGGCCACCGCCACCATCACGAACGACCTGAACCTGACCAGCGGGAGGCCCCAGGCAAGAGCCTGCATCCACCAAAAAAAGGACAACGCCACGATGCTGATCCAAGATAGATTATAAACGGGAAGCAAGCCCAGCGGTTTCAGCACGAACGCCACCCAGATCGCAAGCATCGTGGTCGTAACCAGTCCGCCCACCAGCATCGGCACCATGACCAAATGGAAAGTGCGGAGCGGTTTCAACAGCAGGCTGACTGGATAGCCAGCCTTCACTTTGGCCGCATCCACCTCGACGTAGGCAAAACAGGACAGCAGTTGAAGGTAGCCACCAATGAAACTTGCCAGCGAGGCCAGGGCCAGCACCGCCGCGAGAATTTCGGATACGCCCTGCCGTTTCCACTGGACGAAGCACAGACCCGCTCCCAGAGCCGCGCCGTGCCACAGATAACTCACTTTGTTACGGCTCCAGATTTCCCACAGCATCGCGCCAGTCGGCGTCCGCCAGTAAAGTCTGCCGGCATTCATGATCAACTCGCTTTTCCACCGGCCCGCGCCACCAGGATTTCATCCAGTGTGGGAGTTCGTTGTTCAACGACACGCGCGCCCATTACTGCCGCTGCCGTTTCCAATTCCAGCCGTGAGCCGCCAACCAGCACCCGCCATTCGGAGCCATAGCCCGTCACCGCGTGTGCGCCGGCCAGAACCGGCGACTTCGTTTGAGGTTCGGCAAACGCCAGCACCGCCGAAATATGTTCGCCGCGCACATCTTCGGTTCGCCCATTCAACACCACGCGCCCGTGCTGGAGCATGACGACGTGATCGGCCACGCGCTCGACTTCATCCAGCAGATGCGAGGAGAACAAAACCGTCCGCCCTTCTTCCGACACCGTGCGGATGATCGCCTCCAGGATGTCTCGCCGGACCACCGGATCCAATCCCGAGCTGGGTTCGTCCAGAATCAACAGCTCCGGCCGGTAGGCCAGCGCCGTCAGCAAACCAATTTTGGCCTGTTGCCCTTGCGACAGGGTTTTGATCTTTTGGGCCGGGTCCAATTGGAATTGTTCCAATAGCTGCGCGGCATACGGCTCATCCCACTTAGGATAAAACGCCTGGGAATAACGCATGAACTCATCCACCCGCATCCATCCCGGCAGGTCGCGCCGCTCGGACAAATAACCAATCCGCCCCAGCACGCCCACCGGGTCCAGCACCGGATCAAGCCCAAACACCAGCACGCTGCCGGCCTGCGCTTTGAGGGAACCGAGCAGATGCTTGATCAACGTGGTCTTGCCGGCGCCATTCTCGCCCACCAGTCCCAGCACGCAGCCCCGCGGGACAAATACCGACACGCCGTCGAGTGCCGCCTTGGTTCCGAAATGGCGCGAGAGACTGCTGACCGCGATGACAGCTTCCGCTGACGAAGGAGAAGGGAATTTCATTTCGAGGCTTTCGGTTGCATGGCGTCGTCCCGCTCGCGCAGCAGAGTGATCACCTCGCCCAGCCCGACGTTCAAGTGGCGCGCGTTGGCGAGCAGCGCGTCGGCGGATTCAGACAGGATGCGGAGTTTCTCGCGCTTGGGCAGTACCATCTTTCCTTCGGCCACCTGGGTGCCGAAGCCTTGCCGCATCGTGATCAGGCCGGCCCGCTCCAATTCGAGATAAGCCCTGGCCACCGTGTTGGGATTGATCCGCAGTTGTTCCGCCAGCACCCGGATGGGGGGCACGTCATCGCCCGGCTGGAGCCGTCCTCCCGCCATGAGCAGTTTCACCTGCTCGACGATCTGCTGGTAAATCGGCGCTCCATCCTGGACTGAGATTTGCAGCTGCATAATGTAGTAATGTATTAACAGACTAATACAGTGCGGCAAAGTGTCAAGCAGCAAAATCGCCCCTTTGAGCCTGCCCACATTCTCCAACTTCGGGAGTCTCTCCAGCATAGCCGGAGGATTTAATTGGATGGCAACACTCCAATTCCAGCGGCTGGCAATTCAAGTGTGAAGCTGGCCCCGTGGCCCGGGCCGTCGCTTTTGACGTTCAACGAACCGCCCAGTTCCTTGGCGGCGTTGGCGGCGTTGTGCAGGCCGTATCCGTGGCCTTCCTTGCGGGTCGTGAAGCCTGACGAAAAAATGTTCTGCACATGCTCGGCGGCGATCCCGATGCCGTTGTCCACAATGCTGACGCGGACCCGGTCGTTTTCGCAGAGGGCCAAACGCACGATGATCTTTTTGTCGGAAGCCTTCTGTTCCAGCGCGTGTTTAGCATTGCTGAGGAGGTTTATCAGGATCTGCAGCACCTTATGCCGGTCCAGGACGACGCGCGGCAGCGGCTGGTAATCCCTCGTGAGCTGAATGGGGTCGTGTTCGGGTGTGGCACTGTTGATGCGGATGGCGTCTTCCACTACTTCTTCAAGATTTAACTTCTCAAACACCCCGCCCACTTTGGCATAGTCCTGCTGCATGGCGACAATGACTTTGATGTGGTCCACGCTTTTGGCCAGCGAGCCGATTTCGTCCCCCAAGTGCCGCTTTTCCGCAATCAGGTGTTCACCCAGCCTCTGCAAGTAGGCCGGCAGTTGAACTCCTTTCGGATCCTTGAGAAGGAATTCCGCCAAGTCGGACGGTTGCCGCTGCAGCAAACTGGCGGCGCTGACCACGTTTTCAACGCGGTAACGGCGGATCCGCTCAGTGAGCAGCGACACGGAGACATTCACACTGTTGAGGACATTGCCAACATTATGCAGGATGCCAGTCGCGACCTCCGCCATGCCGGCCTTGCGGGAGGTGAGGATCAAATTCTTCTGCGCCTCGGCCAGCGCGGCGCGGGCGCGTTCCTTGGAAACAACCTGCTGTTCCAGCTCCTGAGTTCTCTCCTGGACCCGCAATTCCAGGTCGTCATTGGCCGTTTGCAGATCGGCCTGCATCCGTTTGAGCGACTTGTTGTTTCGCGAAATACCCATCCCCCAGAACAGGCCGACGACGGCCACGCCGGTCGAACCGAGCACCAGCCATAACAATTTGCCCGTTGTCCACCAAGGCGGCCGCTCCAGGAGTTTGATGTCGTTCCATGAACGAAGCTGTAAAACGAAGGAAGCGGGTCTGCCGTAATCATCGGTCTGGATTTCATAAACGCCCGTTAGTGCCAGTTTGCTGCCCACTTCGAATTTCGGGAGCGCATTGGTTGCCTGGCTCGCAGCCCCGGGCAGGGTCGCTTCAAACGCCGAATCGCGGCTGTGAATCAGCAGGTGCGTATCGCCGTCCTTGTTGACGGAATTGAGCAGTGTCCCGTCGGCTCTGACCAGCAGGTTCTCGAAATCTTTGTTGAGTGAATGCGTGGCGGATAATTGGACCGGCGCTGGTTCCGGGCCCTTCGAGAGGCGGCGGAACGCGGCTTCGCGCAACAGAAAACGGCGGCCTTCGGTTCCTGCCAGCCCCACGACTTCCACCTGATCCCCGGGACGCAATTCGCCAGATTGCTGGCTCAGGGCAAATACGCTTTCATCGCCGTCCTGCAGATATAAATGGCGGCCCGGAGCGTGCAGCACCACTGTGCCGACGACGCGGACGCGCTGGTTGAGGGCGTTTTGCGGATTGAATCGCCGCAGACTTTCCATTGTCCGCAACGGCACGGCGAACAAATCATCCGGAGCCGGTTCCTCGACCGTCAGATATTGCGCTTCCGGCGACAAGACTTGGATTCCGACCAACCGATGCTTCAGGTCAGTCACGGCGTCGCACACGCCCTGCACGCGGATGATGGCCCCCTTCAAATGATCATTGGTCTGAACTGTCGGTGTCAGAACTTTGAATTCTCCGCTGGAGGTGCTCAATTCCAGACAGGTCAGCGGACCTTCTTTCAGGACCAGACGCACATAGCCGCGCATCTCCACCCAACGGCCAACCTCCAGGCCAGTCATGGCCTGTTCGAGCGTGACGGTATGAACATCGTCTATATTCCACCAACCGGTGCTGGAAATGACGGCGTTGGTAACCACGGGGATGAAATCCCCCTCCGCCGCCTGGCCGCGGACCACGACAATGGACCCGGCATGCCCGCTTCCGATCCATTTTGGTTTGGCCACTTGAATTCCGCCACTGGCGTCCTGGATGTACGTGAACAAATTGTCCTCGCGCGACCAGGTAAGGATTCCGCGCAGCACCACTTCGGGATTTTTCCTCGCGGCCTCACGGCTCAAATCCCGCACTTGTTCCGCAAGGCAAAGCGGCGAGCGCTCCGAAAAATCCAGCGTCGGCGCGCTGTTTGAGGCAGCCAGCCGATAGACGCCGTCTTTCAGGCATTGTTTAACGCCATGCAGGAATGGATATCCGACTGCTTCCACGCGGTCTCCGAATCTCAGTGGCTTGATCTGGCTGCTTTCCACGAGGATTTGGCCGGTCTCGTCCCACAGCGTGACCCATTTGCCCGGCTCATGGCTGCGCACGATTCCCCGAACATGAAATAGCTCGGTCGTCGGCGTGTCGTACTGAATCTTTTCGCTAGCAACGACCGGCCGGTCGAAGCGCGGATCGGAATCCAGTGAACCCACGACCCTCACGTCGGATAACGCGGGAACCCAGAGCTCACGCCGGGTAATTTTCCCGTTTAGATCAATTTGGGGCGAATAAACGCAGTTGATTCTGACAAAGTCCCCCTCCTTGAGCCGCGGTGGGGACACGTTGTTTGTCCCTTTATAAACGTGGACCGTTGCCGAGGTGTCGCCAGCGAGAAAGTTGAACGTGAGGTGGATCGGGTCTTCATCCGACTGCTTGTCAACCAGACCTTCGATGGAAATCAGTTTCGTCCTTAGGGCCTGGGAATTTTCATTTAAGCCTGCCGCCAACACCGGTTTGAGAATGACATTGGTTTCAAGAATTTCAACCCGTGTTCTGTCCCAGATGAACCGCTGCTGCGCGGGAAGCAACAGTCCGTCAATACGAATTCTTTGCCCGGGCGAGAATCTCATCGGGGAATCAGCGATGGGCAGGTAAAGCGGCTGGCCCTGGCATTCACCCCAAGCAGCGTTCCATTCAGGATCATAATAGTAAACCAGCATCTCGGTTTGGATCCGAAACAATTGGTTGCGCTGGTTGTCAGGAATTGACCACATTTCTCCTGAGTTTGTCAGAACCCGGGTCGCAATGGGAAGGTTGTCCGACAACTCAGCCCGCAATATGCCAGCCGCTATAAAAAATAGCGCGACTGCGCCAAAAAGCGCCGGTCGTGACCCTAATCGGCTCTTATGGGGCAGCAGATTCTGCAGCATGATTATTACGGTTCACTTCACATAAAGGAAGCGAAGGTATCTGTATCATCGGCAGAATCTTGTGAGACTTGAATAGTCGTTCTCCCATTCCTCCTTCATGAATCGCTACGACTTCGAATCGTGATGGTTTTCGCTTCCAGTCCGTCCGCCTCGACACGCAGCAAGATGTCGCCGGTGCGCCGGTCGGACGGAGGATTGTCAGGCAACGGCCTTGAAAGGTTTTGCGCACGGGCGTATGAAAACGTGCCGGATCGTTTGGACAACCGCTGGCTTGCGTGGCGAGTTCTCCGGTTCCACTGACAGAAAAACGCACGGGAATTTCAGCATCGGGCGCGCGCTGGCCGTTCGCGTCAACTACTTCGATGGTCACGTAGGCAAGGTCGTTGCGATCCGCGCGGATACTCGTCCGGTCGGCTGTCAGCTTTGGTTTCTTTGGTGCGCCGCTGGTCTTTAGCGTTGTCTGCGCCACGACTTTTCCATTGTTCAAACCATACGCGCGCAGTTCGCCCGTGGCGTAGGGGACGTCGAACCTGGCAGTGGGTTAGGTGGTCGCCGAAACCGGTTTTTCGCCAATCACCTTGCCGTTAAGTTCGAGCCGGACTGTTTCGCACCGTGAATACACCGAGACTTGCAACGGCTTCCCCTCCTGCCCGGACCAGTTCCATCTTTGCGATTCATCCGGCCAACCCCAGCCGCTGACTTTTTCAGAAAGCCCCGGTGCGATTGGCGAATGCACCAGCATTTCATTCTGACTTCGCCGCCAAACAACATCACGGTAGAGTGACTGCGGCTTTTTGAATCCGCAAATATCCAGGTCGCCACACCAGGCATCGCACCACGGCCACGATTTGAAGAAACTTTTCTTCTGGTTGCTCAAAACGCTGTGGCCGATGGATTCAATGTGACGGGTTTACCGGTCCTCCGGCCAGATTTAGAATCCATGCGCTGGCGGCGTCGGGATCGGTTTGCTGCCAATAGGTTGAAACGATTTTCACTGCGGCGGCTTTGGTGTCGCCTTCGGGAAACTGGGCGGCCCAGTTGGCAGCCGCCGCCGGGTCAATTGTAACCCAAGTGTTGAGTATATTGAGTACCGAGTCCTTTACGATTCCATCGGATTTGACTTCCGAAACGAGCCAGGCGGCCGCCTGAGCCGGATCGGTCAGCGCATACGATTGGACGGCGGAAGCAATCAACTGTTCCCGCAATGACGGATCCTGCACGTTGGCCACCCAATTCATGGCGGCGTTGGGATCGGTGCTGACCCAGCCGCAGACCACCGCCCGCAGTAAATTTGTCTGCGCGTCGCCTGGTTTCATTTGCTGCGCCAGGTTGACGGCCGCAACCGGATTGGTGAAGGTCATCTCTGAACTGGCGTCTTGGAGAAAACTTTGTTTCCACGCGGTGTCCGGTAATTGATCAAGGTATTGCTTCAAACCATCGGGATCGCCAGCCCAGACTTCGGCAACGGCCAAAGTTTGATCTTCCGTTGTGCCCGGGCGTGAGGCAAGCCAGTTGGAGGCCGTGATGGGATCCACTTGCATCCAGTGATGGAGTGCGCCGCTGCCGAAGGGGGTATTCATTTCTTCGGCGGACAACGACTTGATTATGTCGGCGACGTTTTCGTCGGTCACCATGGCGAGCATCTCTCGCAGCAACTGGTTCCGGCCTTCCTCGTCGTCGGGGTCGTTGGCTTCGGATTCCATCCATTGGCGCAATTTTGCACGGAGTGAAGCCAGTGTATGAGCCAGTGGATTGAAAGGCTTTTGCAAGGGCTGAAACACAGCGGGCGATGAATGAATGGAAGGGGATGCGACAGGTGTTGTGGCGGTGAATTCCTCCGGCAACGGAGCCGGGCTGGAAGGATGCCGGTTCCTTTGCCCGAAATAAAATGCAATTGCGGCAATTATCCCAATCAACAGGAATTTTGCGAGTAATTTCATTTGGTTAACTTCATTCATAGGCGAGCAGATGGGGAGCCGGATCAATTGATCCGGCTCCCGCAAGAATCTCAAAGTGAATTGAGGAATTGCACCACCTGCTGCTGCTGGTTGGTGGACAGGTTAATGTAACGCGTTGCCGCCGGCAAGGCATCGCCGGCGTGAGCCCGGATGGCCGCGTCCACTGTATTGGCTCTGCCGTCGTGCAGATAGGGAAGGCTCTGGCTCAGTCCCCACAAGGGAGCGGTTCTCATTTGGTTGGTGCTGGCGGCCGCTTGCGCGATGCCGTCCGCGAGTGATCCCATGTTATGGAGCAGCAAATCCGAGTAGAGCGGGACTGCCTTGCTGCTGAGCGCGGCGATGGCGCTGTTGGTCTCGATCGCCAAATCCGATACAGGAATGAAGTTCGGCCCCGTTGTCAGAACGGGGGTGTGGCAGATGTCGCAGCGGAGCTGGCTGAACAACGCCTTGCCCGCAACGGCGTTGGCCGTCAGCGGCAAAGTCGGCGGCGGACTGAGCAAACGCATATAGTCGCTCATACGATCAATGTCCGCCTTGCCGGAGGCATCAACCTTGTCATTCGGATCGGCGACAGTATTCAACTGATTGTACAGGTTGGTATTGCCATTGGGCGCCTGTCCCACCGGCAGAATCCGGCTGGTGATGCCCATTTCGTTGTTGGCGGCATCGGCAGCGAAGGCCAGCAGCGTGGCTAGCTGGGCTTTCCAACCAAACCGGCCAACGTGCTGCCGGCCATCAACCGGATCCGTCACCAACGCGACAGTGCCGACGATTCCATCCGCGTTGGCGAGCGCGGCGTTGCTTTGGATGACACTGTCCGGAATGGCTTCAATCAGCCCGCTCCCGAAGACAGGCGTCGTCTGCCGCTTGATGTTGACGTTGGCGCTGGCGGGAACAACCTCGAAGTTCGTGGTTGTGCTGTTGTCCTGCAACAAGGAGCCGCCAAGACTGGTCAACGGGTTGAAGACTCCGTTGGTGTTCAAGCCGAATCGGGTCACAGTGGCCGTCCCGGAACCGGCGTCAACGGGAAAGTTGTGGCAATTGGCACAACCGGAATTATTGAAAATCGGTCCAAGGCCGGACGCCACCGTCTCAACTTTTGCGAAGGCGGTATCGCCCACGGTGAAGTTGGTGGTTTGCGCCGCCGTAAGGCCAACGATCGCATCGCCAAAGTTTGTGGAGAAATAGGTGGCCGCACACTGACTGGCTCCAACAGCCGTGCCGACAGATGTTCCATTCAAAGTCGCGGTGATGGTTCCAGAACCCACGCTCGTCGGCGCTGTCAGCGTCGCCGTGTAAGTGCCGTTGCCGTTGTCCGTCGTGCCGCTGATCGTCCCGGTGCCGGACCTGGAGAAGACCACGGTTGCCCCGCCGGTGGTAATGTTGTTATTGCTGGCGTCACGCGCCTGCACAGTGATCACCTGCGTGCTGCCTCCATTTGCGGTGAGGGATGCCAGCGCCGGACTAACCGTTGAGTTCGGTGCGCTCACCGTCCCGCCGCTTGTAGTAAAGGTGACGACGGAGCTACTGGCTCCTACGGCCGTGCCGACGGCGGTGCCACCCAGCGTGGCGGTGACAGTTGCAGAACCCGCGCTGGTCGGCGACGTCAGCGTCGCAGTGTAAGTGCCGTTGCCGTTGTCGGTCGTGCCGCTTAACGTCCCGGTGCCGGTTCGCGAGAACACCACCGCCGCACCGCCGGTCGTTTCGTTGACATTGTTGGTGTCACGCGCTTGAACTGTGATGACTTGCGTGCTGGTTCCGTTCGCCGGGATGGATGCCGTTGCCGGGCTGACCGTCGAGTGGGACGCGCTCACCGGGCCGGGGCCGCCGCTGGTTGCGGGAATGGTGATTTCGTCAATATTGCCGGAGTCCTGGCCGGTGGTAGTGAATGCGATGGTGTTGGCCGTGCTGTTATTGAGCGTGATATTCACGTTGAGCGTCTGCCAGTTGGTCCAGGTTGTGGTCGTTACAAAGGTGATGGCCTGGGTCGCGCCGTTGACGATCAGGTTCACCGTCCGTGACGCCGCCACGCCGAGCGCATAGCGGATCCCAAGGATTTTGGCGCCGCCGCCGTTGCCGGAGACGTTGTTGAGGGTCACCGTGCTGGTGGTGGTCTGCATATTGACGAAGCCGGTGCCATGGAAGCCCGCTTGATTGGTGTCAACCGTGGGCGGTGTCGTGCCGCTCAATACACCAGTTTCCGCTTGAATGGTGATCGGGCCGCCGGACGGAGTAAAAGTAACCACACAACTACTGGCTCCAACCGCCGTGCCAACTGCCGTGCCACCCAATGTTGCCGTGACCGTGGCCGAACCGGCGCTCGATGGTGCCGTGAGTGTGGCCTTATAGGTGCCGTTGCCATTGTCGGTGGTGCCGCTTAACGTGCCGGTGCCGGTTCGGGAGAACACCACGGTCGCGCCGCCGGTGGTTTCGTTGACATTGTTGGTGTCACGCGCCTGAACGGTGATGACCTGCGTGCTGGTCCCATCGGCGGCGATGGACGCCGTCGCCGGGCTGACCGTCGAATGCGACGCGCTCACCGGCCCGGGGCCGCCGCCCGAAGTCACAGTCAAAACAACATTGTTGCCACTCGTGGAAACCGTAGCCGTCGCCCCACTGACAATGCCATTGCCGCCGGTGAAGGAAGGCGTTGAATTCGGCGTGCCAGAAATGGCTCCCGGAGTGGAAACCAGCGTATAGGTGCCGGCCGCCAGCGCCGATCCCGGCACCACCACAGTAAAGGTGTTGTTGTTCAACTGGAGCGTGCCCGCCGAAAGTGTCAGAGCCGGATTGGCCCCATTGTAAGTCAAGTTGACCGGCCGTGAACCCAGGCTGACCGTGGTGCCGCCTTTAATGGTTGCTGCCGAAGCGTTGCCGCTGGCACTCAATGTTGCGCTGGTGCCAAGTGTGTAAGTGGTGTGCGTTGACACGTCAAAGGTCGCGCCCGCCGCGATGCTGACACTCGAGCCGGCGGCGAGATTGCCGCTGGCACCCAACAGCAGCGCGCCCGCGGAAATGGTCGTGGCGCCGGTGTAGGTGTTTGCCGCATTTAATGAAAGCGATGAATGGGCGCTGTTCTGAATGACAGCCGCATTGGGCCCGACCACGCCGTTGAGGTTCATGGTGGAAACCCCGCCGCCGGTGCCGACGTTCTGAACCGTGATGACGCTGCCACTGCTGCCAATGCTGCTGTTGATGTTGATGGATTTGGTGCTGGTAGCTTGATTCTGAAAAATTTTCAAGTTTCGAGCTGTCGTCGCCGTGATGGTGGACGTGCCCAAAGTGCCGATGGTCAGTGTGGGGGTTGTTGATCCGGTATTGCCCAAATCCAGGTCGGTGTTCTGGATGACGATGTTGGGCAGAAGGTTAATCCCCCCGCTGCTGGTTTCGCCAATGAAGGCGTCGGCATTGCCCAAAGGATTGTTCACCCCCCCGGTATTGTCCATGGTCATTGCAACCGTGCCACTGGCGTTGATGGTAAAGTTTTGAGCGCTGCCATGAGTATCTTGGATCTGGCCGATGGTCGTGGCCGTATTCAGAGTCAACGCAATGGTCGCCGCCCCGTTAGCGGCAATATTGCCCGCCTGGCTGCCGGTGGGGGCCACGCCGCCGGCCCAGTTGGTGGCGGTGCCCCAATTTCCGCTGGCGGTTGTCGTCGTGGTGAAAGTAGTGGCCGCTTGGACACTGATCGCTCCCGCCAACAGGAGCAGACTGGCAGCCAGGGCGAAAACCGGCGTCCACGCCGATTTTTTTCGTGAAAGATTTTGGTGAATGGTTTTGCCGAAGTTGAGCTTCATACAGGAAATTTTCATGGGGAATCGAAGTTGGTTTGGAGGTTGACTTGACCGGAGTGCAGGGTCGAACAGGATTCAAAAAGGGATTAGTCCGAGGTCGTGATGTTCAGGATGTTCCCGGCATTAAAGACCGTGCTGCCCCAGATGTAATTCTGGCCGTCATTGCCGCCGTCAAAATCGTCGCGCGCCCATAAAACGTAATTACCCCCCGCATTCACCGCAGCCTGGATCCGATGGGCAGAATCAAAATGGAATGCATCGAAGGTAACGCCTAGATGGAGGCCATCGGTTACCTTTCGGTAGCCCAAATCCGGATTCTGGGCTGCCAAGGCACAATAGTGGTAGATGCTCGCGATATTGTTGCCGGTCGTGATCTGGCTCACGGAAAACGGGTTGGCAAGGGGAGACTGGGCAGCGATACCGACCTTGAATTGCTTTGGCGGCGTCAAATAGGAAAAGACGCTGGAGATGTGGTAGTCGGTGCTGCCGGCAATGAGAAGGTTGCAATCGGTGACGGTTTTGCCTTTGGCAGGAGTCAAATCGAATTCAAAGTAGGCGGCTTGTTTATGCGGGCGTCCGGTTGAAA
>CAZKTW010000015.1:0-26577 GCA_964555775.1 uncultured Bifidobacteriaceae bacterium | reverse complement strand
TAGACAATGTTCAGCGTTGGCATTAATGATCATAACGGCCTTTCGATCTTAAAAGGTGGCGGGAGCCACGTTTGTCATTTGCCGGGTTACACCTCACCATACCGCCGGCTGGACCGGTTGCAATGGGGTCAAAAACGATTTGATAATGACTAATTCTAAGAATTAATCAGACCGGCAAGCTCATGGCCGGGCCAGCAGGGCGGTGTAAGCCCCGGCGATTTGCTCCACCAACGGCGAGGGTGCGACCGGTTCGCCGTTGAAGACCGCCACCGGCACGATGCCGAGCACACTCTGGGTGATGAAAATGCCTTCAGAATGTCGCAAAGCCTCGGGTTTGATGACACATTTGTTTGTGGGCAGGCCCAGCGTCTGGCAGATTTCCAGAACGACCGCCCGCGTGATGCCGGGCAACGCTCCGCGGCCCGTGGGAACGGTGCAGATGGTATCCTGATAAACCCAGAACAAATTGCCGCTGGTCGTCTCAGCCACTTCGCCATTCGAGTTGATCAGTAAAGCTTCGTCCGCACCCTTTTCCACGGCTTCCTTGCGGGCCATGACGTGGGTGAGCTGGTTCAGGGTTTTGAAGGAGGAAAGCGGATCCGCCGCGAGAATACGATACGATGAGGTGATCAGGCTCCACGGCACTGGATTCTCCCGTGCCGGCGCGGAATGCAGCGTCATCATAACCGTTGGCCGGCCATCCGCCGGGGTGACGTAACCGCGTTCACCCGGTCCTCGCGTCAGCATTACCCGCAGGATGGCGTCGGGCATCCGGTTTTGTTCGATGAGCTGGCCGGCGAAATCCTGCAACTCCTTTGGCGTGAACGGGCACTTGATTCCCAGGAAATCTGCTCCGCGCATCATCCGTTCCAGGTGCTGGGCCAGCCGAAATACTCTGTCCTGACACACGCGCATTGTCTCAAAGAGACCGTCACCATACAGGAGTCCGCGGTCGTTGATGGGGACGACGGCTTGTGGCTCCGGGACAAATTGACCGTTCAGGAAAACGAGCACGCATAACTTTTAACGCAAAGGCGCCAAGACGCAGAGAAAAAAATATGTCGAGGCCCGAGAAACGAGCGCCGAGAGCAGACCTACCGGACACTGGCAGGCGAAGTTTTAACATCTCCGTGCCGCGCAAAGTGTCTGGACTGCGGCGGTTCACAGGCGCTTTTCCACGAAACCTGCCACACCAAGTTTCAATTTACAGGTGTCGGGCTAACGAGACTCAAATAAATTCCCCGTTTTCGACTTTGAAATGAGCATCCTCACGCCGGCTCACGCGATTTATCGCGGCCAGGAATCCCGCCGCCTTGGCCAGCGTTTCTTCATATTCCGCTTCGGGATTAGAATCGGCCACGATGCCGGCACCGACACTGAAGTACGCCTGCCTATCTTTGCAAATTGCCGTGCGGATGGTGATGCTCAACTGGCTTTCGCGATTGAAACCCAGATAACCGTGGCAACCGCAGTAAGGCCCGCGTGCCACCGGCTCCAGCTCATCAATGATCTCCATTGCCCGGAATTTCGGCGCGCCGGTGATGCTGCCCCCGGGAAAACAGGCCGCCAATGCCGCCAGGTGGGTGACGTCCCGGCGTAACCGGCCCTCGACCGTCGAGACCAGATGCTGCACCTGCGCGAACCGTTCCAACCGCGCCAGCTCCGGCGTTTGCACTGAGCCGTACTCGCACACCTTGCCGAGATCGTTGCGGAGCAAATCAGTGATCATCACCAGTTCGGCCAGTTCCTTGGCGCTGGTCTGCAGTTCGTAGGCGAGTTGCGCGTCGCGCGTCGGATCGGCGCCACGCGGGCGCGTGCCTTTGATGGGCCGGGTCAGGATGTGCGCACCGCTCAAACGCAAAAACAATTCCGGCGACGACGACGCCATCTGAAAGCGGCAGTGCCGCCTCCCATCATCGCAATCAAAGAACGCGGAAAATGGCGCCGGAGAAACCACACCCAACCGCTGGAACAACTCCCAGCCGGACAACTGACATTGAGCCACCAGACGCTGCGAAAGATTTACCTGATAAATGTCCCCGGCCCGGATGTAAGCCTGCGCGCGTTCGACGGCGGAAAGAAAACTGGCTTTTGAGAAGTTTGAAGCAACGCCCGCCCTCACTCCCAGGCGAGGGAGAAGCTTTCGCAAGCCGGAGCGGCTTTGCGGATCGCCGGTGTTTTCTCCGGCTGGTGAATCACTCTCCGTCACCCTTTCCGAAAGGGAGCGGGCCGGGGTGGGGGTTTTTCTCAATTGTGTCTGCCAGAATTCAAGCTGCTCTTTCGCCCGTTTTTCCCTCCGCGAGCCGTCGGCGGCAAGGCCGGTGGAAACGATGCTGATCTTTCCGAGGTGATGGTCAAAAACAACGAGGCTGTCGTAAAAGCCCACGTGGCAGTCGGGCAGCTCAAGATCATTGACAGCCCGGCGAGGGAGTTTAGGTTCGACGAAATTCTTTAAATCGTAACCCCAATAGCCGAAACAACCGCCAAGGGGAAACGGCAGATCGATTTCGTCCAGCACCTCACAGCGCGCCAGCAGCGCGTCTAGAATCTGCCAGGGATTGCCAAATTGGACGTAGCCGCCGACGTGAGGAGGCGGAGCAGGCAATGCCAGCACCTCGTCCGTCCGCCTCCTCACGTCGGCGGCTACCGGAATAATTTCGCAGCGTGAACCGAAGGAACGAAAGGTGACAAACGGCCGTGCGGCAACGAAGGAATATCGCCCTGACGGCGAATCGAATGACGACGTGCGCAATAAAATAACACCGCTTTCACCGTCCAATCGCTCGACAAGCGATTCCGGCGTGTGGACGGTGGCAATTTCCTGGATCAACGGACGCATCACAACACCGGAAAGTTAACCACGGATGGACTCGTCAGGCCATGCCAAAGCGCCGGACACAGTGTCAGCGTCTTAAAAACACCAGGATTAGCAAATCGATGGCGAAGAAAATCACGATGATGGCCTCCAACCACAACATTCGTTGCTCGTTGATCTCGGCGTGAAAGACGCTGTAGAGCTTGTCAAGCTGGGCGAGCCGTTGTTCCACGCTGGCGCGCCATTGGTCGAGATAAAAACGGTCGCGCGCGCCAAGATAGACACGGGCGAGATGCCAGTCGCCGAAAAATTTGGTGATATGCGTGACCTCGTCGGTGAGCTTCGCCACATCCACCCGGAAACGGCGCAAATGGCGCAGGGTTTTGGTCGCCCCGCCGAACAGCGGCAGGCGCCGGCGGTCCAGGTCGTCATAAGCGCGGTCGAGATAGGTGTCGAGCCGCCGGTCCATCACGCGAAACTCCTCGAGTTGGAGATTCGCCAATTCCAGGGCGTACAACACGTCGTCCACGTAACCCGCCAGGTCCACCACCAGTGCCGCGTCCCAATCGATCACCGCCAGGTCCGTGTTTTCAAACGAACGTTGGATGCGCAACACTTCGCCCACCTGGGCTTCGCTCAACTGGGTTGCCGTCGTTTCCGTAAGCAGGCCCGCCACCTCGCGTCGCTGGTCGCCCAGCCAGCGGTTCACGTCATTCACCCCGGCCAGATCGGTCAGGCAGAACACCGTGTAGGCTTCCGGCGGAGGTGGAAATTCCGTCCGGCCCACCATCAGATCTTTCAGGCTGTCGCAAACTTCGGCGCATAATTTCAAGGCCATCGTATCCAGCATCAACCCGTTTTCGAGCTGTGGATTGTGAAACGGCATCAGGTCGGCCAGCACCCCCACCTCAAACGCCACACGCAACATCACCGTGACCACACCCACGTCATAAACGCGAATCAACAACCGGACGGGCGCGCCGCGCAATTGGGCCGGCAACGGGCGCGGTTCGATGGCGAGCGGTTTGTAAAGCGGCATGTCCTTCGGCAGCGTGCGATCCATCCGAATTTCGAAGGGGAATGGTTTTTCCGACAGGATTTCCTGCACACGCGGCGTGATGATTTCATTTGCCACGTCGAACGCATAGAGATAGACCACTTCGCCTTTCATCCTGGTTAAAGCCTACTCCCGGCCCGGGGATTGTCGAGGCGGGAGAGATCCTGATGATGTTAATTATTTTTCAGAATGACTTGCCAAAAACACGGGCCCCCGGCAGATTTCGGTGCGTTACGGACAACCTCATTACAATCTGATGTCTCTATTCTTATTTTGGACGGCCATTGGTTTTGTCTGCGCTGTCGTTTACGCCTCGTTTTTTGAATGGACGTTGCATCGCTATATCATGCATCGTCCGCTCGGAAAATTCACCTACCCGTACGTGAGCCATGCGCTGGTTCATCACCGCATTTTCAAGTCCGACCATACCTACCATCTCATCGACGAAAAGGACAAATACACCATCCCGATGGCCTGGTGGAACGGGCCGGTGTTGATCGCCATCGGCATGCTGCCGTTTTTGCTGCTGGCCCTGTTTTCCGGCAAGTGGGGGATTCTTTGCGGCGCCACCGCCGCCTGCGCCGCGTATTATGGCGCCTATGAATACATGCACTGGTGCATGCACCTGCCGCGCAAGCGCAACGTCGAACGTTCGGGGATTTTCTTCCGGCTCAATGGTCATCACCTGTTGCATCATCGTTACATGAGCCGAAACTATAATGTCGTCCTCCCTCTGGCTGATTTGTGTCTGGGCACCCTCCTGTTGAGCTCCAAAATCCACTTTCCGCAGGCCGTCGGCCCGTCCGTCCCCAATGTCCAACCCCGGACGCCGCGCCCGCAAACCGTGCCGGCCACTTGAACCGGAAGACTTAAAGCAGCCTGGCCAACCGGTTCGGTCTGCTTCAGAGCGAAAGTTTTTCAGCAGCCTCGACCATGTTCTTGCAGGTGACCGTCCGGGGACGGTTCCGATAATGGAAAAGGGTAAGGATATCCACTCCGATGTCCTTGGCCGGGTCGGGAATCACACGCACCAGCAGGCCCACGCCACTTTGATCGGCCAATTCCATCAATTGGCCCAGTTCTGTGCGGCAGGCCAGGTCCATCGATTCCAATCGCTCAAAGTCCGCCAGTAAACGAAAGCCTGGCGCCAGATCGGCCGCCATGGCTTTGACATCCTTATAGCCGCGCCGAAGCTCCTCCGGCGTTACATGCTGAATGTAACTCAGGTGGAGTAACTGTCTTGGTTTGCTCAACGCAGCCAGAAACATGGACCAAAGCTAGCCCTTCACCGGCCGGATTTCGACAAAAAATACCACGTGATAATCAGCCGCCTCCCGAATAATGGCCGAGGTCAGGTCCAGAATCATTTAAGAACCATCGCCACCCCCACCACCAAACCCCTCGCTCGCTATCCGGATGATCGGCAGGAACATGGCAATCACGATGCCACCCACGACAACGGCGAGAAAAACAATCATGACCGGTTCCAGCAGCGACGTCATGGCACTGACGGCGTTGTCCACCTCCTCGTCGCAGGTGTCGGCGATTTTCAAGAGCATGTCTGGCAATGCACCGGCTTGTTCCCCCACATCCACCATGCCGGAGACCATGGCCGGAAAAATTCGCGATTCCTTCAGCGGCACGGTGATGGTCCCGCCCTCCTTCACGCTGTTGTGGATTTTGGAAATCACGCCACCCACAATCACGTTGCCAGCCGTTTCCTTTACAATGGTCAACGCCTGAAGAATAGGCACGCCGCTGCCGAGCAAGGTGCCCAGCGTCCGGGCAAATCGGGAGAGCACCACCTTCCGGGCGATTTTGCCGGCCACGGGGGCAATCAACTTGAAGCGGTCAAACTGCCGCCGGCCGGCCCGGGTGCGAACAAGAATCTGCGACGCCACGGCCAGGACCAGGAGCCCCATCCCCACCGGCAGATAATGGTTGCGAAACGCCCCGCTGATATTCAAGACCAGCACGGTAAACGCCGGCATCGGCCGACCATTGACCAGCCCTTCAAAAACCGACTGAAACCGCGGAACGATATAAACCATCATCAAGGTGAGAATGCCCGTTGCCACCACCATCACGGCGACTGGATAAAACAACGCGGCCTTGATCTTGCCTTTAATTTTGAGCCCCTTCTCCATGAATTCCGCCTGGCGACGGAGCGCCACCTCGAGGATACCCCCCAATTCGCCGGCTTTGACCATGTTCACATAGAGCGGGTTGAAAACCTTGGGATGCGCCTGGAGCGCCTCCGACAGCGTACACCCGCCTTCGATGGCTGCGGCCACATCCGTGATAATCTGGCTTAGCGCGCGGTTCTCCGCCTGCTCCTGCAGGAGGCGCAACCCGCGTAATAGCGGCACCCCCACATCGACCAGAGTCGCCAGTTGGCGGGTGAAAACGGCAAGCACGGCGGGTTTGATTCTCCCGCGCGGCATTTGAAAGATCGGGGCTTTGAGCCTTTGGGAGACGGCCAGCCTTCTTTTGGGTTTGCTCCGGAAGGGAATGGCTTCTGCCACCCGGGTGGGAAACAATCCCATTTCCTTGATCCGCCTCAGCGCCTCACTTTGATCGGTGACATCCAATGAACCTTGGATTTTCAGTCCGCCTGCATCCACCGCTTCATAGCAATAGTTGGACATAACAACCTCGCTTCCGGCACCTGCCGTTCTTTTGCAGATGCTCTGTCAGTTTGGACAAAGCCTGGACGGCTTCGTCACGGTATGGGCATTCAACGCATAGGAAAGGGCAAAGGACGGAAACGCAATCCTCCATGTGGTCTTGGCGGGAATCTACTGTTTTAGTCGAAACAGAACGAATTCGGACACTCATGCAACACACATTTCAAATCGAGGGCTTTGGCATAAGTTTGCGCCCCGTCGGGCTGGCCGACGCCCCAGTCATCTTCTGGCTGCATAACCAGGGTTTTGTCATCGGCAAACTGGGCGATTCGGCACCGGACATGGCCACCCAGGAAACGTGGCTCAACGACTATTTTCAGCGACCGGGCGGCTATTATTCCCTCGTTGATACGTTGGGCGGGATACCACTTGGCACCAACAGCTTGTACGACATCGTCGGGACCACCGGCGAATCAGGACGTTATCTGGTCCGGCCCGAGGTGCCGGCGGCGATCCCCAGTTCGATTCTGGCCTTTGATCTGGCTTTCGGCTAACTGGGTTTGCGCGAAGTCATAGCCCGATGTGTGGGGACAATTCATACCATTCATTCGCTGAATCGAAAGTTTGGCTTCCGACAGACCGAAGTCATTTCGGGCAGCAAGATCGTTGGCGGCAAGCCGGTTGACATGATCCATCTCGTTCTCAAAGCGGAGGACTGGCCGTCATCCCGTGCGCGATTGGTCCCTCTGGCCGAATACGCTGAGACCCAGATCCGATCATGGGAAGAATGCTCCCAAGAAAACCCGGACGATTTGGCCATGGGTAAAAGTCCATTGATCTCTGCGGTCAACTGACGCGGGCGCACCTGCACACCGTCCTTGGCGGGGATGGCGCGCGGCGCCGTCCGCTGCCGCGTCCAGCGGCGCAATTCCCCGCTCGAATCATCAGGGTTCGTTCCGCCCGTGGCCGCGCGGGCGGTGACATCGCAGCGGGATGTCCCTGCCGCAGACAAGGACAGTGTCCAGGTGCGATCCACTGATGCCTCCTTCTGCCAATTTGTTTGCTGTTGCCGGCTGCCCGGGTATCATCGGGATTCAATAATCATATGAGCGCCGAAAACATGTGGGGAGAAATCACCAACCCCGTCAATCAGAGAACGCCAACCTCGATTTTGCGCGAGCAGGCTTTGATTTTAAACCAGTTGACCAAAGGCGTCTTGATCGGCTCGATCGAGCAGGAGCCAACCACCAATAACACCCTGGCTTACAATTTTGCCATTACGGCTCCCGCCATCAACAATCACAAATTTGCAATTCTTACCGTACAATACTCGATCACCATCTATCCCCTGAGCCTGACGGACCGGACCACCCAGGTGCAGCGACAGTGTTTAAACGAGGAGGGGTTTGCGTCCACCCTCAAAGCCATATTGTCCTCCACCCAGGTGCGGCGGGTCATCTCCGCCCTGTTGATTCAGAGCCAGGATTCCAAGCAGGCCTAGCCAAACCAGAGCGGACGGATTTCACCCAGATCAACAGCCTGCCGCTGCGCCACTGCACACCGGGCAATTTACGAGGAGCCTTTGACAATAAATATTTAGCCGGCGCGGCGCGCCTGCCGAACATTCTGAAGTGTGACATGGCTGGGTTAATCTGGTGCGGTGGTTGTCACCCAACGGAGAAGCCCCAGGCAAAAACATGCCCGCTTTTACATCATGGTAACCTGGAATGAACAGTTGGCGACCGGTTCTGATCAGATTGACCTCCAGCACCGGATGTTGATCAATAACATCAATCATCTGGAGGGGATGTTGTTTGGCACCAATCCCACAAAAGAGGAGTGCGACTTTCTGATCCATCTGGTCGATTTTTTGGAATCCTATGCGGAGACGCATTTCAAGTTTGAGGAGCAATGCATGGAACGTTACCGGTGCCCGGCGCATCAGCGGAACAAGGAGGCCCACAAACAGTTCCAAGCGTTTTTCCACCACTTCAAAGCGCGCTATAAAAAGGAAGGGTTTCGGCAGGAAGTTCTGAAGAGCCTGCACGAGACCGTTAGTACCTGGATTCAGGAGCACATCTTGCAGGTGGATATCCAACTCAGGCCGTGCATCGAGGGTTAGCGGCACGCTGAATCGTCGAAACAGAACCTGCCGCCGGCAGGTTTTGCTTTTGAAATGACGCCGTGCCCGGCCCTTAAACCTTTTTCGCAGCCGAGAAGTTCAGAACATTAAGGGGACGTTTCCCGGCCGGCTGCACATCCGGCACGGACGGTCCTTGGGCCTGCGCGAAGGCGACCCGCGAACGCAGCAGCAGGGTGAAGCAGCACAAATCGGCGAGCGGCAAGACCACGTTGAAATTTTTGCCCATATAGCGATGGTGCAACAGATGGTGCCCGTTCAACCGGAAGAAAATGCCCGAACGTTCCACGTGCCGTTTCTTCGGCAAATGCATGCACCAATGCATGTATTCGTAGGCTGTAAAATACAACGTGCAGGCCACGGCCGCACCGCACAAAATTCCCCACTTGTGCGACAACATTGCCCAGATCAAAAACGGCAACTGGCACGCGGCCACAATGGCCGGTCCGCTCCACCATGCCATGGGTATGGTTTTTTTGTCCCGCTCATCCACCAGATGGTAAGTGTGGTCCGCCTTGAAAATCCGGTGATGCACCAGCGCGTGCCGTTCAAACGGAAAACGGAACCACCGGACCGGTTTATGCATGATATAGCGATGCAGCGTCCATTCGAAGAAGGAACCGAACAAGACACCAGCCACCACTCCAATGGCTGACCAAAAAAGAAACATGATCATAAATAAATAAATTTCCACACTCGAGACTGAAGGAAAACGTCCAACAAACACCCAACTAGGCTTGAACTCAAATCGGTCTTATTTATGACATTAATTTCCCTCAAGAGCCGGGCTCACGCAAGCTTTATTTCAATTGTTCGGCGTCCAAACAGGGTGGTTGCCCGGGGTCAGTAGGCGCGGGGTTGGATCATGGCCGGACTTGAAAATATGCCATCCCAAACCACCCGGCCTTTCAAATGACTCCCCGTGCGTTTGAAGCCCAGCGAACCGGTGATCATATAGCGGGCCGGCCGGCCCTGGGAATGTTCCTTGAGGGCATCGTTTCTAACGAATTTCATGATGGACGGCAAGGACAGCAGGTCCGAGGCGATCAAATCATTGTCTCGATAGATGGAATACTTTTGTTTCGAACTGCTCATTGGTTGATCCGGATCTTATCAAAACAGATATTTGCCCCAATGTCCACACATCCTTCGGGAAATCCATGGGGATCATGTCTTTGAAAACAAAACGGCAAGGACCATGTGCTGTCCGCGCCGCGGCATTCCCACCTCGACTCATCGCGCCATCCTTTTGCAATTATTTCGCCCCTGAGCAGAAGCAATTCACCCCTCGAATCCGCCTTCTGTCCCTAATTCGTTTTGTTTCAACTCATTTCTGTTAAAAGACATGCGTACTCTCGCAACCAGTCTGGATGAGGTTCGGGTGTGAAGTTGAAAGTCAAACAGGAAACAAATATGAAAAAATCATCGAGGCTTTTTTTGTGTGTCATCGGATTGGCCCTGATCACGGCGGATCCCATTTTTGCGCAGGGAGGTAACCTGCACCTGCGTTCCTGGCCTGCCACCCAAGCCACTCCGGGCGGACAGGCCGGACCGGCGGACCTTTCGAACGGTTCCGTTGGCGGTTCGTATCTGGCAACGGCGGCCAACAACCAGGCTCATGGCACCACAACCCATACGAGCCAGGCCATATTGGCCGGCGTGCTCCTCCTGATGCTGTTGCAACGCAGATACCGCAACGAAATCACCTTGAAATCCAAACCATAAAATGCATCCCCATCCATCCACCAATCAATCCAACGCCGGCGCAAACCGGCCCATACTCTTTATTTCAGCGCGGCTGTTGAACGTCCAGTCCCCCACGGTGGGAATCGCCATCTGTGGCCCGGGCAAAAACGCGGATGAAATGACCCCGGGCCGGGTGTCAACCACAACGCCGCCCACCATACTCGACGTGCCGCAGGAAGCCGCCCCAAGGTGAGTTTTCCAACGGGTCGTCCTCCATTGTAGTCTTGCCCGCGCGGATGGACGCATCAAACAGACCACACCGGCGCTCATCCTTGGTCTGCGGCAATACGCCGCCACTGTCCATCCGACGCGATCCCGCCCATGCGGAACGTCATTTCAAAGCGTGGATGAATCCACGCACTCCAAATCCAAAATTACCCCAGTTGCCGGCAACCGCACCCGGTGGGTGACCGCCGGCCAGCCTGGGCAGCGAATTCGCATCAAGGCGGGACATGACCGCAAAATCGGTAGGCAGTTTTTTGTCACCTCTTTGGCCTTTGCGGGGACGTATCCAGTAGTATGATGACAAATAGAACGATGATGGCAGTGGAATACAGCGATGCGGAACTTGTATCCCGCGCCCTGGGTGGTGATCGAGATGCCTTCAATCAGATTGTCCGGCGGCATCAGATATTGATTTGCTCGCTGGCTTACAGCCGGATCGGCCATCTCGGCTTGAGCGAGGACGTGGCCCAGGAAACATTCATTACCGCATGGAAGCATCTCCGGCTTTTGCGCGAACCGGCCAAACTTCGCGCCTGGCTGTGCGGCATTGTCCGCAACCGGATTCAAAAATGTCTGCAGCGGGAAGGGCGGCAGCCGATGCACAATGCCGAGCCGTTGGAAGCCGCGGAGGACTCGCCCGCAAGCGAGGCGCTTCCATCGGAGCAGACCATCGATCGGGAGGAGGAAGCGATATTATGGCGTTCGCTGGAACAAATCCCGGAGCTCTACCGCGAACCGCTTATCCTGTTTTACCGCGAACATCAGTCCATTGAACACGTGGCAGAGGCATTGGACTTGTCCGAAGACGCCGTTAAACAGCGGCTGTCACGCGGCCGCAAGCTGTTGCAGGAGGAAGTGCAGGCTTTCGTGGAAGATACTTTGCGCCGGACAGCCCCGGGGCAGACATTTTCAAGTGCGGTGCTCGCCGCTTTGCCGTCGGCGGCGGCCTCGGCGGCGACGGCAGGCGTGGGCGCCGGAGCGAAAGGCACGGCGGCAGCAAAATCAGGTTTGCTGGGAGCGTGGCTGGCACCGCTCCTCGGAATTGTGGCCGGCATCACCGCTCATTGGTTGATTGTGCGGGCCGCTCCGACCGCGCGCGAATACCGGCTCAAAAAACTGGCGTTCACCGGGCTTTGGATTTTCGTGCTGGCCTGGTGCGTGGCTGGACAGCTTGCCGTGCGAGCCTTGAGCAAACGATTTGGGTGGAGTGACCAGGCCTTTTTCGACGTAATGTCGGGGTTTTGGTGGGCCTACGCCATCATCGTGGCCACCCTGTCCATTGTGGTGTTTCGACGGGTTCTGGCCATGCGCCAACAGAGCGAAATAACCGGCGAAATTCCCCGGCCGACCATGACCCCGCTCAAGACGGGTTCACGCATTATGTTGGTGACCGGTTTGCATCTGGCCTGTTTTTGGTGGCTGATCAATCTGGCGTGGCAGGCACATGACCCGGTGTGGGCCGGAACCATCACAGGCCTGATGGCGGTGCTGGGCGTTTGGAATTTCTTTCTACCCCGGGCCCGGACCGCCGTGACGATAACGCGGGCGGTTGCCGGCCATGTGGCTTTGATTTGGGGTGTCATTCTGGTGATCTTGAACCTGCGTTTGGAGGTGTGGGAAGCCTCCCTGCATGAAATGGATCTGTCCGCGATGCACCGGCTCCTGCCCGCGTGGATCATTCCGTTCCTGACGTTGACCTTGCTGATCTGGGTTGGCTTGATGCTGGCCCTGACCAAACCCAAACCCCGTCCCTAGCCGTTTGGGTTGCCAGCCGCCCCGGCAACATCACACTCCATATAAGTCGATAACCCTCTTTACCCCGCCGTCAGTGAATTGCCGTCCGGACGCCGGCGGAACCTCGGAAAAATGAAGCCAGTGTGCTTCAGATGTTCCTGGTATTCCGGACTGTATTCGGAAAGTTGTGCCTCTTCCAGCCGAGCCCGATAAAGCATCAGGCAAATGTGAATCGGGACCAGAATGAGGTAAACCGCAGAAAAGCTCCCGAGCGCGAGGCCGGTGTACATGCAAATCCAACCTAGATACATCGGGTGACGCACCCATCGATAAGGCCCGCCCAGGACCACCTTTCGCACCTCGACAAAAACTCCAAAAGAGCGGCCCAGATACAGGATGCCCCACAGCGCAATCACCGGGCCAATGACAAAGAGGACGAAGCCGGCGATGGCAAAGGGCAATCGCAAGCCGATGGGGCAAAGATTTTTTTGCAGTAATGCTGGAAACCATGAAAGCGAACCGAGCCATGGAACCGCATTGTATGTGAGGTTGAAGAAAGTCGTGGCCAAAGGGACGAGAATGCCTTTGAGCCTTTGTGGTGGCACGGCGGCACGGCGCCCCACCAGCAGCAGCAGGGCGGTAAACAGGTCCAGCAAAAGCAAGTTGACGTGACGGCTGGTTTCGATGAACACGGCCCCGCCGGTGGCAAGCTGCCCGTTCCAGCCCAGCCAGGGTTTCTGGAACTCAAACCAGGTCAGATACAAGAAGACGAGAGACAGCAGATATCTCTCGGCGTAAACCGCAATCTCTGCCGCCTTGCGGTTGAGGGTCGTGGACATCAAATCACGTGATCAAGTAAAATACATCCGCCGCCATGGCGGAACACCCGGTGGTTGAGCGGCAAAAAGGCGGCATGACATGGCTCACGATGAAAAACATGTTCAGGCCGTTCTTTCGTGTCGAGAAGAATTTAGGTCAGGGAACGGCAGGAAGACATCCGCCAGCGCGCTCTGAAACTTGGCGTTGAAAATGTATTCCCCGGCCGCCGGCCAACGATGCTCAGTCCGGCCGGCGGCGAGTCCCGGGTTGGTCTCCCGGCGTTTGGAAACTCAATCCATGTCGTCGGTGATTTGCTCGATGGGTATGGGCGCACGCTGCTTCAGACCTTTCACCCAGCCCGACACCTTTTCACTCGGATGGAACAGCGCCACCAGATCATCCGTCACATCCACCACCTCCACGGCCGGCGTCTGATAGTTCAATTCCCATTTGCTCACAATCATCTGCACCCCCGCCTGCTTTGCCACGGCCGGCAGCGAATCCTTGATTATTGCCAGGATGCCCGCCACCGAACCGGTGCTGAACCCCTGCTCATGCGCCCGCCGCTGGCTCAATTTCATCCGGGCCTCAATCGCCTTCATCTGTTGGTCGTTTTTTTCATCCCGGGCCTTGTTGTATTCGGTGCGGACAGATTTCAGGGACTGCTGGAACTCCGCCGAATTGGCATACGCGATGGCGACGGCGCGTGAATCGTAAACCCCAATCCGCAACTGATTCGTCTGCGACTGGGCCGTTGCCGTTGCGCCGGTCAGGATACACAACACAACCGCGGAAACACAAACCACCAACCGTTGGAATGTTTTTGTTTTCATTGGGACCTGTTTTATCATTTCCACCGCGGTGGCGTGAATCGAAAAAACTTTTCTCAACATTGATATGGCCGATGAGGCGGGACGAGTTGAAAGCCAGGCGGTGTTGGTTCGGGAACCTGTGAAGCAATGATTTGGGGCCCATCCGCCGGCTTAAGCCGTCCCTTCAGCCGGGACCGGCGATTTTTTGGAGGCGGTTATGGCCCGATAAGTCACGGGCACCTGCCAGTCGGCATAATTTGGGTTGAAGGCTTTCATGGCACTGACCATTTGCTGCCGGAAGGTCGTTTCAATCAAGCTCCCCTGCCCCGGCCAGATTTTGAAGTGGACGCGCACAAAATCCCAACCGCCGCCTTCCGCGGTTTCCACCGGACCCATCGTCGGCTCGCTCAAAATGATCGCGCCGAATTGCCCCCACATGCCCTTGGCGACATTCACCACGGTTTGTCCGGCTTTTTCCCGGTCAACGCCGGCCGGAATCTGGACGTCCGCATACGCATAAATGCCACCGAGGGGAAACCGGCTGACATTGGCAATGGTACGGTTGGGGACAAAGATTTCCTGGTTGTAAAAATTGACCAGTTTTGTGAACCGCAGGCCGATTTCCTCCACGCGACCGATGACGATGGTGGCCCCGGCGATTTCCACCAGATCGCCCACGTCCATGACATCGGAAAAAATCAAGGTCAACCCAATCACCACATCCTGCACCAGACCCTGTGAACCAAAGCTGATGGCCAGACCGACGACGGACGCGCTCGCCAGATACGCCGTCAGGTTGACTCCAAGTTCCTCCAGCACCAGTCCAATCGCAATAAAGTACATGGCAAAGATGATGCCGCTGACGATAAGCCGGGTGAGCGTGACAAATTTCGGCTGCCGGGTGACGAAGCCGAGAGGATTTTTCTGCGCCTGGTTCTTGATGATGAGCCATTCGCTGATGTGCCGGATGATTTTGACCAGCACGTGCGCGAGAATGGCCAAGGCCGCGATGAGCCACAGCCGCGTTTCCGTGGACGAGGCGTGGTTGGAGAAATGGGCGTAAAGGCGGCCCATCACCGTTGCGGCCGGCTCGTTGGTTATCTCCATCACCGTTGCGACCGGCTGGTTGGTTACGTCCATCAAAATTCCTTTGGCAAATCATGCCGGCACCCAAACCACCTTGCTTCCTGTCTGTTCGGAAAGGCGCCGATGGGCAAAGCTTAATCCCGGACGGGGACGCTCCGCAAGATTACGCAACCGTGCAAAATCCGACGCCACCCGCGGTCACCTGGCCGGGGATGGTAACGTTCGTGACGACCAACGGTTGGGCATACGCGTAGCCATCCACGGGGCAGGTGAAAATCCTGCCAAAATTGGTGGAGTTCACATTCGACCAAGTTAGGCCCTTCTCGTTGGTGTTCGCGCCCGTGCCCGCGCTGTTGTTGTGGCAGGTCAAAACACTGACCCCGCCGCGGCGCAGAACCCCCACCCCGGCGTCAGCAGAATCAAAACCCAGCGTCGTCCGCTCCTGGTTCGATGTGAAAACATGATCCTCGTCTCTGGTTTGGATCTCCGAAACGCCATTGCCGTCAGGGAACCAGCGACCAATCCGTCTCCGCCTTGCTTTAGCTTATGTTGTTGCGTGATTAATTAGAGTAATTTCAGCGGGCGCCGGTGTCTGATGCGCAGCCTTGTCGAGACAGTCACATCTTGGAAAACACCCGAAATTCCACCCCCTCCTACGCCCAATTCACCCCCTCAAACCTGTGATATGTCCCTGATTCCTTTCGTTTCAACGCATTTCGGTTAGAAATTAACCTGTGGCAGGTGAAGCCTCTGGTTCCCAGGTGAGAACCTCGAAAGATTAGAAAATATATATGAAAAGGCCATTGATATTGTCGCTATTTATCGGCGGGCTGACCGCGGTGTCAACCGGCCCGCCGTGGCGCGCCCGGACAACATTCAATCCCCGAACCTTATGATGCCGGTTGCCATATACGGATGGAAATGTCAGAGCAAGGACAAGGAGGTGCTCCTGAAGCGCATCAACCATTATCTGGCCGGGTACCGGCAAATGATCATCAAAACCGGTGACCGGAAGATGTTTGACGCCTATCTGCCGTTTGTGATCAAGCACTTTTACTGGAACCTGAACCACGAGATGGGAACCTGGTTTGATGTCTATCCGAACGAGGATCTGTCGGGAAATTATTTTTTCCCGGGCCACAAAGATTGCGGCTGGCTTATCCATGTCCGGATCTATCTCCACCAGCACACCAACATTATCCCGGAAGAATCTGAAACGTTTGTCCGGAACCTGCTCGACTCAGCCAGATTCGAGCACCAAACCATCAAGGAAAGCGGCAATTTACACGAGGGCCTTCATCGCGGCCACCTCTGTTGAATCCGGAATCCTACCCGGCATCTTCCCGGATGGACTTTTTTTATTGGTCTCCGCCAAGAACCCGGCGGGGGCGGACTTTTTAGATTTAATGGAACCTTCTTGGCGAACACGCCTCTTATCCGAAAAATAAACCGCTATGTCGCATGGTGCTATGGAATGAACAGTTCACGACCGGCTCCAGCCAGCTTGACCAGCAGCACCGGGCATTGATCAACAACGTCAATCATCTGGAGGAGTTGTTGACCACCACCGATCCCACCCTGGAGGAATGTGCCTTTGTGCTTCAGTTGCTGGATTTCATGGAACACTACGCCAACACACATTTCAAGTTTGAGGAGCAGTGCATGGAACGCTACCGGTGCCCGGCCCATGAAAAAAACAAACAGGCCCATGAACAGTTCCGGACGTTTGCCCACGACTTCAAGGAGCGTTACCGGGCGCAAGGGTTCCGCCGGGAAATGATTTTATGCCTGCACACCACGATCAGCCGTTGGATTGGGGAACACATGCTGCAGGTGGACGTCCAGCTCAAGTCCTCCATCAAAAGTGATTCGTGAACCTCTGGGCCGGTGCCAACCCGATGGTTGACACCGTCGGGCGCAGTTGCCATTTTTCCGCGCATGAAATCCCTCAAACTGAATCTCGTACTCGCCACCACAGTGATGGCGTTCGCCTGGCCACTGACGCTGGCGGCGCAAACCAATGCGCCCGCCGCTGCCACCGCCAATGTCGCGCCGGAAGTCCACCAAAACACCGCCATCATTCCCGTGCCGCGCACCGGCAGCATCACCAACCGCCAGTCCCTCGTCCTGCAGCGGGCCAAGGATGCTCCCGGCGACTACGACATCGAATTCATCGGGGACTCCATCACGCAGGGCTGGGAAGACCGGGGCACGGATGTTTGGCGGGAATGTTATGGCAGGCGCAAAGTCATCAACTTCGGCGTCAGCGGCGATCGCACCCAGCACGTCCTCTGGCGCTTTGACCAGGGCCAGCTCGACGGCATCAATGCCCGGGTTGCGGTCGTCATGATCGGCACCAACAATTCCAACAATAACGACAACACCGAGGCCGAAATCCTGGAAGGCGTCACCGCCATCGTGCAGCAAATCCGCACGCGGCAACCGGGCACGAAGATTCTGCTGCTGGGCATTTTCCCGCGCGGCAAAACCTTCAGCCCGCAGCGCGGCAAGATTCTCCAGGTCAACCAGGCGCTCGCCCGGCTCGATGACGGCAGCCATATCTTCTATCTCGATTTTGGTTCGCAATACATTGAGAACGACGGTTCCATTTCCAAATCCATCATGCCCGATTACCTGCATCCCAACGAAGCCGGTTACCGGATTTGGGCCAACGCCACCGAGCCGAAGCTGAAACAACTGCTGGGAGAATAATCGCCCGCCGCCACGGGCCGGCGTGAAGCAACACAACCCGGGTCTGGAATGCGCGGACCTGTCCGCACGGGCGGGGTCGCGTCAAGGCAGGTGGCGGCGTGTCGCCGCATTCCAGAATCATCCCAGCAAGTTGTGCACTTCCTTCAGCTTGGCCACGATGTTGATGTCGGCCGAGCAGGCAGGCAGTCGCCGCAGGCAATGCAGGCCGTGCCATCCTTGGTCAGCGTCTTGTATTCGGCCCGCGCCCGGGAAAGGTCGTGGTAGTCGAGGGCATAACGTTCATAGCGCAGGATGTCGGCAATCGCGATGTGTTCCGGGCAATGGGACACACAATCGGCACAGAGCAGGCAGGTCAATCCCTGGTTGTGGGCCGCCAGCAGGCCGAGGGTCTGCCGGTCGCCGGCGCTCATGACGCTCTGCCGCGCGGCGCCGAAGTTTTCCTGCAACTGGTCGAAGTTGCTGGTGGTGATGACCGCCGCCGTTAGGTTGGGATTGGACATCAGCCATTTCACCATCGCCGCTCCGGAGGTGCTGCCGCTGAAGCGCGGTTCGGCCAGCATCGCCTGGAATTTTTGGTCCGTGGCCGCCCGTCCCACTCCGCCCATGGTTTTCATGGCGATGGTGCCAAAATCCTTCTTCTTGGCCAGCGCCAGCACGTCGGCCAGTTCCTGCTTGTCGCCGTAGGTGTAGAAAAATTGGGCGGCCTCATAGGGCGAATTCTCAATGAGCCAGGTGACGATGTCATAGGCCATGTCGCCGCCGATGTTGTTGTAATGATGCTGGGAAAGGGCGAGGTGCTTGACCAGGCCTTCCTTCTTCAGCCGCTCATAGGCCCGGACCATGCCCAACTCCGTCTTCGCCTCGTTGATCGAATGATATCCGAAGTGGAACTTGAACACGTCGTAATATCCCACGCCCGACTTTGCGACACATTGTTTTACAAATTGATAGTGCTGTTCCTCGTCAATGTGGCCTTTCATGTGGTCGCCGCCGATACGGTCCACCACCACTTCCAGGTAATACGACTCGCGCGGCTGGCTCTTGATCGCCACCGGGAAGGTTTCGGCGGTCCAGCGATGCGCCTTGTGCCAGTAGTTCACACCGGACTGGACTGCCAGCGGGATGACGGCCGGGCTCCAATCGTACGCCCCCTCCAGCGCGCTGATCTCCAGACCGGTCCGCCCATAACGGCGTCGCGGCAGCCGGCCCGGAGCCTCGGCGGCAGCCGACAGCTTTCCCATGCCGGCCAGCGCCACGGCCACCGCACCCGTCGCACCCACCCGGATAAAATCCCTCCGAGTCAGCCCATTTGCCTCATGTTCTTTGTCATTCATAATGATGTCCTCCACGGGCAGCCCAAAGCCCCCCCACCAAACCGGAAAGCGGCCTTGGCTATGTTTTGGATTTTAAGACGTTTTATGAACAAGTTTAGTTAATCGTTTTTACGGTTGAGCGGCAATCCGCAAGGAACCGCTTTTTCGCTAAAGTTTCCCGCGTTTGTGCCGATATAGGGACACCATGACGATGATTGGCCGGTTTACAGGCCCAAGGCGGCTTCAACCGGCGTTGGCGAACTCAGACAACTGCTTGTTTTACCATGATAATCTGGAATGAACGGTTCGAGACCGGTTCCGAAAAGATTGACCACCAGCACCGGATGTTGATTCACAATATCAATCATCTTGAGTGCATGTTGACCGGCACCAATCCGACCCGGGAGGAATGCGAATTCCTGGTCCATCTGACCAATTTCCTTGAGTCTTACGCCGAAAAGCACTTCCGGTTTGAGGAGCAATGCATGGAAAGCCACCTGTGCCCGGCCCATGCAAAAAACAAACAAGCCCACGAACAGTTCCGGATGTTTTTCCATCAATTCAAAGTACAGTGCAAAACCGAGGGTTTCCGGCCGCATGCCCTCCGGACCTTGCATCAAACCATCAATTTGTGGATTCAAAAGCACATTTTGAAGGTGGACACCCGATTGAAGCCTTGCCTCAAAAGCAAGCATCCAACCGCGGTTTTGGTGGCAGCTTAAATCGGCCAACCAGGCTGCTCTTCGTCTCTGTTCTTGCGTTGAAAACTTTCACAGCGGGAGCCCACCCAGCCGAGAAGACGGAGATGGGCAACAGCAAAAAATGAAGGCGCTGGTGAAGTTGTGCACCAGCGCCTGTGAGGTGCGACTTGCAGGCTCTTACTTTACAAACCCATCACACCATCAATTGGTCATTTTGTCAAAGGCGGTCCGGAAACAAAACGGTGACGTTCTGGAAAACCACGAGCCTCGCGGACGTGATCGCGCCGAGGCGATGTGGTGGCAAGCCACCGTCCTCCCGAGTATTGGAAACGGAACTTGCCTTGAATACCAAAGGAAGAGCCGCCGTACGGGCCCCCGCGGCACCTCACCCCGATCGTGGCGCTGTACACCGCGCCTGATTCGAAATTGGTGGTGGCAGCGGTAAAAAAGAGCCCGAGGTTGCCAATCGACTCCCGCCGCCAGAGAACCAGCAGGTTCACCGGGCCATACACCGGAATCGTATGCGATAGTCCATCCCGATTCGTGGCAATCCACAATTGTTGTTTAATTTTCGACCCCAGAATGATTGGACCGGTCTGGTTCCATAATCCATCCACTTTGAATGTCGGCAGCCGGGAAATAATATTGCCGGAAATGGATTTGTTTTTTGAAAGGTTTTGACCCCGGCGACGTATATATAAGTAAAGCACGAATGACTCCTGAAAATCATCCGGCACTGACGTTCCAGCAACTGCGCGACAAACTGGGCGGCGTGATAAAATGCGTGCATGACGCGGACACCCGTGGCCTTCCGGTGGACACATTCACGGCGGAAGCCGGCAGCATCCTGGCCACCTTGCATCAATTCATGGAGCAGCATAAAGGGACACCGCTTTACGATGCCTACTGATCCGCCCGGCATTTTGACATTCACCTGCGGCGCGCACGGAGTGACGAGTCCCACCTGAGTCACGGCAGGCGCCAGAGGCTGCGGTCGATGTGGAGCAATAATCCGGCATCGCGGCTCGTCGCGCCGAAGCAAGGTGAAGTCGGAAGGACTCGAAGTTGCTGGCGGATTCTTACTTCAGCGTTCAGCCTTCAGCCCTCAGCCTTTAAAATGTCCGGATGGAGCTTTTCCTGTTCCCTGGCGAAGGGATAGACGGCGGCGGTGGTGAACCCTCGAGCAGGTGCCGATGTGGAGAGATTGGCCCCGTTCCCGGCCGTGGTCCCGGACTCGTGACCTCGTCTCCGGCTATCCACCTGCCGCCTTCGCTGCCCTTCGCCGTGCCAACCCTGCGGGGAAGCTGGAGGTTTTGGCCGCTTTTGCACATAGGAGCTTGAAAGATTTCGCCTTTGCATCCGTATTGGTAGTTGAGGGGCAAGGCAAACCTCTGAACATGTCGCGCGTATTGGTCATGGATGATGAGGCGGATACTCGGATGCTCATCGAAGAAATCCTTAAATCTGCCGGCCACGAAGTGGTTTTGGCCGCTGATGGGTTGGAAGGCATGCGGCAATACCATTGCACGCCGGTTGACCTGGCGCTGGTCGATCTGTTCATGCCCAACCGGGAGGGACTGGAAACGATCAAAGAACTCAAACAACAGTTTCCCGATTTTCCGATTATTGCCATGTCGGGAGATTCTCTGGCCCTGACTCTGTTGTCGATTGCCCAGCGGCTCGGGGCAGCGGAGGTGCTGCAAAAACCATTTTTGCCCGGGGAGTTGCTGGAGGCAATAGAACGTGTGTTGCGGCCCAAACGCCGGCGAACGGCAATAACATAACCGCGGACGGGTAACCGCCAGGACGCATCCGCCTGCGCCAGAGGCTTCGGTGGACAGGGAAGACGTCACGTTCTTTCAAGCGAGAATGGATGATTGAGGATGGAGAATGGTGTTGAGCCGAGCGAGGCGGCGGAAGGTGATTCTGCGCCATCCTCCATCCTCCGTCTTCGCCGCTCAAGTCCCTTGCGCGCCGGGCGCTTTGGCTGTAATAATTGTTCGCGGCAAAGGCCGGAAACCGCGCTCTGAGCGCAATATCCGGGTGTAACGGAACCGTAACAAATTCATTCTTGTCCAACTGGTTTTACCTTTGCGAACATATCGGCGATGAGTGGACGCGGATTAAATTTGATCGCACCGCTCGCCTTATGAAACAATATTTGCCCACAGTTCTCGCATTGGTATGCACCGTGTTGGTCGTATCGCTTATCGTGTTGAAACGCGGTGACGCGGTGCAGCATGAAAATGATGCCGATGCGATTGCCGGTTTTTCGAACCGGCTGGACACGGCGCAGGCGCAAATCGCCTTTTGTAACGGAACGCTGATCACCTTGTCCAACAGCCTCGACGAATGCCGGTCGGCGTCATTGACGTGTTCAAACCGTCTGATGGAAGCCGAATCCAACCTGGCTCTCGACACGGAACAAATCACCAACCTGAACCGGCAGGTGGCGGAGGTGGAATCGAAAAATCAAACTTTGGATCAAACTTTCGGCCAGCGCGTCATGGATTTGACCAACCAGGTGGCCGGCCTCACGAACCAGATCGCTTTGACCACAGCCAGTCTGGATCAGGCAAATAAAGATTATGCGCTCCTGGAAAATCGTTTGCGCCGGGACGTGGCCGAACGGATTGTGATGGAACGAAAATTTAACAATCCGTTGGAACTGAAGGCTCAAATGGAGAATTTGAAGTGGAGTCCAGCCCAAGTGATTTCCGCCGACAGCATCTATGCCGGCTTGAATGTGGAAGTGAAATCGAACACGTTCCACGTCATTTCCCCCGACTGATTCAGCCCTGGCGGCTCTTTCCCGAAAACCGCTACGGTCTCGCCGCGGTGGGTGCCCGATGCAAAGAGTGCATTTTCTTTGTAAGAAAGGCAGGTGTTCGGTCACTATTTAACTGAATGCAGACACAGACCATGACCGCCCCGGAACAGGAAATCCTCTTCCGACGATGGTTAAATGAATATCTCGGACTGATGTTGAAGGTGGTTCGGGGTTGTACCCCGGCGCCGCAAGACCAGGATGATCTGTTTCAAGACATCCTGCTGCAAATCTGGTTGTCCATTCCATCCTTTCGCGGCGAGGCCAGGGAAACCACCTGGATTTATCGCGTGGCCTTCAATACCGCGCTGGCCTGGCGACGCGGGGAGCGGCGGCGGCGGGAGAAGCACGAAACCTTTTTGCGGCTCGACACCTCGCCCCAGGTACAGCCGAGTCATGTGGATTCGCTGCCGGAACAGGAAATTGTGGCACAGCTTTACGCCGCCATCCGCCAACTGCCCAAGGTGGATGCCTCGCTGGCGCTCATGCATCTCGACGGTTTGAGTTATCAGGAAATGGCCGAGGTGGTTGGCATTTCGGAAAACTATATTGGCGTAAAACTGAATCGCATCCGCAAACAACTGGCGGACCAACTGAAAGGAGCAACCGATGAACTTTGAAACATTACAACAAGCGTGGCAATCCCAGGACGCCGGCGCAAAAATCACCTTCAACGCCGACTTGCTGCTGCAGGAAATCCGGCGCAACCAACAGCATTTCCAAGCAAAGATATTCTGGCGCGATGTTCGGGAAGTCGGCGTGGCCTTTTTGCTGACCTTGTATTTTTCGTATCACGGCCTGCGGCATAATGATTGGACCGACTATCTGGTTGGATTTGCCTGCCTCGGCGTCGGCACCTTTATGGTGGCAGACCGCCTGCGGCAACGCAGAAAAATGCCAGTCGCAAATGATCCCCTCAAAGCGTGTGCTGAAAGTTCATTGCTTCAGGTCAAACATCAGATCTGGCTCCTGAAAAATATCCTTTGGTGGTATTTGCTGCCGCTGGCCGTGGCATTGGCCATCGGCTTCAGCTATTCCACCTGGCACGCGCAACCTTCCGGCGCCGCGGCCATGCTGTCCTGGATGATTTGCATGCTGGTGCTGGCCTTGGTTTACTGGTGGATTTACCGGTTGAACCAGTTCGCTGTTCGGAAAAGTCTCGAACCTCGCCGGCAGGAACTCGAAACCCTGTTGGCCAGCTTGAAAGAGAACTCACAGCCAGTTCGCGGATGAAGGCACAGACGGCTTTCTCGCGAAAGCCGCTACGATCCCACTGCGTTGGGTGACGGATATCTCTTTCAATGGTTTGGCCCGACGGAATTTTTCCCGGAATTCGGCTGCCATGGGGCAATTATCATCCTCTCGCCCCGTGAAATAGGGAGACAACCGCCGCGAGGGGATTTGATTCGGTCCGCCTCACCTTTGGATCTTCTTCGCGCAAGGCGGGGGGGTAGGGAACAGGAGAGCCTATGGGCTTTTCGTGCGAAATCCGCCCATGCCATAGATGATCAGGCATATCAGCAGAATCAGGCCAAGCGCGCTGCCGCCGACGACGGGACCGCCAAAGTAAAATCCGCCTCCGCCAAACAAGAGAAGCAGAATAACCAACAGTAGTAATAGATTCATGCCGGCAACGTATCACACCGCTGCCCGGTTCCTATGGGGTCTTCTCCCCAGAACAGGATTTGGATCCGGTCATACGAAGGGGGGTGTTTACCTTATGGCCACGCCGCCAGAATCGGTTAATTTAGCAACATGAAAACAAATCGATTCCGCTGGACGCTTCGGCTGTGGTGGTTAAAGGTGAGCTTTGTGGTTTTAGCCACCGGGTGCGCCACTCACAATGAGAGATCCTACAATCAGGATTTTAATCAGAACCTTCCCACCTCACCCAAATATGTCGTTGAGAATGTTAATGACACCCATTTCAAAGTCATTGTCCATCAAGGTTCGCCGTTGCCGGGAACGGAGCGCATTATTTTTGTGAAACAGGTGGCCTCAACCGTTGCGGAAAGCGAAGCCAAACGCCGGGGCTGGCCAAACTGGAACCTTGGTTATATCCAGGAACGCGATCAAGGGTGGATGCACGTGGTTATCGCCGATGTCACCCGCAAAAACGCTGTCGAAATGACACCCGGCTCAACCCAATAACCAACATGGCAGAGGTTGAACTTTCATACAACTCTCGGACAGTCGTGCCATCAAATCGTCACGCCCAATGCCGCCCGCCCACCGTAGCTTTAGCGCAGGCGGGTATAGACTGACCCTTTTACTTTTGAGACTTGCACCAGTCACGATAATCGCGCGTTGTTTCCAGCCATGAACCTATGTCCTTGAACCCTTCTTTGCTGAGCTTGGCCAGCTGACCATCAGCCTCTGGTTCTGGAAATTTGCTGCGCAAGAAGGCGCAAAATCTTTTTTCGGAATCTGCGCTTGTTTCGCCTTTTACGACCGTGCGCAAAAACGTATCGAAAGTTGGCAGCGAAGTCTTCGGCGGCGGCAGGGGGCTTTCCGCAGGCTTGCCTGCCAATGGCGACTCATGGGACGCCCACCAGCCACGATATTCGAGGGCGGTTACCCGCCATGATTCAGCGTCCCGGAAACCTTCGTCCCTGAGTTTTGCCATGCGTTTGTCGGCCTCATCTGCTGTAGCCGGGTTGTGGTGTAAAAAATCACGAAATCGTTTTGTTGAGTCTGCGAGCGTTTTGCCGTACACGACCAGGCGCAAAAAAGCATCGAAGGTTGCGGGGAAGGCCGGCGGCAGGTAACCCCCGTCGATCTTCTGAATATTCTCGTTATTATTGGGAACCTGAGCAGGTTTCTTGATTTCACTTTCGAGTTTTTCCCGGACGTTTTTCCATAGCTTAAAAGCGTAATCCACTGCCAGGCTCGGTTCGAGGCCAATGCCCTTCGACACGTTCGCCGCAATTAACGCAAGCGTGTCGGCTGTGGGTAAGGGAATATCAGCACCAGGTTTCGTGGACGGTCCGAGGGCCGGTTCCGCAACGGTTCTGGAACTGCCTTTGGTTCGTTTGGGCCGGGTAACTTTCTTGGTTTTGGTGACCATAACAATTTCAATTTCAAAGCCAAATCTGTCAATGGAATCACTTTTTGACAAGCCTTGACGGCGATACAACCAGCGCCCGAGGCCGCGTTGGACGTGGATGACCAGACCGGCAGATGGAGGATTCCAGTTCGTGCTCGAAGGCATAGCACGTCCAGCGTCCAGCCGCGCATTTGGACGGGAATCTCCTTCAGCGGTTTGATATGACGGAATTGCTTCCGGACTTCGCTCGCCGGGGTGATGAGCGTGGTGGCCGACGTGAGTCGGCCCTGGCTTTCACTACTTTTTCCCGATGCAATTGCTGCGGACTCACGTCCGCTGCCACGGGGATTAAGAATGGTGGTGACGACCGCTATCCAGGCATCCGCCGGGATGCGTTTCAGGGCAAAGTTGCATCCAACCCAACCCGCACTGCGGACAGCGGATGACAAAGGCGGACGCATGATGACGGCGGGGGGAGCACAGGCGCCCCGCCTGTGGTTCGCGACGCTTCGTCGTGAACATTGGGGAAAGACAATTCGACGCGGGGCGCGTCGAATCGCAGCCGGGGCGACCGCGCTCCCCAGTTTGAGTTGAAACCAATACCCGCCTGTCACTCCCACTTGTCTCGGCAAAACATTGCGAAGACGGTTGAGAGTCGAAGGCTGAGGGTTAGGAGCAGCGCCAGCGCGAACGCGGCGCATGCGAGGAGGGTTTGAATTTCGGTCTTTATTGGATTTTCCGTTTCTAATTCTGCATTTGGATAATGTAAAACTGCCGCGAAACTTGCGGATTGACCGGGTTGGTGACGGAAAAATTGCCGTCCGCGTCACACGCGTTGGTCGCCATCGGCGTCCATTGGCTCAACGACAGGCCAGCATCCGTACTCATGAGGGTGGTGAAGGGCCGGTAAGGCTGCC
>CAZKTW010000014.1:0-27788 GCA_964555775.1 uncultured Bifidobacteriaceae bacterium | reverse complement strand
GCCAGAATGCTGCGAACATGGCGCGCATCGCCATCGCGCTGGAGCGCTGCCGGCTGGCGCACGGGGAATTTCCCGAATCGCTGGACACGCTGGCACCACAGTTCATCGCCAAAGTTCCGCACGACGTGATCGGGGGGCAGCCGCTGAAATATCGCCGGGCGGCGGACGGCTCGTTCGTGCTCTACTCCATCGGCTGGAATGAAATGGATGACAGCGGCGCGGTCGCTTTCAAAAAAGATTCACCGGCGGATGTGGAGCTCTCCACCGGCGACTGGGTCTGGCAGTATCCGCAAAAGTGATTGGGAAAACATTCAACCTTCAACTCGGAACCCAGCTTATCCGGTTGGTTGCCAAATCCGGCTAAACGCAGAGGCGCAAAGCCCGCAGAGAAACGCGGAGAAAACCTTTCTATCCGAACTCTGCACCTCTCTGCGTCCTCGGCGTCTCTGCGTTTAGTTTCCTGACTTTTCAGTTTTGGCAAGCAACCGGATAAGCATGCCCTGAACATTCAACGCCCAAGGGGCGAAACCGCGCGCCGTGGAACCTTCGACGTTGGATGTTGAATGTTTCGGCCCTGCCTGATTTATCTGTGTCCATCGGAGTTCATCTGTGGTTGAATTTCGCCGGTGAACATTACGAACCTGAATCCCGACACGGACATCGGGGCGAGCGCCTGGCTGGTGGAAGTGGATGACCACCGTATTTTGCTCGATGCCGGGATGCACCCGAAACGCGAGGGACGCGAAGGGCTGCCCCTGTTTGGCAAGGCGGGAAACGTGGAGCTGGACGCGATTGCGATTTCACATTGCCATCACGACCACGTCGGCGGGCTCCCGGTGGCGTGCCGGCATTTTCCCAAGGCGCACGTGCTGATGAGCGAACTGAGCTATTTCATCGTCGAGCGTGTGTTGCACAATTCGGTGAACGTGATGACGCGCCAGCGCGACGAGCTGGGCATCCGGGAATATCCGCTCTATACGCACGACGAGGTGGACGACATCGCCCCGTTGTTCCAGGGCTTCAAATACAACCGCGAGGTCGAATGGGCGGCGTTTCAGAAGACGCGCGCGGGATTTGTCTCACCGACGCTGGAATTTTTTGACGCCGGCCACACCCTGGGGTCGGCGGGCATCTTGATCCGCGGAAAAAAAGAGACGCTGTTTTACACCGGCGACGTGTGTTTCCACGACCAGACGATTTTGCGGGCCGCGCGTTTTGAAGACGTGAAGGCGGATGTGATGATCATGGAAACCACGCGCGGCGGCCGGGCCTTGCCGCCGGATTTTTCGCGGGAAGGCGAAATTGAACGGCTCACCGCGGCGATCCAGCGCGCGCTCAAACGCAAGGGATGCGTGCTGATCCCGGCGTTCGCGCTGGGACGCACCCAGGAAATCCTGGCCCTGCTGGCCCTGCTCATGCGCGCGGGAAAACTGAAATCGCAGCCGGTTTACATCGGCGGGTTGGGGCGGGTGTTCACGGAAATTTACGATCTGGAGGCACACCGGACTCATCGCCAGCACACCAGCCTGCAACTGCACGAAGCGCTGCAATTGATCGTGCTGGAAAAGGGCCAGGCGGAAAACATGAAGCTCGGCGGCGGGTGTATCTTTGTCATTACCGCCGGCATGATGAGCGAAAACACCGCCGCCCACGATCTGGCCGCGCGGATGATCGGCGACGAACGGCAGTCCATTTTCTTCGTCGGTTACGCCGACCCGGACACGCCCGGTGGACGTTTGAAGGCCGCCAAACCGGGCGAAACCTTTGTATTCAGCCCCGGAGCCGGCCGGGTGACCCGCCAATGCGAGGTGTTGGATTTTGATTTGACCGCGCATGCGAACCGCGGAGATTTGTTGGATTTTGTTGGACAGGTCTCCCCGCGCGCCATCCTGCTCGGGCACGGCGGGGATGATTCGCGTGCCTGGTTTGAAGAACAAATCCGCACGCGCCATCCCAAAATCAAGATCTTCCAGCCGCAACCGGCCAAAACGGTTTCTGCGTGAAAAGCAAACTGCCGGACGAATTCATTCGTCCGGCAGCCGCTGGTTTCGAATCGCAAGCCTGGGTTAATGCCCGCCGTTGACGATGTTGGCGAGGTTGAAAATCGGCAGGAACATACATATGACCATGCCGCCGACCACGACGCCCAGGAAAACAATCAGCATGGGTTCGAGGAGCGACATGAGGCCGGAAAGGGTGGATTCAATTTCCTCGTCCAGAAAGTTCGAGACGCGCTCGAGCATGTTGTCGATGTTGCCGGTTTGTTCGCCGGCGCTCAACATGCGGACGATCATGCTGGGGAAGATCGGGTTCTTGCCGAGGGCGACGGAAATGCCCTCACCGCGTTCGATGTCAGTGGCGGCGGTTTTGATGGCCTTTTCCATGATGACGTTGCCGACGGTTTGCGAGACAATCTGGAGCACTTCCAGGATCGGCACACCGCTGCGGACGAGCGAGGCCAGCGTGCGCGTAAAGCGAACCAGGCAGATTTTATGCGCGATGGGACCGAAAATCGGCAGCTTGATGCGGCGGGAATCCCAGAAGATGCGTCCGGATTTGGTCTTGATGAAATGCAACCAACCCCACACGCCCCCGCCGGCGGCAACGATGAACACGAGGAAATATTGTTGAACCATTTCGCTGAGGCTGATCATGAACTGGGTCGGCCCGGGCAGGGCCGCGCCAAAACCGGAGTAAACGTCCTTGAAGGTGGGCACGACCTTCACCAGCAGGAAAATGGTGATGCCAATCGCCACGATGGTCACGGCCGTGGGATACATCAACGCGGTCTTGACCTTCTTGCGCAGGCGCTCGGCATTCTCCAGGTACGTCGCCAGCCGCGAGAGAATTTCAGCCAGCAAGCCGCCCTTTTCACCCGCGGATACCATGGAATAGTACAGGCGGTTGAAGGTTTTGGGGTGTTTTTGCAGCGCCTCGGAAAAGCTTTCACCGCTTTCCACGCGTGTACACACGTCCCGGATCACATCGCGCATGACCTTGTTCGGTGTCTGGTCTGCCAGCGCTTGCAGCGCCTGCACGATGGCAATACCTGCCTCGATCATGGTCGCCAATTGCCGGGTAAAAACGACCAGATCGTTCAGCGCCACCGCGCCGCCCTTCATTTTGCCCTTTTTGGAGACCTTTTCCTGGATGGATACCACCAAAAGGTTGCGGTTAAGCAACGCCGCAATGGCGGCTTGCTCAGTCACGGCCTCGACCGAGCTGTTGATTTCACGGCCGGTGGCCGTCTCCCGGGCTGTATAGGCAAATGATGGCATACTTTTGTTATTGTAATAAAACCGCTCGCTAACGACTTGCCCCATTGCAACTCAGCAACGGGCACCTGACGCCTGTCTAAGCACGATTTGTTCCAGTCAGATGCTTTATGTCCGGTACTTTACAATCGCCGCAGCGAACCCGGAAACTTGCCAGGTCCGACGGGGTTGGGAGTGCCTGAACTTCACACAGTCACCGCAATTAAATTGGGTTGGAAACGCCGGCAATCAGCATAAGCCATTTACCTTAAACTGGTTGTAAGAATATGATTCCCAAAAAAATTTGTTGTCAAATTATTGGAATTCTCCTATTTTCGTGGCAATTGCACCGTTTGGTGCGGGGGCAAACCGTTTATTTGCCCTGAAAGTGCACAGGCACAAAACAGTTAGTAAACAAACAAACAACATCGGAGGAACCAGATGAAGTTTAATAAATGGACATTGGGTCTGGCAGCACTCGGGGTAGTTAGTCTTGCCTCGGCGGCCCGCGCAGACGAAGCAAAAATGAGCCAGGTGCAAACCGCGCTCTCGAATACCACACTCAGCGGTTACGTTGATGTGGCAGCAATATGGAGGCCTGGAACTGACCAAAACGCGAATGGATTTCACATTCCCGCCCAGAGTTTTTCCAAGAACGACGGCTTCTTCTTGAATGCTGTTGACTTGGCGTTGGACAAGCCCGAAGACGAAGGTCCTTGGGCCTCTGGGTATCATGTTGAGTTGATGATGGGCCCGGATAACCCGGTTGGGTATACCTTCAGTTCTGCCGCTTTTGACACATTACGTCAGGCCTATGTAACGTTGCGCACTCCGGTGGGCAACGGTATTGATTGGAAAGTCGGCATTTTCGACACCGTCATCGGTTATGAGTCTAACAGCGATCCGTTGAACCCGAACTATACCCGTTCCTATGGCTATACCATCGAGCCGACCACCCACACCGGTGTTACGGCTACCTACAAGGTGAGTGATGTGCTGACCATCATGGCTGGAGTGGCTGACAGCTCCAATGCCGGGCCCAGCCCGGGACCCATCAACGGGACTCCGACTTTTGAGTCTCAAAAAGCCTATATGGGAACAATTGCTCTGACGGCACCGGATAGTTTCGGTGCATTGAAAGGCGCAACCCTGAATTTGGGCGTCATCAATGGTGTTGATTCGGCCGCTAACGGTAGCGGGACCAAAACCAGTTATTTCGCAGGATTGAGCCTGCCGACGCCTAATTCCAAAGTCAAACTGGGTGCCGCGTTCGACTTGCTCAGCTTCAACAATAGTGGTCCTGGAAATTCCAGCGACGACAGCATCTGGGTGGCTGGCATTTACACCACTATCTCACCCACGGACAAGTTGTCCTTTAACTTCCGTGGTGAATTAGTGGATGCCACGCAGATCGGCGGTGGTGGCAACCCAAATCCGCTCAATGGCTTCTATGCCGGACACTATGCGGGTGAAGTCACAGCGACGGCCCAGTATCAATTGTGGGCCAATGTGTTGAGCCGCGTGGAACTCCGCTGGGATCATGTTGATGCCAATGCCTTCGGTGCTAACAACAATACGGGCAATGTCACGAAGAGGAACGACTTCCTGCTCGCGTTGAACCTGATCTATCAGTTCTAATTTTATTGGAACTTTCAAGCCCCTTCCGGGAAACCGGAAGGGGCTTTTTGCTTCATCCATCAGCATTCAACCCGAACTCCGAATTTGCCATGGCCAATTTCGGGTAATGGCTCAGTTTACTGTTTTGGTGGGGCGAGCGTCCTAGCGAGCCGGCTCGTCGGTAGCCTCGCCCCACCAAAACTGAGCCACTCCCCAACTCCGGGGTTCGGGTTAAGCACAGGCCTGGAAAGATGACAATAAAGGCCCTTGTGCGAATCTTGGCAGCCCGTATTTTCTTTGCGCCATGAACAGGCCATTGTCACTCCGCCAGGATGTGCTGCCACAACTGATCAAAAATTCAGAGGCGGCATGGAAACGCCAGAACTATCAGCAAGGCATTGCTCTTTTAGAGCAGGCGAGCCGGCTGGCTCCGAACGAGTCGCGCATTTGGCTGTATTTGGGGCGCTGTCATGGTTCGCGCTACGATTATGAAGCCGCGGAACGCTGTTTTGAAAAGGCAATTCGGGTGGATGGCTGGAAGACTGAATCATTTTTGCAGGCGGGTCGCTACTGCCTTGCGTTCCAGGGATATGAAATGGCCGCCCGCTTCTTTGAGCGTGCATTGAAACGGGACGGCCAGGCCGTTGAAATCCTGGTGGAACTGGCGCGGATTTATCTGCGTGAGGGCCGACCCGCTGATGCCACCGAGCTGTTGAATCGCGCGGCACAATCGGACGGTGATTTTACCCCAATGCTGCTGGTGCGCGCCCGGCTGCATCGGTTGGCAGGGGAACTGGAAGCAGCGGAACGCGTCCTTCGCTCGTTTGTGTCCCGGCCCGAGCCGAATGGGTGGATTCAGGCCGAAGGCTGGTATGAGCTTGGGTCAACCCTGGATCGCCAGGGACGTTACGACGAGGCGATGAAGGCATTTCTGGAAGCCAAGTCGGTGAAACTACCGGTGTCCGCGCCAGCCGCCGCGGCTTCGGAGTCGGCTGAAGCCGACTCAAAACGAATGGCGGAAACCTTATCCGCTGAGATGCTCCGGCGCTGGCACGAACCGGGAAGCGCTTCTCCGCCACGACGGCTGGCCTTGTTGTGTGGCCATCCCCGTTCCGGCACGACCTTGTTGGAGCAGGTATTGGATTCACACCCGGAAATTGTATCAGCCGAAGAGACACGCCTTTTTTGGGAGGAAGCCTTCGCCCCGCTCACCCGCGGTTGGCGGCAGGAGATCTCCTCGTTTGTTTCGATTTTGGAATCTGCCCCCCCGGAACGGTTGCGGCAATCCCGGGAGGATTATTTCCTTTGCGCCGACCGTTTCGTTGGCCAAGCCGTCGGCGGGCGCCTGTTGATTGATAAAAACCCGTCCCTGACCTCCTTCATCCCGGCGTTTGCCCGCGTTTTTCCCGAGGCAAAATTCCTGGTGGCCCTCCGCGACCCGCGCGACGTATGCCTGAGTTGCTTCATGCAGCCCCTCTTTCCCACCAGCCCGACCAGCTCGACCTACCCCAGCCTGGAAGCCGCCGCCGCCCAATATGCGTCGGTCATGGGTTTGTGGCTGACCATCAAACCGCTGATGTCATGTCCTTTTCTCGAAGTGCGCTACGAGGATGTGACGAAGGACCTGGCGTCGGCCGCCCGACGCACTCTCGAATTTCTCGGTGTCCCGTGGGATGAACAGGTATTAAGCTTCAATCAACGGTGCCGGAACAAGCTGGTGCGTTCACCCACGTATGGCGATGTGAAAAATCCTGTGACCCGGGGAGCCGTCGGGCGCTGGCGTCACTACGAAAAATATTTTGAGCCCGGTTTAGTAAAACTTGAGCCGTTCGTAAAGTCTCTTGGTTACGAATAACGCGCCATGGGTGTGAGACAAAATTCTTCATTCATGCTGCCAGCGGCAGGGCATAATTGTGGGCGGCCTGTCCATCTAGCCTCTTCTCGTCGTGGGGCGCGCCTGGACACTGTCCTTGTCTGCAGTAGGGACATCGCGCTGCGATGTCACCGCCCGCGCAGCAGCGGGCGGAACGAACAACGTCAATAGATCGACCGGTGAATTGCGCCGCTGGACGCGGCGCGGACGGCGCAGCGCGCCATCCCTGCCAAGGACGGTGTCCAGGTGCGCCCCCGCCAATCTGAGCGCCTGGTTTTCACTGTCGCTTGATTTTTACTTGATTGTTTTGGTTGTTGCTGGCATCAGCAAGCCGTCTTTGTTGGAAGGGGTGTGAACCGGGGAAGTGTAAACAACGTTAAAATCCAGAAGCTTATGAACCAGAAACACAACTTTCAAAGAATCACCCTCATCCGTTGGCTGGTTGCCATGGTGGTGATTTGCCAGCCATTCGCGTCCGAAGCTGATGATGCGTCAATCACGAACACGCCCGCAACCGCAACTGTGCCAGAAACCGCGCCGGCATCCGAAGCCACGAACACGCCCGCCCTCACCAGCACGCCGGAAAACACGAATACCACTGCGCCCGCAACCGTGACCGGACCGGCAATTACAAACACGCCGGCTGCCGCGCCCGTACCAGCCTCCACGGCGGCACCCGCTGCCACCGCCACCGCACCAGCAACTGCGACAACAGCCGCAACCTCAACGCCTGTAACAGCCACCAAGGCGACTAAAACGCCATCCTATCAACCCTTTAATCTCGGTGCCGAAGCCGGAACCACTGGTTACGGGGGCACCGCCGGCTGGCGTTTCGCCGATCATTTTGGCTTGGTCGGTGGTGTGGACTACCTCAGCTATTCAATGAATCATACTTTCAACGATATTCCCTACCATGCCCATCTCCATTTGCAGTCGGAATATGCCGGTCTTAATCTGTATCCTTGGCGGGACCGCTCGTTTCACTTCAGCTTGGGCGCGTATTTTAATCAGAACCGTCTTACCGGCAGCGCGGTCAGCGATGGCACGTTGATTGTGAACGGAGCCACAGTGCCTCCAACAGACGCCATCAACCTGGAATATAAGCAACAACCCGTGGATCCCTATGTGGCCATCGGCGGGAATTTATATTTCGACAAAGCCCATCACTTTTCGTTGGGCGCCGAGTTGGGAGCTTTTTATCTCGGTAATCCGAGGGTGAAGGTGAACGACTCCCAAGGATTAGTGCTTCAGTCTGATCTGACCGCCTACCAACAAAAAGTCGAACACGATCTGAAAAAACTTCCGGTCTGGCCGATATTGAAGCTGTCCCTGAATTATTCATTTTAGGTCGCCACCCATGTCAACCTCGAGGCACCTCAATAAATTATTGAACCATAGAGGGTGGTCTTTTTTGCGGAACATCCGAAAGGCGAAGCCGGGTTGGAGTGCCGGGAGGTAAGAGCCAGAATTCGCCTTCCTGCCGCCAACGAGCCGTGCCTCCTGGAGCATCTCGGCGTCCGCCGGGTCTTGCCCAAGGAGCGCCGACGCCGTCAGGTTCTGACGGAGGAATATCATTATTTGCACCAACACCAACTGGTGGGAGAGCACCTCTGCCACCGAGGTCCGGGTGACGGATTTCGCAAGCCTGCGCTTGAGCCCATTCGTCCGCCGCCATAAATTCAAGCCACATGAACGCGTCGATGAAAGAACAAGTGGCGAATGCTTCCGCCTGGATCCAGAAATTACGGGATGAAATCGGCCACGTCATCGTCGGGCAGGAGCAACTCGTCGAACGCCTCCTGGTGGGATTGCTGGCCAACGGCCACGTCCTGCTCGAAGGCGTCCCCGGCCTCGCCAAGACGCTTTCCGTCCGCACGCTGGCGGCGGCCGTGCACGGCAGTTTTCATCGCATCCAGTTCACGCCCGATCTGCTCCCGGCGGACATCGTCGGCACGTTGATTTATAACCCAAACGATTCAAAATATCACGCCACCCGCGGGCCGATCTTCGCGAATTTCGTCCTCGCCGACGAAATCAACCGCGCGCCGGCCAAGGTGCAATCCGCGCTGCTCGAGGCCATGCAGGAACGGCAGGTGACGCTCGGCGGCGAAACGATGAAGCTGCCATTGCCGTTCCTCGTGCTGGCTACGGAAAATCCGATTGATCAGGAAGGCACGTATCCGCTGCCCGAAGCGCAGGTGGACCGTTTCATGTTCAAGGTGATTCTCGATTATCCGAATGAAGCGGAGGAACGGAAAATTCTGGATCGCATGGCCTTCACCAGTCCGGAACAGCCGGTAAACCCCGTGGTCTCGCTCGAAGAAATTCTGGCGACCCGCAAGCTCGTGGACCAGATCCACGTGGATGAAAAGATCCGCGATTACATCGTCAAAATTGTTTTTGCCACGCGCAAGCCGCAGGATTTCAAGCTGGACGTGAAACATTTCATCCAGTTCGGCGCGTCGCCGCGCGCGACGATTTTTCTCACGCTCGCCGCCAAGGCGTGGGCGCTGCTGCAAGGCCGCGATTACGTGATTCCCGAGGACGTGAAAAGCATCGGTCCCGACGTGCTGCGCCACCGCATCATCCTCACCTACGAGGCCGAGGCGCAGGCCGTGACGACGGATGCGATCATAAAGAAGGTCTTCAACGCCGTGCCTGTGCCATGACCACCGAAGAGTTACGATTGCCGGTTTACGATTTGCTTCGCGCGCCCGCATGGTTTTTTGAAATCGGCAATCGGCAACCGGCAATCGAAAATTCCCCATGACCCTCACCGAACTGCTTGAATCCGTCCGCCGCGTGGAGGTGCGCACCAACCGCCTCGTGAACGACACGATGGTCGGCGCGTATTTGAGCCGTTTCAAGGGCCGGGGCATGGATTTCGAGGAGTTGCGCGAATACATCCCCGGCGACGATGTGCGCGACATTGATTGGAACGTCACGCATCGCATGGGCCGCCCGTTCGTGAAGCGGTTCCGCGAGGAGCGCGAACTCACCGCCGTGCTCGCCGTGGACGTGTCCGCGTCATCGTCGTTTGGTTCGGCCAGCCACACCAAACGCGAATTCGCCGTTGAAATCGCCGCCACTCTTGCCATGTCCGCCGCCCGGACCGGCGACAAAGTCGCCCTGTTGCTGTTTACCGATGAGGTGGAATTGTTCGTTCCCCCGCGCAAGGGCCGCCGCCACCTTCTCCGCCTCGTTCGCGAAATGCTGGTGTTCAAACCACGCCGCCGCGGCACGGACATTTCCCGCGCGCTCGGATTTTTGAACCACGTCCTCCATCGCCGCGCAATTGTATTTTTGCTCACGGATTTTTTGCACTCGGGTGACAGGGATCGTCCTCGCCCCTCGTCCTCGTCGTCGAAATTGCCCGTCATAATATCCGAGAACGAAGGACGAGAACGAGGACGATTAAGAGAATCCCGTGACGTCATCGCCGAACTCGGCCTCACCAACACGCGGCACGACGTCGTCTGCCTGCACCTGCACGATCCGCGCGAAAGCACGCTGCCGGATGCCGGCCGGCTCACGATTGAGGACGCCGAAACCGGCGAACTGCTGGAGCTGGACTCTCATCGCCAGGCCGTGCGCGAGCGTTTCGCCGCCGCCAACGCCGAACGGTTGGCGGAACTGGACCACGCGCTCATCCGCACAGGCGTGGACACGCTGCGGCTCGACACCGCCGAACCGTTCGCGCCCGTGTTGCAACGATTCTTTGAAATCCGCCGGGGCCGGAGACGCGGGTGAAATGGAAAAGAACAATCAACAATCAACATTCAACGCCCAACGCCCAACGCCCCGCTGCCGACGCAGGCTCATTGGATGTTGGAAGTTGAATGTTGGGTGTTGGGTGTTTTTGCTTCTTGGTTTTTCCCTTTCTGCCCAGGTGTCAACGAACACACCGCCGGCGCTCGCACCGCCTTATGGCGACATCCCGCCGACGTTCTGGGAACAGCACGGCACCACGATCCTTGCGGGCAGCCTCCTGATGGCCGCACTGGCGGCTGTGAGTTTGTGGAAAATGCTTCAACCCAAACCCGCGGTCATTCTGTCGCCGGAAATTCTGGCGCGCGCGGCGCTGACGAAATTGCCGCGCCAGCCCGAAGACGGAAAGCAATTGAGCGAAGCTTCGCAAATCCTGCGCCGTTACGTCATCACCGCGTTTGAACTGCCGGCGGCGGAGTTGACCACGACCGAATTTTGCGCCGCGCTCGCCGCCAGTGAAAGAATTGGCGGTGAATTGGCCGCGGCCGTTTCGAGTTTTCTGCGCGAGTGCGACGAGCGGAAGTTTTCGCCACCGCCGGCCGCAACCCTCAATGCCGCAACCCGCGCGCTCGAATTGATTTCTCTCGCCGAGCAAAGACTGCTTTCGGTGGGGCGGGCGTCCGCGCGTGCCGGATTCGACGGCCCGTCAACAGCCCCGCCCCGCCTGGATGCCAGTCCGGCACAAAAATGAACGGCGAATTTGAATTCCAATATCCGTGGCTGCTGGCGTTGCTCGGCCTGCTGCCGGTGTATGCGTTGCTGCGCGGCAAGACCGGCAAGCCGGCGGCCCTGCGATTTTCCAGCGCGGACATCGCGCGGGCGGCGGGAACCCGGGTCCGCACAGCGGCGGGCCGATTTTTATTTTTTCTCCGCCTGCTGGCGGTGGCTTTCGGCATCGTTGCGCTCGCCGGACCGCGACTGGCGGATTATCACATCGAGACCGAGACGCCGGGCATCGACATCATGCTCGTGCTGGATTTGTCGTGGTCCATGGAGGCGATTGACATGGGCAGGCCGGCGGAAAAACTGTCGCGCTTTGCCATTGCGTCCGGAGTGCTGAATGATTTCATCCGGAAGCGGCCAGACGACCGGATCGGCCTGATTACCTTTTCCGGCGTGCCGTATCTCGCCAGTCCGTTGACGCTGAATCACGACTGGCTCGTTGAAAATCTCCAGCGCCTGCACGTTGGCATCATCCGGGACCTGGGCACGGCCATCGGCGACGCGGTTGCAGTCGCAGCCAAGCGGCTCAAGGCGGTGCCGAACAGCAAGAGCCGTATCACGATTTTGCTGACTGATGGCGACAACAATCAGGGCAAGCTTGATCCCCTGCCGGCCGCGCAACTTGCGGCCGCGCTCGGCACAAAAATCTACGCCATTGGCGTCGGCGCCGAGCAGCCGTGCAACCTGCCCGCGTTCGACCCGGCGACGGGACAATTGCGGCTCGACACCAATGGTAATGTCATCCCCACGCTGCTCCTCCAGCCGGCGAATTATTCCGTGCTGGGCAAGATGGCCGCCCTGTCCGGCGGACAATTCTACCGCGCCACCAACCAGCGCGAACTGCAAAATATTTACAACCAGATTGACCAGCTGGAAAAATCCCGGGTCAAGCTGCGGCGGTTCGCTACGTATCAACCTTTGTTTAAATGGCCGTTGTTCGCCGCGCTGGGATTGCTGGCGATTGAGATGATTCTGGCGAACACCCGGTTTCGCCGCGTGCCGTGAGGGATTTATGATTTACGATTTACGATTTACGATTTTGGAAGTCTGGAGCGCCGAGCACCGCCTCGGCGAGTTGCGATGCTTTTTTCAATCACGCCGGGGCAGTGCTCCGCGCTCCGAATGCCAGCGCCACGCGTTTTACCGCCGCCTCAAATCGCCAATCGTCAAACCTCAATCGTAAATGTTCCCGGATTTCCATTTTGCCGAACCGCACTGGCTCTGGCTGGCGGCGGGCGCTCCGGTCTTGCTGGCGCTGCTGCACCGTCATGCCGCCGCGGCACGCCGCGAGCAGCTTGCCCGGATGGCCGCACCGCATTTCATCGAGGAACTCACGGCATCGCACAGCCCGGCGCGGCGCCGTTTCAAGCATGCGCTGCTGCTCGCGGCCTTGGCGTTGGCCGGCGTTGCCCTCGCGCGGCCGCAATGGGGCGGCGCCGGGGCAAACAACGCGTGGCTGGGCGAGGACGTGGTGTTCGTGCTGGATTGTTCGCGCAGCATGCTGGCCACCGATGTTTTGCCGAACCGGCTGCAGCGGGCGAAATTTTCCATCCTGAATTTTGTGCAGCGGCAAAGCCATGGACGCGTCGGCCTGGTCGCTTTCGCCGGCAGCGCGTTCATCCAGTGTCCGTTGACCTTTGACCACGATGCTTTTGAGGAAACCCTACTTTCCGTGGATGACAATACGATTCCGATTCCGGGCACCGACATTGGCCGTGCCCTGAATGAGGCGTGTCGCGCGATGGACAAGGGCGCCCGGCGCAAACTGGTCGTGCTCGTGACTGACGGCGAGGATCTGGAAAAATCCGGGGTGGCCGCCGCCAAATCCCTGGCAACGAACGGGGTGGTGGTGTTCACCATCGGCGTCGGCACGCCCGCCGGAAAGGAAATTCGATTTGCGAACGCCGCCGGACAGGTGGAGCTGGTGCGGGATGCGAAAGGTGAAATGGTGCGGAGCCGGCTCGACGAACCGACGCTCCGTGAAATCGCGCAGGCCACGGGCGGCAGTTATTATCCGCTGGGCGCGCTGGGTGAAGGTCTGACAAAGGTCCGCACCGCGATTCATCTGCCGGACCGCGCGGGCGGCCCGTGGCCGTCCGTTCAAAGCGAGATGGACCATTTTCACCTGCCGCTCGCCGTTGCGCTGGCGCTCATCATCGCCGAATCTTTGACCGGCACGCGACGGAAAAAATTTCCAGCATAACCATGAAACTGTTTGCGACATTGGACGGAATCGCGCTGGCGGCTGCGCTGGCAACGGGTTGTCCCACCCTGGCCGGCGGCGAAACGAATGCCGTTCCGCCGGTCACGGCCCGGGGTTTTTACAACGCCGGGACGGCATTGCTCGCCGCCGGCAAATTCACCGAGGCGGAGCAGATGTTCCAGTCGGCCCTCGCTTCGCCGGATGAACGCGTGCAGCCATCGGCCCTTTATAACCTCGGCCACACGCGGTTTGCCGCGGGCCTCGAGCTGTTGAAAAAAGGGCCGGACGCGCAGAAACTTGCCGCCCAGGACAAGGCCAGCCTGGCGACCGGCGGGGAAGCCATTCGATCAGCGCAATCGGCGCTCGATGAAAATGATTTGTTGCAGATGGTTGCCGCCTATCGGGAGGGGCGCGGCGTCCGGCGCGAACTGCGCAGCGCGGAAAAGGCCGTCCGGGAAGCAATGGAAACCTGCGGCCAGACACTCCGCAAATGGCGGCGGGCGGCGGATGATTTCAAGAGCGCCGCCGAACTGAAGCCCGCCGACACCCATGCCGCAACGAATGCGGAGATTGTCGAACAGCGCATCGCGCAGCTGGTGGACAGCCAGCGGAACATGCAACAGATGGCGGCGGCCCTCGCCGGCCAGCACCAGCAGCTGAACGCGTTTTTGAGCCAGCTCAAGGGCCGCATCCCGAGGGAAGACGCGCCGCCGGGCGCCGCCGGCAATGACGAGGACGAGGACGTGCAACCGGATTCGCTGGCCGGCCAGAAGGAGAATCCGTCGCGCGAAGGCGGCCGGATGCAGATGCAGCTTTCGCCGGAGGAGGCAGGGCAAATTCTTGACGGTTTATTGCTCGATGGCAGCCGCCGTTTGCCGATGAGCGACGAAGCCGGCGCCCTGCCAAAAGACAAAAAAGGGCACGATTGGTGATTTTGAAATGCGCTTTGCCTCTTCCAAACAGTTTCTGCTCCTGCTGCTCATGCCGCTTTTGTTGCGGGCGCAGCAGCCGCAAGGACCGACCGGCGGACTGATGCAGCTTCAAGTGGCGCAACCGGCGGTGGATGTTTCGTCGCCGGTGACCGCCATGGCGGTATTCGATCCACCGGTCGTGCGCCCGGGAGAAAAGACCTTTTATCGGGTGACGGTGGATGCGACGGAATCCTCGATTCGATGGCCGGGCAAAATGTCCCTGCCGCCGGAGTTGAGATCCGGCGCGAACGCGCGCGGCCAACTAACGCAGGTTCTGGAGAACAAATTCCGTCCCCTGACATCCTTCATTTACGAAGTGCGGGCAACCGCGGTGGGACGCTTTGGCATCACGAATTTCACGGTGGAGGTTTACGGCAAACCGCTGGAAATCCCGGCGGCAATCCTGGATGTGGTCGCGGAAAATCCCGAGCCGCAGGCCGCGCGGGAGCTGCGGCTGGAAACCTCGGCCACGAATGTTTTTCTCGGCGAACCGTTCCGCGTGCGCGTGATGTTGCCGGCGGGATCAAGCAATCAAGTTGAAGCGCTCCGCGAACTCCAGCTTAACGGCGACGGCTTGATGACCGACAAAACAACGGCGCGACAATCCGTTGAGCCGGTCAACCTTGACGGCCACCTCACGCCGGCGTTCATCTGCGAAATGGTGGCAACGCCGATTGCCGCCGGGCCGTTGAAATTTTCGGCGCAAGGTTTCGCTGCGGGTCGCGAGTTTACCGGGCCGATTTCCATTCACGGACAGGTAACCCTGCCCGCCGGACCGACAAAATATGTTTTGCTGGTTTCGGACGCGGTTGAAATCAACGTCCGGCCGCTGCCGTCCGCGGGTGAACTGCCCGGCTTCACCGGTGCCATTGGAAAATTCGCTTGCGACCCGCCACAATTGTCCACCAACCGGCTCCAGGTCGGCGAACCGGTGCATCTGAAAGTGGTTTTTCACAGTCAGGGCGATCTGACCAGGCTGGTGCCGGCGGATCCGCCACATTCGCCGGATTGGCTGTTCATCGCCGGCAACCCGCCGGACACCGGCTATACCTTGATTCCTTTGACCGATGAAGTGCGGGAAACGCCCGTAATTCCGTTCAGTTATTTCGACCCGGCAACCGCGAAATATGTGGACCTGACGATTCCTTCGCTGCCGCTCACAGTTGTCGGCGACAGCCTGCCGGTGCAATTGCCCGCTACCGACGATGAAACGCAGTCCGCCGCGCCGTTGAAGCTGAGCGGGCTGGCAACCACGCCGGGCAAAAGGGTGGGGAGCCTGAAGCCGTTGCAATTGCGCGCCTGGTTTGTGTGCGTGCAACTCGTGCCCGTGATCGGTTTTCTCGCGCTCGGGCAGTGGGATCGCCGCCGCCGTTTTTTGGAAGCGCATCCGGAAATCGTGCGGCGCCGTCAGGCCCGGCGCGCCCTGGGCCGCGAAAAACGCAAATTACAAAAGGCGGTTGCCGCCGGTGACGCGATGGCGTTTGTCCAGCATGCGGTGGCGGCGATGCGCATTGCGGTTGCGCCGCAGGATGCGGCAAATCCGCGGGCCTTGGTCTGCGCTGACGTGCTGGCCCAACTGGACAGTGAGGATCAATGCAGTGCCGCGGGCGAAACCGTCAGGAAAATTTTTGCGGCGGCGGACGCGCGATTTGCCGTCGCCGCCGGCACGCCGGCCGGTCTGCTGGCGCTCCGGTCTGACCTGGAAACGGTGCTGCGGAAACTGGAGGAAAAATTATGAGCCGGTGCCGCATTTTTCTGGCCTTGATTTTATTTGCCGCTGAATTCAGCCAGGCGGCAACGAATGATTTTTTTGCGCAAGGTGTCGGGTTGAGCCGGGCCGGGCAATTTCCCGAGGCGGCGGCGGCTTTTGCAAAAGCCGCGCAAACCCGGTTGGCCAGCGGCACCCTGGTGAATCTGGGAATTGCCGAGTGGCGGAGCGGTCACGCCGGCCCGGCCATTCTGGCGTGGGAACAGGCACAGTGGATTGACCCGTTCGAGGCGCGCGCCCGGGCGAACCTGAAATTTGCGCGGCCGGCGGCCCAGGTGGATGCGCCGCAATTGAAATGGTTCGAGACCGCGTCCTTGTGGCTGCCGTCGGATGCGTGGGTCTGGCTCGCCGGGGCGACCCTCTGGCTGGCCGTGGGCCTGGTGACGTTGCCGGGATTTCTCCGGCGGCGGAAGGCGGGCTGGCAGCAGGCGCTGGCGGCGCTGGCCTTTGGATTTTTTCTCTTCAGCCTCACGGCGAACCTCGGCGTGGTGAGCCGGACGCAGATCGGTTTTGTCCTGAAGAAGGAGGCGCCACTGTTGTTGACGCCGACGAGGGAGGCGGAAGTGGTTTCGACGTTGAACGCGGGCGCGCCCGCCCGGCGGCTGCGGGTGCGGGGAAATTATTTTTTCATCCGCACGGCATATGCGACCGGCTGGATCAGCCGGGCGCAATTCGGTCTGGTTTGTCCGGATCAGCCGGATGCCGGGGTGGAATCCCCAACGGGTCGAACCGAACCCGAATGAAATGAACTTCGGAACGGGGCGGTTGACCGGGAAAAGGCCGCACCGAGATGACTTGCAACAATTCAAGCCACGGACTCACCCCTCACCCTGGCCCTTTCCCCTTTGAGGGAAGAGGGAACGGCAAACGGACCCTCGGCCTCATCCTATCACGTACACCCGTGATCGTCGTTGTTTTTCAAACCCACCGGCCGATGATTCTCCCTCTCCGCTCCATCGGATGGAGGGGAGAGGACGGGGTGAGGTGAGGCTCAGCGGTGTTGACTTTAAACCTTTCGGTCACATTGAACGCGAACAGAGACCAAAGAGTGTATGTTACTTCACGAGTGGTTCAGGCAGCTCAGTCATGGCCGGCTGGGGTGGGGAATTGGTGGAGGCAGCGGGCTTCAATGCCGGGGTCGTATCGGCGCCGGCGAGTTCATCCGGCAGAATGGTGACGGCAATGCGGCGGTTTCTGGCTCTTCCCTCGGCGGTCGCATTGTCGGCGATGGGGCGGTATTCACCATAACCCACGGCCCCGACCCGGCGCGGATCCACCCCCGCTTTTTCGGCGAGAAAATGCACGGCCGCCAGGGCGCGGGCGGTGGATAGTTCCCAATTGCTGGTGAACCGGCTGCGGGCTTCGGGCCGGATGGGCACGTTGTCCGTGTGACCGATGACGTGAATCTTGAGCCCCGGGTGCCCGGCAAGAATGGCGGCAATCTTGCGCATGACGGACTCTCCGTCCGGTTTCAAGATCGCTTCGCCGGAATCAAACATGACGCGATCCAGGATGTTCACGGTGAGCTTGCCTTGCAGATTGGAGATGGTGATGTCCTTGGATTCAAGGTCGGCGCGCATCTCGTTTTCGAGTCCTTTTGCCATTTGGGCGGCCATGTCTTTTTCCTGTTCCAGGTCTGCAATCTTGGATTGCAGGGCTGCGATCTGGTCTTTTTCTTTTTGGTTTTCGTCCTGGGCGCCGGCGAGACTGGCGTTGGCCTCCTCCAGCCGGGGCTGGAGTGATTCCAATCCGCGTTGTTTGGCCAGGGCCGAGGCCCAGAGGAGCAGTGACGCCACCCACAGCACGGCAAGGATGCCGGCGGCAATCCAGCCCCACCGGAAGGCATCCGGACGGCGCCGGGCCCGGGTGGCATATTCAGTAAATGGTTGTTTGCCTTCGCTCATATTGCGTCGGGTGAATTTAATCAGACCGTCTCAGGCCATCCAAGCGAAGAATCTTTCCAGCGGATTCTCGCGGTGTAATTCATTTCCAGCACACGGCGCTGGACCGGCTTCCGCCGTTATACCGGCAGCCAATCCATTTTCATATTTCCACCGCAGAGAGAGCCACCGATATTGACATCCGTCCGGGGGCCGGTACATGATGCCGCGCGATAAAAAGCAGGCTTGGTTCAAATGCCATCGACCGTGACCCGCAAACGAGGCCGGCATTGACCCAAACTCCAATTAGTTTTTGATCAACTGCCATGAGTGCCAATAATGAAATTCCGTACAACGCCACGGTTGTCGGACGCGAGGAAATCAATCCGCAACTGGTGATTCTCCGGGCCCAGCCCGATGCGGCGCTGTTCGACTTCAAGCCCGGACAGTTCGGCGTGCTGGGCCTGCTGGGCCGGGAACCGCGCGTTCCGGAAGCGGCCGCGGAAGAACCCGTTTCCGAGCCGGACAAGATGATCCGGCGCGCGTACAGCATTGCGTCGTCCAGTGTGGAGCGCCGTTACGTGGAGTTTTATCTCACGCTCATCACCAGCGGCCAGTTGACGCCGCGCCTGTTTGCCTTGCGCCATGGCAGCCGGCTGTTCCTGGGACCGAAGGCCACCGGCGTGTTTACACTCGATCGGGTGGCGCCGGACAAGGCGGTCATTCTGATCGCCACCGGCACGGGACTGGCGCCCTACATTTCAATGCTGCGCACGATGCTGATGAATGAATCCAAGCGGCGGTTCATCGTTCTGCACGGCGCGCGTTATGGCTGGGATCTCGGTTACCGGGGCGAGCTCGAAAGCCTGGCCCGGCTGCGGCCGAACTTTACGTACATCCCCAGCATCACCCGCCCCGATCAGGATCCGCATTTTCGGGGGCACAGCGGGCGCGTGCAGACTTTGTTGGAGCAGGGGGTGGTGGAAAAGGAATCCGGGGTCACGCTCGATCCGGCACAGGCCGATGTTTTTCTTTGCGGCAACCCGGAAATGGTGAAGGTGGTCAAAGCCATGCTCGAGGTCAAAGGCTTCAAAGCCGGCCAGGGCAAGGAACCGGGAACCATTCACATCGAGGAATACTGGTGAACGGGAGGGGGTCTAAAATCTGCGCGCGGGTTTGCGGACACGCCAGCCCCAAGCCAGGGTGAGATGGCTTGTTTTCGGTGCCCTGCGGGTGTTGGGTCGAGGGCCCGAAGACAACTGTTCCCGCCGGTTTGCCCCAATGGTTCTGGCATGGAACCCGCTAGCTATCGTCCGGAATTAAACAATTATTATTGCATCATGGCTTTGCCTACAGAACCGGTCGCCCTGAGCGTGGAGCAAATCGCGGAGTTGAACCAGAAACTCTCCACCCTGCGGCATGATCTGAACAATTGTCTGTCGCTGATTGCCGCCACGGCGGAATTGATCCGCCGCCGGCCGGCCACCACCGACCACATGTGGAGCACGCTTACCGATCAGCCCCGCCGAATGACCGAGGCGCTTTCCGTTTTTTCCCGCGACCTGGAGGCGACACTGCATATCACCCGTCCCTGACCGCCCGGGCCCACGCGGCTTTTGACCTTGGCCGGGAACTGTTTTTTGGCAGACTCGCGGCAATGGAACGAACCGAAGCGGAATTGATCGCTGCCGTGCTGCAAGGCGATGCCGCCAGTTTCGAGCCCCTGGTGCAAAGATACTCACCGCGCGTCTTTGCCACCGCGCGCCGTTATGCGCGCCGTGAAAGCGAAATCGAGGACATTGCGCAGGAAGTCTGGCTCAAGGCCTTCGAAAAGCTTAAAAGTTTCCGGGGGGAGGCGCCGTTCGAACACTGGCTCATGCGGCTGACCGTGCGGACGTGCTACGATTTTTTGCGCGGCCATCAGCGCAACCGTGAGTCGCCGTTTTCGGACCTAACCGAACCGGAGCACGACTGGCTGGAGCGGTTTGTGGCCCAGCCGGAAACCGCCTCCGAAACCGCCGATGCGGCTCGGTTGCTCATCGGGCGAATTCTGGAACGGCTTTCTCCGGCGGCGCGCCTGGTCATCACGCTGCTGGAAATTGAAGACCGCCCGGTGAAGGAAATTGCCCAACTTACGGGCTGGTCCGTGCCGCTGGTGAAGGTGCGCGCGTTTCGGGCCCGGGCCGAAATGCGAAAGATTCTGGCCAAAATGGCGCGCGACAAGTATCTGTAACCCTGTAACCGGTGGTTGCAGGGCGGCGTCTGATAAAACGTAGTGTTTATGTACAACTGGCAATCATTGCAGAAGAAATTGATCGCTGCCGCCCAGGCGAATCCGCCGGGTGATCGCGTGCCCTATGCGTTCGAGAAACGCGTGATGGCCCTGGTCGCGAACCGCACCGTGACCGAGCCTCTGGCCTTGTGGGTGCGCGGGCTTTGGCGGGCCGCCGTGTCGTGCATGGCCGTGGCCCTGCTGCTCGGCGCGTGGGCGTTTTTCAATTCCACCGCCAACAAGGCGGACGATCTATCCCAGAATTTTGAAAACACACTGCTGGCTTCCGTGGATCAAAGCGACCAGGCCCAATGAATTCCTGGAAAATCATTCTGGCCGCCGTGGTGATTTTTGGCGCGGGAGTGATCGCCGGCGGCCTGCTGGTCAATCATGCAAAGGACGGGCAACCGGGCTTGACGGAGGCGTCAGCCAGCGAGTCCAACGTGCATCCGGTGGCAGATAATCACGGACCCGCCCATCCGTCCGAGGTTCCCCTCCCCAAGCTGGCGGAACGTCTGAGCAAGGATTTTGTCCAGCGGCTGGTCGGGTCGCTTCATCTCACCCTGGGGCAAAGCAACAACATCGCCAGAATCGTTGCCGAGGGACAGGAACGCAACCATGTGCTTTGGACCAATGTGGCGCCGCAGATGCGCAAGGTGATGCAGGACGTCAACCAGCAAATCCGCGCCGAACTGACGCCGGAACAGTTGAAACAGTTTGAAGGGTTGATGAAACAACATCCGGCCCGCCGCCCGCCGGGCACCAACTCCCCGCCGGAGGTTGCGCCCCCCACCAACACCCCGGCGCCGGGCGCCTAACTTTTTAATCTCCGTTCAGCAAGGCGCCGATTTTCTTCCGCAATTCCTTGGTGACCGAATCCATCGAGCGGTTGGCATCCACGATGTTGAAGGCGTAGGTCGTTTGCAATCGCCGGAACACGGCCTGGATGGCGGTCTGATACTTGATGAAACTGTCGAACATGTCACGCGACAGGCCGAGGTCCATGCCGCTTTCCCAGAAATCCAGCGTCGCGTTTTTGGCGAGATTGCGCTGGACGAGTTCCTCCGGTTCGACGGAAAGATAAAACACCGCGTCGGGTTCGGGCGCGATGCCATAAAGATTCTTCAGCCACGTTTCGTCCATGCCGCGGACCATGTCGCGCGCCATCAACGTGTAAATGTAGCGGTCGGCCAGCACAATGAACCCCGCCTTGAGCGCCGGCAGGATGATGTTTTCCAGCTGGTCGGCGAAATCCGTCGCGTAAAACAAACTCAGCGTTGTCCGGCTCAGAATATTTCCTTCCTGCGCCTTTTCGAGCTCCGAACTCACGAGCGTGGAGCGCTTCAATCCCACCTGCACCGTTGGATGGCCGCCGGTCTCCAGCCAGTCCACCAACCGCGCGATTTGCGTGGAACGGCCCGAACCGTCCGCGCCTTCGACGACGATCAACCGGCCGGTGAGCTGTTCGAGTTGAATGCCGGGGATGCCGTGTCCGTAAAACCGGCGGCATTGGTCTGCGGGTTTTGGGTTTGTATTCATGCGGCCGAATCTTCCTCCATCTCGATCGACTTTTCGTCGGGCGGCGCCGGGGGGGGCAAGGGCAGCGGGCTGCGACGCTTGAATTGTTTCAAATCAATGCGTTCGCCCACGAGTTTGCGCACGGCCACCTGCTGTTTTTCCACGTGCAGGTTGGCATCCATGACGATGAAATTGAATTCGCCGCTCATCGCCATGTATTGCTCCAAAATGCGGCCTTGAAAAATGCGGAAGCTTTCGTAGGGATCGTTCGACAGCTCCAGGTCCATGCCCGCCTCGAAGAATTTCAGTTTCGGCCGGCCTTCCAGAATGCGGTTGAGGGACACCTCCAGGTCCGCCTTGAAGAAAATCGTAAGATCGGGCTGGGCCGCGAAATTGTAGATGCCCCGCACCCATTCGGGGGGACAGCCCCGCACGACGTCGCGGGCGAACGCGGTGAAAATGTAACGGTCACACAGGACCATATAACCGGCGCGCAACAACGGCAGCAGGTGCCGTTCATAGCGGTCGCCGAAATCCGTCGCATGAATGAGGCTGAACGTCGTGGGCGTGAGCAACTCCCGTTTTTTGCCCTTGCTGGTGGCGGATTTGACCAGTTCCGACGAGTTCCACTCGCTGAAATAGACCTTGATGCCCTCGGCCTCCAGCCAGCGTTTCAGCAGGTAAATCTGCGTGGACTTGCCCGACCCGTCAAGGCCTTCGACGGCTATCAGCCGCCCCGGAAAGTTCAACTCTGCAAAAGTTTTCATCGTTAATGCCAACCGCGTTTTTTGATTCTACGCATTTTGGCTCGTCTCACAAGCGCAAGTTGATAACAGAAATCGCCGGGCACATTGTTAAATTTGTGTGAAAGTTTCCCGGACCGCCGGAAACGGAGAGCGGAATGGCTGACTCGCCGGCCGCAAATCCAAGGCATGTTGCCCAAACCGCTTGGCGGCAGCGGACCGCGGGTGTCCCACCCGGAGCATTTCGGATTGCCAAATGATTACACGAACTACGCGAGTATTTTGCATGGTCGAACGTGCTGCGGCTGGGACAGCCGCAGTCCGGCCCATTTAGGCAACACGCCTTTCAGAATTCCCCCTGAATTTCCCCCGGCGGGCCCGGTGCATCAGTTTTGTTCACCAACCGGGCGAGCGATCACGACAAAAACTGAAACATTGTGAAAAAATTCACAATTTGCCTTGTTTCAACTAATAGCGTTGTTTACGTTGGCTTTAGCACAGCTTTATAGGAGGCGTGTGCCTATGCAAACACGGAGCGAAGTCGGTTACGATTCAAAAATTGAGGGCGACGTCATCGTTACACGCGTTGACGCGGCCTTGAACTGGTTCCGCAAGAATTCCATCTGGCCGATGCCGATGGGTCTGGCGTGTTGCGCCATTGAATTGATGGCCGCCGGGGCCAGCCGCTTCGATATTTCGCGTTTTGGCTCGGAAGTCATGCGGTTTTCGCCGCGCCAGTCCGACGTGATGATCGTTGCCGGGACCGTCACCTACAAGATGGCGACGGCGGTGAAGCGCATTTACGACCAGATGACCGAGCCGAAATGGGTCATTGCCATGGGGGCGTGCGCTTCCACAGGCGGCATGTACCGCAGTTACGCCGTCCTCCAAGGCGTGGACAACATCATCCCGGTGGATATTTATGTTTCCGGTTGTCCGCCCCGGCCCGAGGCCGTCCTGGACGCGTTGATGAAACTGCAAAACAAGGTGCAACACGAGCCGTTCCTGAAAACGCTGAAAACCGCTGCGGCTTGATTTTAATTTCAACCCCGGATCAACACTGATGCACACGGATAACTTGAGCCATGGCCCCGAGGGGCTTTCCGTCCGTGTCCGTCCGTGTTCATCGGCAGTGATGCTTTTGCCACGTGACTGCGCTTGAACCAGCCAACCAACTCAAAGCCCGGTTCGGCGATCTGATCTCCGAACCGTCCGAATTTCACGCCGAAATCACGGTCAAGCTTGCCGACGCGGAACGCATCGCCGAAGTATGCAGCTCCGCCAAAAAGGAACTGGGCTTCGATTACCTCGTGGATGTCAGCAGCCTGGACAATTACGGGGAGGATCCGCGCTGGACGGTCGTTTATCACTTGCGCAGCCTGGCCAGTGGCGCGGAATTGCGCATCAAAACCGATGTGAGCGAGGAAAAATCCGAATTGCCCACCGTCACCGGAGTCTGGCGCACGGCCAACTGGCACGAACGTGAAATCTACGACATGATGGGCCTCCGGTTCCGCGGACATTCCGATTTGCGCCGGATCCTGATGTGGGAAGGCTATCCCTATTTTCCATTGCGCAAGGATTTCCCGCTCGCCGGCAAACCGAGCGAAGTGCCCGGGATCGCGTTCACCAAGCCGGCTCCCCTGGAAGGCGGCCCGTTTGTGACCGTGGCCGGTGGCAAGGATGCCATCTCCCGCGAGCCGCGCGTGCGGACACCGGAAAATTAATTTTCATGGCTGAAGTGCGAGACATTGAATTTCGCGATCCCGCGGCCTCGGTTGGGGCGGCGGTGCAATCGCTGCCGCCCGCGGCCGAGGAACTGCAGGACATGCAGGGCGAGCGAATGGTCCTCAACATGGGGCCGTCGCATCCGGCCACGCATGGGGTGTTGCGTATCGTGCTCGAACTGGATGGCGAGGTCATCACCAAGGCCGACCCGGACGTCGGTTATCTGCATCGCGGCGACGAGAAAATCGCCGAGAGCATGACCTATACCCAGTTCATCCCGTACACGGACCGGCTGGATTATCTGGCGCCGCTGGCCAACAACGTCGCCTACGCGCTCGCGGTGGAGAAATTGATCGGCATTGAAAAACAACTGCCGCCGCGCTGCCAGTACATCCGCGTCATGTGCTGCGAACTCGCGCGAATTTCAGCGCATTTGCTGGGTTTGGGCGCGTTTGCCATGGATGTGGGCGCCATCACGGTCTTCCTGCTCATTTTCACCGAACGGGAGAAGATTTACAATTTGTGCGAGTCGCTTACCGGCGCCCGGTTCACGACGAGCTATACGCGCATCGGCGGTGTTGCCCGCGATTTGCCGCCGGGCTGGACGGATCAGTGCCGCCAGTTCCTCAAGGAATTCGCCGTCACGCTCAATGAATGCGAGACTCTGCTCACCCGCAATCGCATCTGGGTGGACCGGACCCGGGATGTCGGCATCATTTCGAAGGAAACGGCGATTGATTACGGCCTGAGCGGCCCGAACCTGCGCGGCAGCGGCATCGAATACGATTTGCGCAAAAACCAGCCGTATCTCTGCTATCCGGACCTGGAATTTGATGTGCCGGCCGGCTCGGTGGGTGATTGCTACGACCGTTACCTGGTGCGGATGGAGGAAATGCGCCAGAGCATGCGCCTGTTGTATCAATGCCTCGACAAAATCCCCGGCGGCCCGGACAACCAGAGCAAGGAACCGGTGAACGTGGCCGACGGCAAGATCGTTTTGCCCGCCAAGGACCGGGTGTTGTCGGGCATGGAGGAATTGATCCACCAGTTCATCCTGGTCACCCAGGGCATGAACGTGCCGCCCGGCGAAATCTATTTTGGACATGAAAACCCCAAGGGAGAACTCGGCTTTTATATCCACAGCCGCGGTGGCGGCACGCCGTACCGGATGAAAATCCGCTCCCCCAGCTTTGTGAATTTGAGCATCCTGAGTGAATTGATGCCCGGTCACATGATGAGCGACACCGTGGTCATCCTCGGGTCGCTGGATTTTGTGATGGGGGAGTGTGATCGATGAACGCCGCCCACACCGAACCCATTCCCAATCCGCTCCAGCGCCAGGGCGGATTTGCCGTGCCGACGGCGCTTGAGGCGGAGGTGAACGAATTGGTCACCCATTATCCGGTGAAACGCGCGGCGTCGCTCATGGTGTTGCATGCCATCCAGGAGCATTTCGGCTGGATTTCCCAGGAAGCCGTCGAGTGGGCGGCGCGGAAGCTGGAATTGCAGCCCATCAACGTCTATGAACTCGTGACGTTTTATCCCATGCTCCGGCAGCAGCCGATGGGCAAATATCAAATCAAGGTCTGCCGGACACTGAGCTGCGCGCTGGGAGGCGCGTATCAACTGCATCAACATTTTTGCGAGAAGCTCGGCCTGGATGCGCACGCGCACAGCCCGCAAACGACGAAGGATGGCAAATTCACGGTCGAATTCGTCGAATGTCTCGCCAGTTGCGGCACCGCGCCGGTGATGATGTGCAACGACGCCTTCTACGAGGGTGTCAGCCACAAAAAGGCGGATGAAATTGTGGGAGGTTGCAAGTGAAGATGCTTCCTTCCGCCTTGGCAAATTGGCTGCCCGACATGGATTTGAACCATGACAAACAGATTCAGAGTCTGCTGTGCTACCGTTACACCATCGGGCAGGCCGGAGCGTCGTTTAGCCTAAACGCTTTCCCCGGCCAGTCAAGCCGCCAAACTGGCTCAGCGTTGAAAAAATCGATTGGTGATTACGTTCGCCCTCAGCCCGGCCCTCTCCCCCAAGAGAGGGAGAATTATCGTCCGGTCATCAGCGGCACGAACGACATGGGTTGTCGTGTGCATTTTATGGCAAACGGCAGAAAGCCGGCGGTTATAATTGTGACAAGCGAATTTCAGAGCGACGCCCGCAGCTTCCCCCTCTCCCCGGGGGAGAGGGCCGGGGTGAGGGCGAGTGTACCAACAAAAAGTCCGACCTCACGTTTCACGTTTCATTTTTCACGCAATTAGCCATGCCGCAGCAATACAAACTGATTTTGAAACACGCCGATGAACCGGGTTACACGCCCGACATCGAATGTTATATGCGACATGGCGGCTACGACGCGCTCAAAAAAGCGCTCGCCCTCCAGCCCAAATCCCTGCCTGATGGCAAAACGCAGACCCCACCGGAACAAATCCGCCAGGAAGTTATGGCTTCCGGCCTGCGCGGCCGCGGCGGCGCGGGTTTTTCGTGCGGACTCAAGTGGTCGTTCGTGGACCGCAAGAGCGGCAAGCCGATTTACCTGATTTGCAACGCCGACGAATCGGAGCCGGGCACGTTCAAGGACCGCCAGATCATGTACAAGGATCCGCATCAGCTGATCGAGGGCATGATCATCGCGTGTTTTGCGAACGACGTGCATCTGGCCTACATCTATATCCGCGGCGAAATGCCGGAAGGCGCGAAGCTCTTGAAACAGGCCCTGGCCGAGGCGCGCGCCAAAAATCTCCTCGGCAAAAACATTCTCGGCAGCGGCTACGATCTGGAGATGTACGTTCATCGCGGCGCCGGCGCCTACATTTGCGGCGAGGAAACCGGCCTCATCGAATCACTGGAAGGCAAGCGTCCGTATCCGCGCATCAAACCGCCGTATTTCCCGGCGATCCTGGGCCTTTACATGTGCCCGACCATCGTCAACAACGTCGAGACGCTCTGCAACGTGAAGCATATCGTTGCCCTGGGCGGCGGGGAATTTGCGAAGCTCGGCACGCCCAACAACACCGGCACCCGCATCGTGAGCCTCAGCGGCCACGTCAAGCAACCGGGCTACTACGAAATCGAAATTGGCAAGGCCACGATTGGGGAACTGATCAATGACCCGGCCTTCGGCGGGGGACTGCGTCCCGGGCGTTCATTGAAGGCGGTCATCCCAGGTGGTTCATCGGCCAAGGTTTTCAAGGCGGGCGAGAAATTCAAACTCAAGCGCAAGGGTTCGGACGGCAAGGAAGTGCTGGCCGAAGTCGATATGCTCGATCTGCCGTATGACTTTGATTCCCTGATCCAGGCCGGTTCCATGAGCGGTTCCAGCGCCATCATTGTGATGGATGACTCGACCGACATCGTCGAGGCGCTGGCGAACCTTTCCGAATTTTATGCCCACGAAAGCTGCGGTCAATGCACGCCCTGCCGCGAAGGCTCGCTCTGGATGAGCAAGGCGCTGCATCGCC
>CAZKTW010000013.1:0-28168 GCA_964555775.1 uncultured Bifidobacteriaceae bacterium | reverse complement strand
GCTCGCGCGGTTCCTCCAGAACAAGCTCCGGCTCATGTTCTGGCACCGGCTCAGGACCGAACCCGATCTTATTTTCGGCGCGCAGTTGAACCTGGAACGGGTTGTGGACGGTTTGCACAACCTCGTGCAGGCTGATGCAGACATGCGCGATGAAATCTGCGTCGCCGTGCTCGACGACAACGCCAAACCGGTGGTGCTTTCGCATACCGGCTTTTCAGCCAGTTGGAAGCGTCCTTTTGTAGCCACGGAAATTGGCGAGGCGCTGCCGCATTGGGAGGTGGCCGCTTATCTTGTCAATCCCGCGCAGCTGACGCAGGCGGCGCACACCGCCAAAATCACGCTCGGATTGCTGGTGGCGGTGCTCGTGCTCGCCATTGGCGTGGGCAGCTGGCTCATCGTCAGCAACCTGAATTCCGAACTCAAACTGGCGCGGCAGAAAACCGATTTTGTCGGCAACGTATCGCACGAATTGAAAACACCACTGACGTCCATCCGCATGTTCTCCGAACTGCTCGCCGAGGGGCGGGTGACCGACCCGGCCAAGCAGCGTTCCTACCTGGACATCATCACGGCCGAGGCCGGGCGGCTCACCCGGCTCATCAACAATGTGCTCGATTTTTCCCGCCTGGAACGCGGTGAGAAGAAGTACAATTTTCAGCCGTGCGACCTGGTCGAGGTCGTCCGGGCCGCCGGGCAGGCATTTCGTCCGCACCTGGAGGCCGGTGGATTCAAGTTCGATTGTGTGATGCCGGCTGCGGCGATTGTGGTGCATGGGGATGCCGATGCCCTGTCGCAAATCATCGTCAATCTGTTGTCGAACGCCGAAAAATATTCCAGCGGCCCGGCCTCGACTTCCACGCCCCGTCCGAGCGGAGAGGGGCAGGAGCGCCGGTCTCCGACCCGGCGTGGCACCACATTGGTGGCAACCAACGCGCCGGGTCAGGAGACCGGCGCTCCGATCAATGAAATCACGCTACAACTGATGGAAAAGCAGTCGCCATTGCCTTATGCCGAGGTCCGGGTGCTGGACCGTGGATTGGGCGTGCCGCGCGGCAGCGGTGAAAAGATTTTTGAGAAATTCTACCGGGCGCACGATTCGTTGAGCAGCGGTGTCCAGGGTTCGGGCCTGGGGCTGACGATTGCCCGGCAAATCGCGCGGGCGCACGGTGGTGATGTGGTCTATGAGCCGCGCGCGGGCGGCGGCAGTTGCTTTGTTTTACGGCTGCCATTGAAATGCATTGAAACCACGGATGGACACGGATGAACACGGATAAAACTTCCGGGTATTAGGTTGCAGTTGTCTTCGTGTCCATTCGTGTTTGTCCGTGGTTGATTACATGAAAACAAAAATTTTAATTGTTGAGGACGACCCGCATATCCTGCTGGGCCTGGAAGAAGTATTGAAAAGCGAGGATTACGATGTGATGTCGTGTAATCGCGGCGACCAGGCGCTCGACGCGGTGGCGAAACATCATCCTGCCCTCGTCTTGCTGGATGTGATGCTGCCGGGTCTGAACGGTTACGACATCTGCAAGCAACTTCGCGCCAACAAATTTGCCGCCCCCATTCTCATGCTGACCGCCAAGGGCCAGGAAATTGACAAGGTCGTCGGCCTTGACCTTGGGGCTGACGATTACGTGACGAAACCTTTCGGCGTGCGCGAACTGCTGGCGCGCATCCAGGCCTTGCTGCGCCGCAGTGGCAGTGACGCCTCGTCGCAAGCCGCCGATGAAAATTCATTCCGGATTGGTTTGGCGACCATCGATCCCAAAACATTCCAGGTCAAACGCGGCAATACCACCGGGGAACTTACGGCCAAGGAATTGAAGCTGCTCCAGTTTTTCCACGCGCGTGCCGGCGAGGTCCTGTCGCGGGACAAATTGCTGAATGAGGTCTGGGGCTACAATTATTATGGCACCACGCGCACCTTGGACCAGGTGATCGTCCAACTGCGCAAGAAACTGGGAGACAATGGCAGTGAACCCCGGCATCTTCTGACCATCCACGGCGTCGGATACAAGCTGGTGAACTGACGAAGCAAATCGCGAAATCCACGAACCTACGAAAAGCTCGCCGCAAAAAGCCTCAAAAAGGGAGGGTCAGGCTGGCTCAAACCGGGTTCGAAGCATTCCTGGGGGCGGCGCCCTGGCTTGTCCTCGAACAACCCCGAAATGGGCTTCCCGATCCGATTTGCCTTGGTTTTCCCCTGTAATTCCACCCTCGCCTAACGCCGTGCACCCCTAAAACCCCGCAATTCGCCCCTAATACGTTTCTTTTCAGCCTGTTTGAAATAGAGTGAATACCAGTAGCGATTGCAACCGGCAAACCAGGGAGAAGAGAATCAGCTTAACCCGCCGGTTATGTTGATTAAACGCGTCGGGTTGCTGTCGAAAGGGAATTGAACATGAAAAACGCCAAAGGCGTCCGTGAAGCAGGTTTTACGTTGGTGGAGATTATGATCGTTATCGCCATAATCGGCCTCCTGGCGGCCATTGCCATTCCCAGTTATGTGAAGGCGCGGGCCACCGCCCAGGCCAATACCTGCATCAGCAGCCTGCGGCAGATCGACTCCGCGGCCCAGCAATTCGCCTTGGAACAACGCAAACGAACCGGTCAGAGCATCAGTTTTCCCGACGACCTGACGCCATATATCAAGCTGAATGTTAACCACAGCATTCCTCCGTGTCCGGCGGGTGGCACCTACAATTGCAGCACGGTGGGCAATTCTCCAACCTGTGATTTGAGCGACACCACCACGCCGCCGCACCTGCTGCAGTAACGCCCCAATCCTGCTCGTTTGCGAAAACTTAACGCGGCTTGTTGCGCCAACGGACAACGACGACGGAAGACGCCAAGAACGCAGAGCAGCCCAGAGAAAAGAAACCGGATTAAGGAAGACCGGCACCGCGCGGTCCAAACTTCAATCCGTTCCGAATCCCCGCCAATTCTCCGGTTGGGTTGCGCTTCCGCACAGCCTTCAGGGTTTGCGTTGCGTGTCATCCTCCACCGTCACCTCATTAACCTCGGCCCAATCCATGACGTGTTCTTTTAGGGCTGCGTCGCGATACTGGTACCACTGGTCCAGCAGTCCGAGCCGGCTTGTGGTGTCTTTGAAATAACGGAAAGCGCCTTTGCCTTTGATGGCTCGCCACAATTCCTCCGCAGCCTGGGCGCTCTTCACTGTGCCGATGAACCGTTCCATGTGACGGTATTCGTGGAAGTCGAGCTTGTCGGGCAGGGCAATGAACCGTTCGCCGTCGTCTTCGGCCACGGCCTTGGCGATTTCCAATTCCTCTTTCTGCCAATCAGCCAGATCGCCCAATTCATCCTCTTCACCTTCCTCGAACGCGCTCACGATGTGGCGCTCCACGTGGACCGGGCGTCTGGTCTCGCGGTCAAACCGGGTTACCATCTCTTCCGACTCAAATTCGAACGCTTCAATCAATTCACTGAGTTTGGCGGCTGGATCTTTGGGTTCTGTTGCCATATCCGGTTCCAATCTGAACACGGGAGTATATTCCGGAACCGGCGCAGTGGCGAGTCTGTCTTTTATTGGAATTTAGCGCGATTATGTAGATTGCAAAAACAATGGCATCAGACAACATTCATCTCGTTAAATAAATAATTACAGATGCAAATCTATGCTTCCAACATTCCCAAAAGCTCAAACAGCATTGGCTGAAATGACGCGGCCGAATTTTGATGATGGCGGAAACCCGGCCGTGCAATTGGTTTGCGGGACTGAATTCGCGGAAGAATTAAAGAAGCATGAAGCTGAATGGCGCGAGGACAAAGCATTTGCATGAAGATTGGGAGCGATCCCTTGACACGAAGACTATTCATCCACCTGATTACCTGCTGGTCCGGGCTGGCGCTTTTATCCGAACCGGCCAGCGGCTCCGATTTTAATCTGGCAGAGATGGCGGGCACCATACGCATCTGGCATGGTGCCGACGGCCTGCCGTCGGATTCCGTGACCGCAATCGCCCAGACCCGCGATGGTTTTCTCTGGGTGGGAACCACCGCGGGATTGGTCTGGTTTGACGGCGTCAAATTCACCGGGATTAAACTGGGATCCTCCGCCTCGAACAATCCGGTTCGCGTCACGGCCCTGTGCGAGGACAGCGGCGGCCGGTTGTGGATCGGCACGCAACAGGACGGATTGTTTGAACTGGCCCAAGGCAGGATGCAGCACTATGCCCGGGCGCAGGGATTGCTCGACGACAATGTGACGAGCCTGGCGGCGGACAGCCGGGGACAGGTTTGGATCGGGAGCAAGGCCGGGTTGAACCTTTGGACCGGACAACAGTTCCAGTCGTTCACCAAGCGCGACGGTTTGTCGGATGACTTTGTTTCCGGTGTGAATGTGGCGCGTTCGGGCATTGTCTGGATCACGACGCGCGTCGGCATGTGCCGGTTCATTGACGGACACATCACGCCTTATGTGTTCCAGACCGAGAGTCAGGGGCGCAGTCCCGAATATCTGGGGACCTATGAGGACCGGCGCGGGAATTTGTGGGCCTTCGGCGACACCTACCTGATCAACCTGGCCGAGGGCAAGCGCTTCAATTATTTCCGCAACTCGGAATCGGCTTCCGACCGCATCTGGAGTTTGTCTGAAGGACAGGATGGGCGGATCTGGGTCGGCATGAGCGGCCGGGGGTTGGTTTGTTTTGAAGAGAACCATTTTCAGCCGGTGATTCTCGGCGAAAACCGCTGGCCTTATGACGTGCGTGCCATTTGCGAGGATCACGACGGCAATCTCTGGCTGGGAACCTCCGGCGGCGGCCTGATGCAACTGCGTCTTCAGTCCGTGCATATTCTACCGGCGGGACAAGGTTTGCCCGATAGTTCACCTGCCGCTCTCGCCTTGGATTCGGGCGGACGGCTTTATGTGGGATTGCAGCGCGGTGGTTTGTTCGTGGGTGAATCCGGAAGATTTGACCGGGTGGGCGGCAACAATGGATTGGGAGTGCAAAACTTTATTTCGTCCGTGTGCCTGGCGCGGGATGGGGCCGTTTGGGTGGGTACTTTGGGCGATGGATTATATGGCTTGAAAGATGGCCGGGAAATTCATTTCACCACCGCGAACGGCCTGGCGGACGACATTGTGCTGGCGGTGTGCGTTGATGCGGAAGGTGGCGTTTGGGCCAACACCGGAGCCGGCACGATCCATCGCTTTGACGCTCAAGGCGTGACCCGGTATGACGTCGCCCAAGGTTTGTCTGGAACACCGGTGACGGCGATGATTTCGCCATCGTCCGGAGGGCTTTGGCTGGGATCACAGGATGGCCGAATCTTGCGCGAATTAAATGGGAAAATAACCAGCGTCGAGGCGTCAAAGCACTGGGGAAGTTTTCCGGTGCTGGCGTTGCACGAAGGGGAACAGGGGCGGCTTTGGATTGGCACATCCGGTGGCGGTCTGGCTTGTTTGACCGGGGAAACCATGATGAAGTGGAACACCGGCAATGGCCTGCCCAACGACAGCGTAGCCGGGGTGGTGGAAGATCAGGCGAAAAATTTATGGCTGGCCACCGGCGCCGGGGTTTATCGTGTCAACCGCAGCGATATTCGCAAAATGCTTGATGATCCCGGGATTCCATTCGTGGGCAAGTTGATGTCCGGGGCAAAGACCCTGACCGAGTCCAAGACGGTTTCCGGCGGGATCCGCGCCTTGCTTTCGCCGGACGGAGAACTTTGGTTTGCCACTTCCGAAGGGGTGTTGAATGTGGACACCCGCCAATCCGAAATCAGGCCATCCTGGAGCCCGATCTACATTGAGAGCGCGGCTTTCAACGGCCAACCGTCCTTTTCCTTGCTCCGTGGAGAATTGTGGTCGTCTGGGGGCACCAACCACGCAGGCTTCAAGGTTCCCGCGGTTGTGCGATCGCTGGAAATTCACTTCGCGGCCCTGGATTTTGCCGCCCCCGGGGAAATTCATCTCTGGCACAAGCTCGAGGGTTCTGACGTGGACTGGGTGGATGATGCCGGGGGCCGGTCGGTCCGTTATGGCCGCCTTTCCTACGGCCATTACTGTTTTCGCCTCGCCATGCGCAGTGCTGGCGGGGGGTGGCACGAGGCGGCGGAAACCTTCGCTTTTGTCGTTCCCACCCCGTTCTATCTCCAATCCTGGGCCATCGGTCTGTTTGCCTTGACTATGGTCGCGTTGGTGGCGGGAATCGTCCGCCTGGTTTCCCACCGGCGTTTGCGTCTTGCCCTGGCGCGGTTGGAACAGCAACAGTTGCTCGAACGCGAGCGCATGCGTATTGCCCGGGATTTGCACGATGAAATGGGGTCAAAACTGACCAAAATCTCCTTTTTGAGTGAACATGTCCAGATGGACGCCGGATCCGCCGGGCCGCTGGCCGACAAAATCGAATCCATTGCGCAGACTTCGCGGGATTTGCTGCAAACGATGGATGAAATTGTCTGGGTCATCAACCCGCGCAACGACACACTGGAGGATCTGATCAATTACCTGGGTCATTACGCCGTGGAGTATTTCCAGAACACCCGGATTGAATGTGAAATAAGATTGCCGCACGAGATTCCGCATTGTCCCCTGTCGTCAGAGTTGCGGCACAATCTGTTTCTGACTTTTGAAGAGGCATTGAACAACGTGCTAAAGCATTCAGCGGCGACGAAAGTAAGAGTGGAAATAACCAACAATCCGAAAGAATGTGAAGTCAAGATCACCGACAACGGCCGGGGTTTTGAACCGCCAGCCTCGACGGCAAATCCCCCGCCGCGGGGAGGCCGGGGCGGCAACGGACTGGAAAACATGCGCCAGCGGCTGACGGCCATTGGTGGTGAATGGCTGGTTTCCAGCCAGCCCGGCCATGGCACCACGATCACGATGCGCATTCATCTAAACCCTAATCTGGCCGGCCAACCATGAAAAAAATCATCACTGTTTCCATCGTCGACGACGAAGCCGATTTGCGCAAACACATTGCCGGCTATTTGGCCGTCGCCGGGAATATCCGCTGCATCAGCTCCTATGCCAGCGCCGCCGAGGCGCTGGAACATTTGCCACAGGACAAGCCGGACGTGGTCTTGATGGACATCAATCTCGGCGGCATGGATGGCGTTGAATGTGTTCGCCAGTTGACTTCGCTCATGCCTGAATCCCAGGTGCTCATGCTGACCGTCTTTGAGGACACCGAGCAGATTTTCCGGGCGCTCGCCGCCGGCGCGAGCGGGTATTTGCTGAAGCGCCTGTCGCCGAAAAAACTGTTGGAGGCCATCCAGGAAGTGCGTGAAGGGGGTTCCCCCATGTCGGCCCCGATTGCACGCAAAGTGGTCCAGTCATTCAAATCAGTGCCGGCGCGCGGCGATGAATCGGTGGACCTTTCCCCCCGCGAACGGTCCGTACTCGATGGACTGGTCGAGGGGCTGGCCTACAAACAAATTGCCGACCAGCTCGGGGTGAGCATTCATACGGTGCGGAATTACATCCGCCGGATATACGAAAAACTGCACGTTTGCACGCGCACGGCGGCGGTCGCAAAATTCTTGAGAAAATGAACCACAGGCCAACTTCACCGTGTTGGGCGTGGAAGGGGTGGATAATGTTTATCCTCGCCGCCTCCACCGCCGCGCGCGCCAACGAACCCATCCCCTGGCATCCGGCGAAACCGCCGCTGATGACCCGCTGGACGGCGGAAGTGGGCCCGACCAATGCGCTGCCGGATTATCCGCGCCCGCAACTGGTGAGGGCGAAATGGTTGAATCTGAACGGGCTTTGGGATTACGCCATCACGCCGGATTCCATCCACCAGCCGCCGCCTTTCGCGGGGAAAATCCTGGTTCCCTTTCCCGTGGAATCGGCATTGTCCGGAGTGATGACCCATCTCAACGAACACAGCAAGCTCTGGTATCATCGGGATTTTTCCGTGCCGGAATCGTGGCGGGGACAGCGGGTGCGGTTGCATTTCGGCGCGGCAGACTGGCATGCCGAGGTGTGGGTAAATGGACATGCCATCGGCCAACATCAGGGCGGGTATGACGCATTCACGTTCGATATTACGGATGCCTTGCGCTGGAACGGCTTGGAGGATGTTTCCGTTTGCGTGACCGATCCCACGGAAGGCGACCAGCCGCGCGGCAAACAATCACTCAAGCCCGACGGGATTTTCTACACTTCAACTTCCGGCATCTGGCAGACGGTCTGGCTGGAACCGGTGCCGGCAGTGTGCATCGACCGCCTCAAAGCCACTCCGGATGTCGATGCCAATGCCCTCCACCTGCGGGTGGCAGTCAATGATCTTTCCGACCATCTCCGGGTCGAGGCCGTGGCTTCGATTGGCGGCCGGGAAATCGCCCGCGTCACGGGATTGGCCAATGCGGAATTGATCCTGAACCTGCCCAACGCCCATCTTTGGTCACCCGACGACCCGTTCCTTTACGACTTGCAGGTGACGCTGATGGAGGCGGACAAACCCCTCGATGCGGTTTCCAGCTATTTTGGCATGAGAAAAATTGCGTTGAGCAAGGACGATCAGGGGGTTACCCGGATGGCGCTCAATGGCCAATTTGTTTTTGAGATCGGCACGCTGGACCAGGGTTTCTGGCCGGATGGAATTTACACCGCACCCACGGACGCGGCCTTGCGTTCGGACATCGAATTCCTCAAAAAATGCGGATTCAATCTTACCCGCAAGCATGTGAAGGTTGAGCCGGACCGCTGGTATTACTGGTGTGACAAACTGGGATTGCTCGTCTGGCAGGACATGCCTAGCGGCAACAATGCCACCGTGGATGGCCGCCGTGATTTTGAAAATGAACTGTTCCACATGGTGAACGGACTGGGAAATCATCCATCCATCATCGTTTGGGTGTTGTTCAATGAAGGTTGGGGACAGTATGACACCGAACCCTTGGTGCAATGGCTCAAGGAGCTGGATCCGACGCGACTCGTGGACGATGCCAGCGGCTGGACGGACATGGGCGTCGGGGATCTGATTGACGTGCACCGTTATCCCGGCACGGATGCTCTGGTTGCCGAACCCCATCGCGCGTCGGTCCTGGGCGAATTCGGAGGATTAGGATTGTCCGTGGCAGGCCACTCCTGGTCAACGAATTGCTGGGGGTATGTCATGCTCGCGGATGGCAAGGACTTTGCGTTCCGATATTCGCAGGCTCTTAAACATGTCTGGAAGCTGCATGTTCTGCGCGGATTGAGCGCCGTCGTCTATACACAGACCACCGACGTGGAGACCGAATGCAACGGCCTGCAAACTTATGACCGCGCCGTGACCAAAATCGATCCAGTGGTTGCGCTGGCTGCCAACCACGGCAGCTTTTCCGAAACGCCGATGAATATTATCCTGGCAGACGGATTATTTGGCCGCACAAATTGGAAATACACCACGGAAATACCCGCCGAAGACTGGTCTAAAGCCGAATTCGAGTCCCGGGCTTGGAAAGAAGGCGCAGGCGGATTTGGCTCGGTTGGGACGCCGGGCTTTTTCCCCAATACCACCTGGGAGACAGCCGACATTTGGCTGCGACGGGAGTTTACTTTGAAAACAGACGAGTTGTCTGGAATCCAACTCCAGATTTTCCATGATGAAGATGCGGAGATATACCTGAATGGCGTGCTGGCGGTGAAACTTTCCGGATACATCACCGATTACGATGAATTCGAGATTTCAAAGGCGGCGGCGGCGGCACTCCAGCCCGGCCGCAATACAATTGCGGTTCACTGTCATCAAACGACGGGTGGCCAAGGCATTGATGTGGGTATTCTCGAGCCCGCATTGACCAGCCAACCAGACAAAGCGGGCAAATAACCCACCTTGAATTTATTGCGCCCGCAAGAATCAGATTTCAGGATCTGAAATGTTTGGTTTGCTGGAAGGTTCGGCAAAAGCCGGTTGAAACAGGCTGTGGCCACTTTATGCCACGTGACAGAAGAGAATGGCAACTTACAATACTTCATGCCTTTGGTTGTTTCTGCCGGCGTTGGACGATGCATCGAGCCAAACGGGCAGTTGGATAATGTTCGCGTCCGGTCGGTGAACCAGTTCACCTTTTTCTCCCCGCCATCTTTTGGCTGACAGAGCATCAGCAGATATGAGGTTCCACCGCGTGCAGGAATAAATCGATTGAGGGCGAAACCCAGATCCTGTTTATGGGTTTGATTTGAATTTTAATATGAAGAAGAACAAACCGGTGTTCGCATGTGCAGGTCTGGCGCTCGCCAGCCAGTTGATGTTTTCGTCCGCCTCGGCCTGGCAACTGCAGTATGCGCCGCTCCTGACCGGCTGGGCGCAACTGGTGAACTCGAACAATCCGCTGCCGGAGTATCCACGACCACAAATGGTCAGGACAAACTGGCTTAATTTGAATGGCATTTGGCAGTTTCAGGCCGGAGCCACCAATGACCCGGTGCCGACCAATCAAACCCTCTCGGGCGACATCCTGGTACCGTACCCGATGGAATCAGCCCTTTCCGGCGTGGCGGGGTATCACGCTTGGTCTTGGTATCGCCGCACCTTCACCGTTCCACCCATGTGGAGCGGGCAGCACATTTTGCTGCACCTGGACGCGGTGGACTGGCAATCACAGGTGTTCGTCAACGGACGGAGTGTGGGCCTTCACAAAGGAGGATATGATCCGGTCACTTATGACATCACCGCTTGCTTGGCCGGCAGTGGTCCGCAGGAATTGATTGTGCAGGTTTATAATCCGGCGGACGACGGTGGGCAACCGCGCGGCAAGCAGACACTGAATCCCGGCGGGATCATGTACGCGTCGTCCACCGGCATCTGGCAGCCGGTGTGGCTGGAGCCGGTGCCCGCGACGAGCGTGGCCGATGTCAAATTGGTGCCGGACATCGACAACAACCGGCTGAATGTCGCCGTCAGCGTGTCGGGGCCAACCAATGGCGTCACGGTCAACGCCGTGGCGCGCATCGGCGCCAGCGTGGTGGGATCCGTTTCCGGTGCTCCCGGAGCCGGGTTGTTGCTCCCGGTGCCGGGTCCGACGCTATGGTCGCCGACCAATCCGTTTCTCTACGATTTGACGGTCACGCTTTCCAACGGGCCGGTCCAGCTTGATTCCGTGGCGAGTTATTTCGGCATGCGCAAGATCAGTCTCAGCACGAACGGTGGCATTGTCAGAATCCTCCTCAACAACCAGTTTGTTTTTCAGTTTGGTCCGTTGGATCAGGGCTTCTGGCCGGATGGCATTTATACCGCGCCGACCGATAATGCGCTGAAGAGCGACATCGAACTGGAAAAGGCGCTGGGGTTCAACATGGTGCGAAAGCACATCAAGGTGGAGCGTCAGCGCTGGTATTATTGGGCGGATAAATTGGGGATCTTGGTCTGGCAGGACATGCCAAGTTGTAATTCCTATACGGGCAATCCCGTCCCCGTTGATGGGAGCCAGTTCATCGTCGAACTCACCCGCATGGTTCAAACCCACTGGAACAGCCCGGCGATTGTCATGTGGACCATCTTTAACGAGGCCCAGGGCCAGGCCAACACGAGCGGCGGAATTGGCCAGTCAAACACTGCCTATCTCGTCCAATCGGTAGAAACGCTGGATCCTTCCCGTCTGGTCAACCAGGCCAGCGGCAACGACTATTACGGCGTGGGTGATATCCTGGACAACCACAGCTATCCGGCCCCTGGCAATCCAGGCAGCACGACACAAGCAACTGTTGATGGTGAATTTGGCGGCGTCGCCTTGACCATCACCAATCATACCTGGGCGGCCGGGGGCGGCGAGGGATCGGCCACCAGCGCGGACGATCTGGCCTCGCAGTTTGAAAGCTTCTGCAGCGACCTCTCCAGTTACGATCAGAACAATGGCCTGAGTGGCGCCATTTATACCCAGACAACCGACGTGGAAACCGAATTGAACGGCCTTTACACCTATGACCGCGTCGTATGCAAGCCGGATCCCCGCCGCATCCAGGCTGCCATTCTTTCCGTCGGCCTGCCTGTCTTTCAGGCGACCGTGGTGCCAACATCCCAGACCAACGGCCAGAATTGGCAATATACGACCAATACCCCGGCAGCGAATTGGTACGCCACCGGTTTCAACGCTTCCGCGTGGAGCAACGGGATTGCCGGGTTCGGAGCTGGCAATCCGCCCAATACGGCCGGTCTTGTTCGCACACCTTGGAGAACTGCGGACCTCTGGCTGCGAACCACGTTCAATCCCGGTACGCTTACCGCACCACAGATCAGCAATCTGGTCTTTTACGTGTATCACGACGAAGACGTGGAGATTTACCTCAACGGCGTGCTGGCTGGAAGTGCGTCCGGTTATACCACCACCTACGTCTTGCTGCCCATGACTCCGGCGGGACAAGCCGCCATTGTTCCTAATGCCAATAATACCATGGCCGTGCATTGCCACCAAACCACCGGCGGACAATTCATCGATGTCGGCGTCAACATCCGAAACAGCGTTGTCATTCCCTTTCCGCCAGTACCGCCAACTCCGACGAACGTCGTCGCCGTATCCGGCCAGTTGGGCGTTTCACTGGGTTGGGACGCGTCGCCAAACGCAGCCAGTTACAACGTCAAGCGTTCACCGGTCAGCGGCGGCCCCTACACCAACATCGTTCTCACCTTGCCGTTGAATGCCGGTACGGACTCCGCGGCCAGCAACAGCGCCACTTACTACTATGTCATTTCGGCAATCAATGTCTCCGGAGAAAGCAGCAATTCCGCCGAAGTCAGGGTTGATACCGTGGCTCCTCCCGTTACACCTGTGCCTGCGCTGACAACCTGGTTCCAAGCCGATGCGATCAGCGGACTAACCGATGGCAGTTCAATCTCCAACTGGCCGGATGCCACGGGCAATGATGATAACGCCATCCAAGGCAACAGCAGTCAAAGGCCCACATTCGTAACCGGCGCGATCAACGGACTGCCGGCGGTTCGGTTTAACTCCGCCAACCAAACCTACCTGTCCTTTGCCCGTCCGGTTGCGGGCGATTTTACCATCCTCTGCGTTTTCCAGAGCTCCCAAGGGCTTGGCTCCGGCAACCTTTTCTATCAGGGTGCTGGTTTGGTAAACGGCGAAGTTGCCGGCCAGGTGAACGATTTTGGCACCTGTCTGTTTGCCAACGGCTCCATTTGTGCCGGTATCGGCAACCCGGATGTGGCCGTCAACTCCGGCACCGGTTTCAACGATGGCCAGCCGCACATCTTCACCTTTACGCGCCAGCGCAACCCGGGAAACGTCGCCCTTTATGTGGATGGCGCGTTGATGGGCAAAACCGTCGGAGGAGGGCAATCGTTGACCGCCCCGGCGCAACTGGTTTTGGGCGCCCAGCAAACCTTGGGCAACTACCTGAGTGGCGACATCGCGGAAGTAAAAATTTACGACGCAGCCCTCGGTGACACGGACCGCGCCGCCGATGAAAATTCGCTCAAATGCAAATATGGACTGGGATCGGGAACCCCGCCTGCGGCACCATCGAACCTTGCCGCGGTGACGGACAACCGGCTGGTCTATTTGAACTGGAATCCAACGGTGGGAGCCGGCAGCTACATGCTCTATCGTTCCACCAACAGCGCCGGGCCTTACAGTCTGGCTGCGGTCGTGATATCCGCCACGAATTATGTGGATGCCAATGCGTTCAGCGGGCGGACCAATTATTACCAGGTGGCTTCCGTCAGCAATTGCGGCACCGGAAACACTTCCCCGGTAGTGAGTGTGGCGCTGCCCCGGCCGGTATTGGGAGGCGGCCTGGATGCGGCTGGCGGCACGTTCAAGATCAACTGGCCTGCCTGGGGAACCAACTGGACGCTATGGTGCGCCACCAATCTGTTACCGCCCATAACCTGGGTTCCGATCACCAATTCGATTGTTAGCAGTAACGGGCAGCTCAATGTCACGCTGCCGATTGGAACGGGCAGCCGTTTCTTCCGACTGACCAGCCCGTGATTTTCCGGGGAATTGAGCGGCCGGGATCATGCCAGACGCCGGCAATGGCCAAGAGACGCTTTAACCGGGTGACGACCCGCGTTTATTTGAGCGTTCAAATTGATCGCTTCAGTTCGTGTCCGGCTCGCTGGCCGCTCGCTGGTTGGAGGAAGTTCAGCTCCAAAGCGATGGAGCTTGCCCCCCGGCGCCGTGGCCACTTTATGCCACATGACACATTTCGAAGCTGAACTATATTCACACCACGTTCCACAAGTCGAATCGCCGCCACTGGTGTCACCGTTAATTCCAAGGCCGGTTCGATTTAGGACGAAATAAAACAGCCCCTGACAAATGAAAACTCCAAAAACATCCATAACCACAAAACTGGGCCGTCGTTCCCGGGTCAATCTGTTGACCTTGGCCGCCATGATCGCCCTCCCGTTGATCACTGCCAAGGCCGCCGACATCCATTGGATCGGCCCCACGGCCAGTTACACCAATGCAGCCGATTGGGACAGCAACTCGGTTCCGACTTCCGCCGACAATGCCATCAATGCCAACGGCCTCGCCAATGTGCTCCAGATCAATAGCGGCAATCCTGACTGGACCGTCAACGACATATCTGCCGGCGGGGCCGCGAATGCCAGCGGCGCGATTGTGCAGAACGGCCCAACCCTCACGGTGAATGGTTGGCTGCACATTGCCGACGGCCTCAATTCAGTGGGCGTTTACACGCTGAACAGCGGTATTGTGAACGTGCCCAACGGCCAGCTTTTCTTCTGCGAATCGCCGGGTGCCATTGGCACGCTCAATATCAATGGCGGCACGATCAACAAGTCGGGCTTGGGCGAGAATGCATTTCGCATCGCCGACGGTGGCTGGAACGGTTCGGGCGCGCGCACCGGCACGGTGAATCAAGTTGCCGGCACGGTGAATTGCAACAGCGAAATTTGGATGGGCCAGACTTCCCTGGGCGTTGGTCTTTATAACTTAAGCGGCTCGGGAGTCATCAATCTTCACAACTGGCTGGCGGTGGGCCGGAATGGTGGCACGGGTATTTTCACTATGACGGGCGGCACCTTCAACCAGAACGACGCCGCCAACGGCGGCGCCAACTTCATCATCGGCGTTGACAACGGCAGCTACGGCGAGTTTGACCAGAGCGGCGGCACCATCAGCAGCACTCGCGAATACTGGGTTGGCCAAAGTGTTGGGGCCACGGGCGTGAATAACATCAGCGGCACGGCGTCCCTCAACGTCGACAATTGGTTTGCGATTGCTCGCCAGGGGGGAAGTGGTGTGGTGAATTTGACGGGCGGCTCGATCACCAAAACTGGCGGCGGCGATTTCCTTATCGGAACTGGCGGAACGGGGTATTTGAATCAAACCGGCGGTGTGCTCAGAGTCAACAGCACCCTGCGTGTCGGTGATGGTAGCCAGGGAAATTACAACGTGGCGAGTGGCACGGTGAATGTTGACGGTGATATCTGGGTTGGCCAAGGTGGTGGGGCCAATGGTGTTCTCAATTTCAGCGGTGGCACGATCACCAACCACAACTGGCTGGCGGTGGGTCGCGAGAATGCCACTGGTGTACTTAACATCAACGGCGGCACCTATGTTCGGTCTGGTCCAGGGGGAGGACCCAACGGACCCAACGTTTCCATCTGCCATGGTTCTGGTCCCGGCACTGTCAACGTCATCAGCGGTCTGATTGATGTTTCCGCGGGTGACACCTGGATCGGCGAAGATACCGGCACCGGCACATGGAACCAAAACGGCGGCACCTCGATACTTTCATTGATTCACATTTGTCAAAACGGCAGCGCCAGCGGGTTTTTGAATGTCAACGGCGGCAATCTGACCGCCACCGAGATCACGACCGGCAATACTTCGGCCGGCAGTGAACTGAATCTGAACGGCGGCACCATTCTGGCCGCCGGTGACAATCTGAATTTCATCCACGACGTTGCCTTTGTGCAGGTTCAAGCTGGCGGCGCCATTTTTAATTCGCAAGGACATAGCATCACCATTCCGCAATCGTTGCCGACCTCGGGCTTTGATGGCAGCGGCGGCTTGACCAAGAACGGCGCGGGCACGCTCACGCTTTCGGGTGCCAACACCTATACGGGTCCGACAGTTGTCAACGCGGGCAAACTGGCGATTGACACCACCACGGCTTTGGGTGCCGGTAATTACACGGTGGCGGACGGGGCTGATCTCAGCCTGACGGTCGAGGCTGCCAACGCCCAGCTCAATGCGGCCAACCTTACTTTGGGCACCAGCGCAGCGCTCTCGCTCGACATTGATCTGGGTGCGTTCGGAAATCCGACGAGCGCCCCGATCAACGTGACGGGTGCGCTGGCCGTGAACGGCGGCATCGCGATCAATCTCGCGGATGGGTTGCCGCAGCCCGGCCAGTTCCCGCTGATCAAATACGTTTCCAAGACCGGCTCCGGGGTTATCACCAACGGATTGCTTCCGGTTGGTGTGGGTGCCTACATCAGCAACAACGTCGCCAATAGTTCCATTGACTTGGTCATCACCAACGTGAATCTGCCCCGCTGGGAAGGTTTGGCCGGTGGTAATTGGGACGTTGGTGTGACCACGAACTGGGTCAATGTTGGAGACGGCAAGCCCACGTTCTTCGGTCAAGGCAACGCAGTCATTTTGAATGACAGCGCATTGGGAACGACTACGGTGAACCTGACGACTACGCTCAACCCCAACGGCGTCACGGTAAACAACAATACGTTGCTTTATTCGCTGAAGGGCACGGGCAAGATCGGTGGCACTGCGGGCATCACCAAGCAGGGTTCGGGCACTTTAATCATCACCAACACGGGTGGCAATTCTTATACGGGCCCGACCGTCATCAGTGGCGGCGCCGTGAGTGTGACCAGTTTGGCCAATGGCGGTTCGCCGAGCGCAATCGGCGCTTCCTCGGCCAGCCCTACGAACCTGGTTCTCGCGGGTGGCGGATTGAGCTACTCCGGTCCGGCGGTTGCCATCAATCGTGGTTACTCCGTGCAAGCCGACAACAGTTCAATTACCGTCGCAAGCAATCTAACCCTGAGCGGTGTGGTCACGGCCAACACGATCGGTGGATTGATAAAGTCTGGATTGGCCCAACTCGCCTATACGACCGTTGGCACCAATGTTCTCACCGGTGCGAGTTCTTCGGGCTACATCGTGCTGGATGGCGCTGTGCGGTTCGATGGTTCCGCTGGCGGCCAGACCAACACCATTCAGGGCGGCAGACTGGGTGTGGATGGCGCGACCGGCCTCGCTTCGGTCCTCGTCACCAACAGCACCGTGATTGTGGGCGGCAATGTGGATTTGGGCAATGTCGCGGATGCCAACGGTTCAATGACGGTGGACGGCAACAGCACCCTGACGATTGGCTCGTGGCTCATATTCAACGACGGTGGCGGCAATACGACCAATACCTTATCGCTTAACGCCGGCACCGTGAACCAAAACAATGGTCGGCTCCTAATGGGTGGAAGACCGGGCGGCACGAGCATCTTGAACATCAATGGCGGTGTGTTTAATCATGGTGGGGATGTCTTTGACATCGCTGACGGCAATTGGAACGGCCCCGGCGCACGCCTCGGCATCGTCAACCAGACGAACGGCACGGTCAATTGCAACCAGCAATGCTTTATCGGAATGCAGCCCGGCGGCACCGGCATCTACAACTTGAGCGGCGGCTCGCTCTTCTTGAACGATTGGGTCGTGGTCGGCCGTTCTGGCGGCGTTGGCTTCTTCAACATGACCGGCGGCAATGTTACCCGGCAAAACAATGGCCAGGCATTCATCGTCGGTTCCGATGACGGTGGCAACAGTGTTGGCACGGTCAATCAGAGCGGCGGCGTCTTCACCTGCCAAAATGAGTACTGGCTCGGTGTGAATGGCGGCCGGATTGGCACCAACAACATCAGCGGCACGGCGGAGTTCGACATAAACAACTGGTTCTCCATCGGTCGTGGCGGACTGGGTGTCATTAACTTCTCCGGCGGCAAGATCAACAAAAGCAGCAATGGTAATTTTATCATCGGTGATGGCGGCACTGGTTCCTTCACCCAGACCGGCGGCACGAACAATAGCGATGGCGAAATATGGATTGGCCAGTCAGGATCCGGCGTCGGTGTATATAACCTGAGCGGTGGTGCGGTGACTTTGCACAACTGGATGGGGATCGGCCGCGAGAGTGGAAATGGCGTTCTGAATGTCAGTGGCGGCACATTCACCAAGGATGGCAATGGCAATATTAGTATCGCCCACAATGCTGGCGCTGTCGGCACCGTCAATATCAGCGGCACCGGCACATTCATCAACACTGTCGGTGAAACCTGGGTGGGTGAAAATGCCGCTCCTGCCACATGGAACATGAATGGCGGCACGGCCGTTCTCGGCCTCGTGCACCTCGCTCAACTTGGCGACGGCCAAGGTTTGATGAACCTCAATGCCGGTTCGCTGACAGCCACTGAAATCACCACCGGCAATAACGGCGCTCCACAACGCGAGTTGGATTTCAATGGCGGCACGCTGGTCGCCGGCGCGGATAATTCCAACTTCATCCATGACCTGAGCGCGGCCAATGTCAAATCTGGCGGTGCGATTATTGATACTGCGTCACATTCGGTTTCAGTGAATCAAGCCTTGTTGGGTGTGGCTGCCGATGGTGGCCTGACCAAGAATGGCAACGGCACGCTGTATTTGAACGGCGCCAACACCTACACGAACTTGACCCACGTGAATGCCGGCGCGCTGGGCGGTGTGGGAACCATACTTGGGCGGGTGACGGTTGCCTCCGGGGCCAGATTGGCGCCGGGAACGGCAGCCATCGGCACGTTGACCGTCAGCAATGTTCTGACGCTCGCGTCCGGCAGCACGACGGCAGTCAAAGTCAGCTTGGACAGCGGAGTGACCAACGACATGGTCGTCGGACTTTCCGGCGTGAATTATGCCGGCTCGTTGGTGGTGTCCAACACCGGTACGAGTCTGTTGGTGGCGGGCACGCAATTCCATTTGTTCAGCGCCGCAACTTCCGCCGGCAACTTTACCTCGGTGACCATTCTGCCGGCGGGCGCGGGCACGTTTAATCCGGCTACCGGCATCCTGACGATTACCGTCGGCAGTGGCGGACTGGCCTTCAATCTCGTGAAGTTGTCGGGCGGCAATCTGATTCTGACCGGCACCGGCGGCACACCGAATGCCGGCTACACCTTGCTCACGACCACGAACCTCGCGGTGACGTTGTCGGCCTGGACCACCAACACCACGGGCACGCTGGACGGCTTCGGTGCGTTCTCCAACGCCATCCCAGCAAGCACGACGCAGCCGGCGCGGTTCTTCCGCGTGCGCATGCCTTGAGCCAAATCACGCGAAAGGGCGTCCGTTATGCGGACGCCCTTTTTTTATTCGACACGAACCGGCCGTCGTCTGTGGCCAGTTCATGCCACATGACGACAACCGCTTCTGGAACTAGATTGAGCGTGTCCCGCAAACCGCCGCGCATTGAAAAGTGCGTGGTCAGCTTGCGGAATGGAGAAATGGCAAAACAAATTGTGTTTATAAAAACCAAATCAATGGGCAGCCGGGCCGGTGTGGGCCGGCCAACGCGGCACGGCGCGTTCACCTTGATTGAATTGTTGGTGGTGATTGCCATCATCGCAATTTTGGCGGCGATGCTGCTGCCGGCACTGGCCAAGGCCAAACAAAAGGCCAAGCAGACCGGCTGCATCAACAACCTCCGGCAGATCGGCTTGGCGGTGACAATGTATGCGGATGATTTTAAGCAATATCCCAATTGCCTCGATATTGGAAAAGGGGTGTATGTTTGGCAGACTCGATTATTGAGTTTGATGGGCAATAATCGTTCTGCCTTTTCGTGTCCTGCGGCTCGGCCTGATAGCGCTTGGGATACCAATGTTAATCTGACCCTTTCAGGACCTAGCGGTCAGTTAAAAACGGGCGAAGATGGCAAGCTGGACAACTTTAGCATAATGATTACCAGTCGTTTTTCCCTGGGCTACAATGACTGGGGTCTGGTGCAGGGCAGCGCGACGGTCCAAGGCATGGGTATGGGGGGAGACGTCGGTACGCTGCCTACAAAAGACGGCATGGTGCGTCGTCCTTCTGAAATGATTGCCGTTGGAGAAGTTCGGTCAGATGCCCCAGTAATTAAGTTTAATGCCAATGTCGATCCGGTCACTCCTCCAGCTGTGGATAATCCAACGCAGCATACACAGGCGCCGTGTAATCGGCATAATTTCCGCACCGACCTGCTTTTTGCCGACGGGCATGTTGAAAGTCCTAAACGAAATGATGTCATTGATCCCAACAACCCGGGTTGGCGGGCCCGATGGAACATCGACAACGACCCGCATAATGAAGTTAATTGGTCATGGCCATGGTTGCCTGCCAATGGGCCGCTCGAACAATAACCCCGTTCTCGTCACAAGAAATTGACCATTTGATTGGAAGTCTTTTAATTCGTCGCCATGAAAAAAATAATTACGGGTTGGCTGAAACAAATCGTGGGTTTGGGTCTGGTTCTGGGTGGGGCTTCAACCATGCTTCAGGCTGAAACCCTGCGCCCTCCGTCTGTGCCCTTGGTCGCCTGCGATCCTTATTTCAGTATCTGGTCGCCCGCGGACAAACTGACTGACACCGATACCACGCACTGGACCGGCAAGCCGCAACGACTGGCCAGCTTGGTGCGAATTGACGGAAAAACCTTCCGGCTGATGGGCGCGGAACCGGCAACGCTTCCGGCCCTGGCCCAAATCAGCGTGCGCGTCCTGCCCACGCGAACGATTTATGCTTTCGCAGGCGAAGGCGTCAGCCTGACTCTGACTTTTTTGACGGCGGATTTGCCGGATGACTTGGATGTGATGTCGCGGCCGGTCACTTATTTGAGCTGGTCGGCTCAAGCGACAGACAAAAACAAACATGATGTCGCCGTTTATTTTGATGCCCGCTCGGAAGCCGCGGTGAATGTTCCCAGCCAGGCAGTGAGCTTCGACCATGCCGACATCGCCGGACTGAACGCCTGGCGCGTTGGCACGGTCGAGCAAAACGTTCTGCAAACCAAGGGCGATGACCTGCGGATTGACTGGGGCTATTTTTATATCGCCGCGAAACCTGACCGGCGCGTGAGTTCGACGGTGGCCACCGTGTTGGATGCACGACAGGCATTTTTGGCTGACGGCCATTTGCCGGCGCCGGCGCCGGAAGCGCAGCGACACAATGATGGCCGTAACGATTCGGTGATCGCCTTTGCCGTGAATTTGGGAACCGTGCAAACGGCAGAAGTCTCCTGCTGGCTGATGCTCGCCTACGACGACCTCTATTCCATCCAATACATGAAGAAAAATCTGCGTCCGTATTGGCGGCGCAACGGCTGGGAAGCAGCGGATCTTTTGAAGGCGGCAGCGCACGATTATCCGTCGCTTCAAAAACGCTGCACCAGGTTTGATGACGAACTGATGGCGGATCTTTTGAAGGCGGGCGGCGAGAACTATGCGCTGCTCGGCGCGCTGGCCTATCGCCAATGTTTCGCCGCCGGCAAATTTGTCGCGGACGAAAACGGCCAGCCGTTGCAGTTCTGCAAGGAAAACCATTCCAACGGCTGCATCAGCACTTCCGACGTGTTTTATCCGATGTCGCCGCAATTCCTGCTGTTTGGTCCCACGCTGGCCAAATCGTTCATCGTCCCATTCATGAATTATGCCGCAAGCGACCGCTGGAAATTTCCGTTCGCACCGCACGATCTCGGCACCTATCCGCAGGCGAATGGTCAGGTTTATGGCGACGGCGAACGCGGCGTGAACAACCAGATGCCAGTGGAAGAAACCGGCAATTTGCTCTGCCTGTTCGGCGCCGTCGCCGAAATGGAAGGCAACGCGGATTTCGCCGGGTTGTATTGGAAGCAACTGGAGCAGTGGGCGAGCTATCTGAAGGAAAAAGGTTTTGACCCGGAAAATCAGCTTTGCACGGACGACTTCGCTGGCCATCTGGCGCACAACGTCAACCTGTCGGCCAAGGCGATTTGCGGTCTTGGTTCATTTGCCAAGCTGTGCGAAATGCGCGGCGACAAGGCCAAGGCTGACGAATACTTCCAGTTCGCGCGCGGTTTCGCGCAGCGGTGGGTGAAGGAATCGGACAACGGCGACCATTTCCGCCTGGCGTTCGACCGTCCGGGTTCGTGGAGCCAGAAGTACAACCTGGTCTGGGACCGCATCCTGGGATTGAAGTTATTTCCCGCTGAAGTGGCGCAAAAGGAAATGGATATTTACAAGAAAATGCAGAACCAGTACGGCCTGCCGCTCGACAACCGTGAAACTTACACCAAGCTGGACTGGATCACCTGGACGGCGACGCTCACGCAAGACCGCGCGGACTTTGAAGCCTTGATTGACCCGGTGATCGCCTTCCTCAATGCCACGCCGGATCGTTCGCCGATGACTGACTGGTATCAGTCGAAGACCGCGAGAAAAGTCGGCTTCACGGCGCGGCCGGTGGTTGGGGGTGTGTTTCTGCAAATGCTCTACAACCCGGCGGTCTGGCAGAAGTACGCCCGAAGCGACAAAACCAAGGCTGCAAATTGGGCTCCCATACCGAAGGCGCCCAGGATCACGGTGGTTGTTCCGGCTGCAGACAGGCAACCCGCAATCTGGGATTACACAACCAGTGCGCCTGCGGACGACTGGATGGGCCAACTTTTCGATGATTCATCATGGAAGCGAGGTCAAAGCGGGTTTGGCACCAAGGGGACGCCGGGCGCCATCATCGGCACCACGTGGCAGACGGACGACATCTGGCTGCGGCGGGAGGTGGATTTGCCGGCGGGCAATTGCGCCAATATCGGCGCGTGGCTTCATCACGATGAAGACGCCGAAGTTTACATAAACGGCGTGCTCGCCCTCAAGGCTGGTGGATTTGCCGGGAATTACGATGTGTTTCCGTTGACCCCCGCCGGCGAGGCGGCGCTCAAGCCGGGCAAAAATCTGATCGCCATTCACTGTCATCAAACCAATGGCGGACAATACGTGGATGTGGGGTTGGTTAACATTCAAAGCAATTGAGGTCGATGCCTTGGACGTTCAAGCTGGTTGTCGCCGCTTTTGTGGCCGGACAAGTCTGCCATCCGATGCCGGCTGGAGCTCTTGGTTTTCCATCAGCCACCAATCTTCCTCCAACGGCCGTCGTGACCAATCAGCCGCCATTGTTGGCCACCCCCTTTGCCGCCCTGCCGTTGGGCAGTGTCCGGCCCCAAGGCTGGCTGCTCACGCAATGCCAGTTGCAACGTGACGGTCTGACGGGCAACGCCGAGGCCGTTTATGCCAATGACCTGGGCACCAACAGCGGCTGGCTGGGCGGCACTGGGGACAATTGGGAACGCGGTCCTTACTACTGCAAGGGGCTTGTGCCTCTGGCGTACACCTTGAACGATGCCGGCCTTAAACAGAAGGCGCAAAAATGGATGGACTGGTTGCTGACCCATCAAGGCTCGGACGGATACATCGGACCCGCCTCAAACAACGATTGGTGGCCGCGAATGCTGGCCACTTATGTGCTTCGGGATTATTACGAAGCCACGGGCGACCCGCGCGTGCCGACGATTTTGAGCAATTGCTTCCATTACATGCTCGTCAATCTGCCGGCGCGACCGCTGTCGGACTGGGGCAAGGCGCGGGCCGGTGACGAAATGGATGTCGCCCTCTGGCTCTACAACCGGAACGGCGACACCAATCTGCTGGCGCTGGTGAATCTGCTGCATCAACAAGCCGACGATTGGTCCGGCATTTTCACCAGCAACAACTTCACGCTCTACGGCACCGACTTTCAGCCGAAGCACAATGTGAATGTCGAACAGGCGCTCAAAATGCCCGAGGTTTATTACCAACTTTCCGAACAGCCCGACGACTTTAACGCGCTGGCACTGGGATTGGACAATCTGATGCGCGAACACGGGTTGTCCTGCGGCATCAACAGCGGCACGGAATTTATTTCCGGCAACGCGAGTGTTCAGGGCGTGGAACTGTGTTCGATTGTCGAGGCGATGTTGAGTCTCGAAACGGATGTCCGCATCACGGGCAACCCGGCGTTGGCGGACCGTCTGGAAACCATTTCGTTTAACGCGTTGCCCGCTGCGCTCGCCAACAACATCAAAGCCCACAATTATTATACGCTGCCGAACAACGTCACCGCGGTTTATGGCGGGCATGGTTTCAACCAGGATTACGCCAATGCCACGCTGCCCGGGCCGCTTTCCGGATTCCCGTGCTGCCGCTATAATTTTCACATGGGCTGGCCGAAGTATGTCCAGAACTCATGGGCGGCGACGACGGATGGCGGGCTGGCGTTGATCGCCTATGGTCCAACCGTCGTGAACGCTCTGCGCGGCGGCCGGCAGGTTCAAATCACCGAGGACACCGGCTATCCTTTTGAAGAACAGGTGCGGCTGCAGGTTTCGGTGAGCAATCTGGTCACTTTCCCGTTGGTCTTGCGCATCCCCGGCTGGTGCAGCAACGCCACCGTCACCGTCAACGGTCAGCTTCAAAGCGGCATTACACCGGCGTCTTTCTTTCGCGTCCAACGCACCTGGACCAACGGCGATCAGGTTGTGGTCAATCTGCCGATGCCCGTTCAAACCCTGGCCGGGCCAAGCCGGGCCGTGGCCATTAACCGCGGACCGGTGGTCTATTCATTGAAGATCGGGGAACAGTGGACGGTCCGCACGCCCGATCCGCTCGGGCTGGGCTTTGATGAATTTCAAGTTCACTCCACGACCCCGTGGGCTTACGCATTGCAATTGAATCCAACCAATCCCGCCGCTTCACTGACCTTCACCAATTTTGCGACACCAACGAATCCGTTCGATCCGGCGGAGCCTTCCGTCGAACTGATAGCCCGGGCGCGACAATTGCCGGACTGGACGATTGGGTGGCTCGGCACCCACGCCTTTGAACCGCCGGTCAGCCCGGTCGCTTCGACCAATCCATTGGAAAACGTCACGCTGGTGCCGTTTGGTTCGCAGCACATGCGGATAAGCTGGTTTCCTTGTCTGGGCGCACCCTCCCCAACGGTGGGTTTCTTCAGTGAGAAATTTGATCCGACTTGGAGCCAGCGTTGGACGGTCTTCGGCGGAAACTGGTTGGCGCGCAATGGCGCGTTGAGCACCGTCCCGGCATCGGCGAATGGCGCCAAGGCGCTTGCGATGGCGACCGCCTTCACCAATTTCACCTATGAAGCGGATGTGTCGGTCGGCGCCGTCGGCAATGCCGGTTTGATTTTCCGGGTCAGCAAGCCCGATATCGGCGCGGACGCTTACTGTGGTTATTTCGTTGGCATTGATGCCGCCGATTCCCAACTTCAGTTCGGCTACGCCAACAATGGTTGGAATGCGATCACCAACGTGCCCATGGCCTTTGCGGCGAACACATTTTATCATCTCAAGGTGCAGGCTCAAGGTACACGGCTGCGCATCTTCGTTACCAACACCAACCAGCCGGTCTTGGATTTGCGGGACAGCACCTTTGCCAGCGGTATGCTCGGCGTGCGGGATTATTGTTCGGATGGCAACCAGTCATTATCGAGTTACACTCACCTGGTCGCGAGCGAATTTCCAACGGCACCCGCCGGTGGTCCGCGTGCCTGGTATCCCTTTGAGAACAATGCGCTGGATGCCAGTTCCCAAGGCATCGATGGAACGATTTTTGGCAACGTGCAGTTTGTGCCGGGGAAGCTTGGCGCGCAGGCGGCGCAGTTTGACGGAACCACCAACACTTACATTACCATCCCGCTTTCGGTCAGCAACAGCTTCACCATCGGCTGCTGGCTCAAGACCACCGCGACTGGCGGCAGCGGCCAATGGTACAATGGCAAAGGGTTGGTGGACGGCGAAGTCGCCGGTATATTCAATGATTTTGGCGTCGGTCTGGTGGGCGGCAGCGCGGCATTTGGCGTGGGCAACCCGGACACGACCATCACGTCGCCCAATGCCATCAACGATGGCGTTTGGCATCACGTCGCTGCTACGCGCGACTCGGTCAGCGGCCAGATGAGCCTCTACGTTGACGGCATCCTTGAAGCTGCCGGGCCCGGGCCGCCGGGATCGAGAGCGGCCCCGCCAAACCTGCGCATCGGCAGCGTGCAGACCGGAGTAGCGGGAGGTTTTTTGCAGGGGACAATTGATGATGTGCAACTCTTCGATTGCGTGTTCACTGCCGCCGAAATTCCGACCTTGATGAACCATTCACCCAGCCTGATGCCGATCTCCAATCCAACCATCCTTGCCGGACGTACGCTGTTGATTACCAACCTTGCCACCGATGCCGATCTGCCTGCGCAAACACTCACGTTCGGCCTGCAAAGCTCACCGTCGGGCGCGACCGTCAATTCAACGAACGGTCTGTTCACGTGGCGTCCCGGCGTTGCCCAATCCGGGGGAACCTACCCGCTTGCAGTTCAGGTTACCGACAATGGCACGCCCAGCATGAGTGCGACGCAAATTTCTTCTGTCACCGTGCTGCGTCCGGCGCAACCGGCCATTGGGTTTCCGCTCTTTAGTGGAGGCCAGTTTAGTTTGCAGGTCAGCGGGGACACGGGACCGGACTACCTGGTATATGCCACCACCAATCTGGCCGCCGGTTGGACATGGTTGCTAACGACCAATCCTGCGGCGCTTCCGTTCCAATTCACAGATGTGGCGGCCACAAATTCCAGTCAAAGATTCTATCAGGTGTTGCTTGGCCCTTGAGTGTCGGGGAATAACAACCTGGGATTATGGCTGGAGCTGTTCTGTTTTCCGCTAATGGGAAAAATCCTGATGGCCGCTGAAAAAAATGAAAACCTCCGCGAACGCCTCCCTTCACAGAATCACCTTGACTGCGGTCCTGGCTGTCTGGGCCGGGATGGGGGCAGCGCAACCGGGTGTAACCGTCGTTGACCGCCCCGACGTATCCGGCACAAATCGCTTTTACGTTGACAATCGTGCGCCACTGGAGCCGAGCCGCTTCCTTCCGCTGCCCGTTGCTTCCGTGCAACCGGAAGGCTGGCTGCGCATTTGCTTGGCGCGGCAGCGGGACGGTCTGTCCGGAAACCTGGGTGAAATCAGTGTTTGGCTGCAAAAGGACGACAACGCCTGGTTGAGCAAGGATGGCCAAGGCAAATACGGCTGGGAAGAACTGCCCTATTGGCTGCGTGGCTACATTCAGCTCGCCTACATTCTTGATGACCCGAAAATGATTGCCGAAAGCCGGGTGTGGATTGAAGGTGCGTTCGCCAGTCAGCGGTCCGATGGCGACTTCGGTCCGGAACAGAAGTTTGACGACGATGGGTCGCGTGATTTCTGGGCGAACATGCTCATGATGTTCTCCCTGGAAACTTATTACGAACACACACACGACCATCGCGTCATGGATCTGATGACGGAGTATTTCAAATACCAATTGGCCGTGCCCGACGACAAATTCCTGACGCATTACTGGCAGAAGATGCGCGGCGGCGACAATCTTTACAGCGTTTACTGGCTCTACAATCACACGGGGGATTCCTTCCTCCTCGACCTGGCGGACAAGACTCATCGTTGCACGGCGGACTGGGAAATGAAGGACGACCTGCCGAACTGGCATAATGTCAACATCGCCGAAGCCTTCCGCGAACCCGCGACCTACTTGTCGCTTTAGCGGGCAGTGGGCGAACGGTATGCCGCAGGGGGATTGTTGGCGAGATTCATGGAGGCATGTCTATTTTTGTGTCGAACGATTTGGAAGCCAAATCCCGGTGTTGGACGGATCGCCATTGCGACCTTGGCGGCTGTGTCAGGGCCATTCACCGGTGCAATCGCAAGACCTGACAAGGGGGCCAATTGGTCCGCTGCTTGGAATTTATAGCCAGTCTTTGCTCCCTCCTTGGTGGTTGCGGGACTCAACGAGAAAGACCGTCGTGCCATCCTGCTCCGATTTTACGAAGGCAAAGATTTGAGCGAGGTCGGGACCGTCTTGGGCGCAAGTGAAGACGCAGCCAGGAAGCGGGTGAACCGCGCGGTGGAAAAATTGCGCGGGTTCTTCACGAGGCGTGGCGTGATTCTTCCGGATTCGTTTTACCCTGCAACCCTCACCTGGCCTGCGGACATCCTCTTCCGCCACCGCGGGCGAGGAACCTTACGGCAAATCGGTCGTGCCCATCAGGTATCGATCACATTCGCGCGCGGCGCCACGGCCTTCGTTGAAGGCCCACACCACCAGGCTCTGGCCGCGGCGGC
>CAZKTW010000012.1:0-28502 GCA_964555775.1 uncultured Bifidobacteriaceae bacterium | reverse complement strand
TTGCGGCTGTATTTTTTGTCGGTGGCATTGTTCCAGTATTCATGCACGCCGAGGCTTTGCAGGCGGACGCCGTCCGGCTTGTAAATGGTTCCCGACGGCGGATTGTCAGCCTGCGCGGCTTCGTAAAGATGGCGGTCGGCGTTTTTGATCAGCGGCATTTCCGACCGCAGGAAGTCCAGTCCGACGGATTCGACGGCGACGGGATCCTGTGAGGCGAAGAAGCTGGACGGCCAGTGGCCGTTGAACGGCGCAAGCTGCCACTTGTGCGGCCGGCTGTTCCAGCGGTCGCCGGAATAGAGGCCGTCAATGATGTTCAGGACGGTCTTGCCGTTGATGTTGGTGCTGCCATACATGTCCACGAGTTGGTTGTAGCTGGCCATCGGATAATCCCAGTCGTGCAGCAGCGCGTGCTGGCTGGCGCGATTTTTTCCGATGATGCCCCAGTTGCTTTTGAAAATCATCGTGACAGAGGCGTTGCCGTAATCCGTTTTATCCGAAGGATCGTGATACGTTTCCGCAGGCGTGCAATGCCGTTTCAAGACCGCCATCGTGATGAGGTATTTCGTTTTGACGATGGTGGTGGACATGGAGGTTTCGGTCGGGCCAGGGGCGGAATAGGAAAAGGCGTTGGTCGTGAAGCCGCCGAGGTTGCTGTCGTAATCCACGTTGGGAAACACCCCGTGGCAGTAATTTGAAATGGCCGAACATTTGTTCTCGCGTGCCGGATCGCAAAGGGTGATGTCCGCCTGGCTCGCGCCAAACTGGTTGACCAGCCCGTCCAGCAGCGCATAGACCGACTGGGGCGAGGCATCAATGGCGGCGCCGTTCCCGCCGTTGTTCAAGTTGAGCTTGATGGCGATTTTTTCGCCCTTCACATACGGCGTCCCGCCGTTTTTGTAGCGGAACAAAACATCCCAAGCGTTGCTGACGGACGTCTGACCCGCGACCGAGCAGATGACGTTGTTCATGATCTTCGTGATCTTGACCTGGTCGTTAAAATTGCTGGACCACCAATACTTTGAAGCACCGTCCCAACTGCACGCGCTCAAATCGTAGCTCCAGGCCACGCGGCCCGGAAAAATTCCGCGCGCCGTTCCCACGGGCTGGTTCGGTCCCGTGGACGGAGTGAAGGTTCCGGTGCTTTCGGCGTAGGCTTTGGTTTCGTTCATGTTCGTGATCACCGCCGAGCACACCAGCCCGATCATCAGGCAAATTGCCGCCGCGGCGTAACGGTGCTGATACAAAAATTTCCGTGTATGGCGGAACGCGGAAACCACGCCGAACAAGCTCAGAAAATACGCGATGCTGCCCAAGGCGATGGGTGCGCCGACCCGCTGGCACGGATATTCCGCGCGGGACGGCTTTGGAATCACCCGGACGAGATACCAGACGAGCGCGGCCAGCCCGATGATGGGAAAAAACCATCGGACCCAGCGACAGTTGCGATTCAGCCCGACAACCCGGCCGGTTTTGCCACAAACGAGTAACCAACCTTTTTCAATGGTCATATGTTTCTCTTTTTTTTTGATTAATTAGCTACGGATAAATCAGGCGATAAAAAACGGACCCGTCGGCGGCGCCAAGCGGCATGATGCACTGGTTGGTCGAAGCGGCGCCGCACACGTCCGTCCAATTGCTGCCCAGACCCGAGCCGGGCGGGTTGGTCTGCGCCTGCAGGCGCCAGCCGGTATGATCCGCCGGCCAGAATATGGAAAAATTGCTGCCATTGAAGCTTGGCGCCAGCCAGACGGAATTCGTGGCAACCATGGCAACGCCGACAGTGCCATCCACGGACAAATTGTTGACCCACCGCAATCCCATTCCGGGTGCGGCGGGATTAAACGTCAGCGCTCCGCCATTAGACAACGATTTGTTGAAAAGTTGAAATGAATCGCCCGCGGCGAAGGCCGGACCGAAATTGGTGAGCGTCAAAACACCGGCGCCGGCGTTGGTCAGGATGCCGCTGACCGTCACCACGTCATTCGATGGCGACAGGGATTTGTTGATTTTCACAAAAAAGTTGCCGGCCAGCGTGAGGTTGTTGTTGATTGTGAGCGTGCCGACGGCGGTTCCGGTTCCCGGCGTGATTGCGCCGCCGCTGTTGACTGTGACCGCTCCATTAATGATGCCGGCGCCGCCGAGCGCACCACCGGAATTGACCGTGACCGCGCCCGATCCAGTGCCGCTGCCGGTCGTGTTGTTGACCAGCAACGTTCCGTTCGCAACCGTCGTTCCGCCGGCGTAAGTGTTCGCGCCGGTCAGCTTCACGATGCCGCCGTGCGTGGCGTCGCCCACCTTGACCCCGGCGGTGCTGTCGGTTCCATTTTGCAAAATGGTTCCGGTAAAATCCACATCGCCGCCGGTCGCCGCCGCCAAGGTCACGCTCTTGCCCTTGTTCGCTGTCCAGCCCAGGATGATCGGGTTGGCGTAGGTGTTGATGCCGCTCGTGTTCTGACCGCCGATCGTCATCGTGCCGGAGTTCGCGAAACCGGCGTCGCCGTCGGAGACGTAGTTGGTCACGTTCGCCGCGAGGGTAAGTCCGCCATTTGGATAATCCGTGTCGCCGAGATAGACCGCGCAATTGTAGCTGTTGTTCGCCTTGACCAAAGCCGCCGCCGGTGCGCTGACGCCACTGACGCCCGCGTAAATATTCGTGGCCGCGCCGAGAACAAACTGGCTGGAGTTCAATCCCGCTCCCGTCGTGTTGTTGATGAGCGCGCTGTTGTTGTCCACCACGAGCGTACCATTTGGCACATAATAACGATAGGCGTCGCCGGCACCGCTCTTGACGGATTGCCCCTGCAATGTTGCCGTCGTGCCGCCGTTCACGAACAAATCGACGCTGCCGTTGGAAGTATTGGCCAGATTTCCGGTGACGGTCACTTTTCCGCCGCCGGTCAGGTTGAAGTAATTGCCATAATTGCCGGCCTTGAACGACGCGATGACCGCGCCGAGGCCCGGCACGACGTTGACGTTCATCATGCGGTAAGGGTTGTGGCTGGTGGCCGTCACGCTGATGGCGCCCAGGCCGAGCGTGTAGCCGCCGCTGCCGGTGACATTGATGGTCTGGTCCGAACTGCTGCTGTAAGCCAGCGCACCGGAAAGCGTCAGCGTTTTGCCGATCGCCGAGCCGGCCGGCCTCACGTCAAAATTATTCACGTCGGAGGCGTTGTCCAGGGCAACGCTGGCGGGCGCGAACGTGGTGTTGGCGTCGGCGCGGAGCTGGAGCGTCGAACCGCTGTTCAACGTGAGCGCGCCCTTGAGTCCGTCGGCATTGGCCAGTTGCAGCACCGTTCCCGATGCCACAGACGCGGCGGCGGTCGAACCGCTGTTGTCGCCTGCAAGCGCCAGCGTGCCGCCGCTGATCGAGAATGTGCCGCTGGCGGTGTTGGCCCCGCTCAACGTGAGCGTGCCCGCGCCGGTCTTGGAAAATCCGCCGCCGGCGACAGACGCCGAAATGGTCGGTGAACAATTGGCGGCGACGCTGACCACCGGCGTGTTGGCGATTGTCAGTGCATTACCTCCACCGGCGATGGTGTAATCGCCGCTGCCGGCGGCGTTGAAAGTGAGATTGCTGATCGTGATGGCTGCGCCGAGGGTGACGGTTCCGGCTACGGCGTTGGCCGTTCCGAATGTGGTCATCGGGGGTGCAACGGCGCTGTTCCAAGTGACATTGGCCGTGCCGTTCCACCAGTTGGGCGTAGCAAGATCCCAAACGCCGCCGCCATCCTGCGCGCCGGTGACGCCGGTGTTGGCGTCCCAGGTGATCGGTGCTGGCGGCGTGGAAACGGAAATGTTCACCGGGTTGGAAGTCACCGACAGCCCCGATGAATCCGTCGCCACCGCCTTCAAAACATAATTGCCTGCCGGCACATTGTTCCAAATGATGCTGCCCGGCGTGGCGGTGGACGTGCCGAGGAGTTGCGTTCCCTGATAAAAGTCAACCTGGCTGACGGGATTGGTGTTGTTGAGGACGAGAGATTGAATCGGCAGATTGGTTCCGGGGCTGACCGTCATACCGCTGGCGAGCCCGGCAATGCTCACACAGGGCACGCCCGGCGCAATGGTGACCAGTTCGATGCCCAGGCCGGTGCCGAGATTGCGGCTGAACAATTTGTTCGTTGAATCATTCCAGTGTTCATGCACGCCCAGACTTTGCAGCCGCACGCCATCCGGTTTATATACCGTTCCCGACGGCGGGTTGTTGGCCAGCGCGGCTTCGCGAAGATGACGGTCGGCGTTGGCGACCAGCCCCATTTCCGCCCAGATAAAATCCAACCCCACCGATTCGAGGGCGACCGGATCCTGCGAGGCAAAAAAGCTGGACGGCCAGTGGCCGTTGAACGGCGCCATGTTCCATTTATAGGGACCGCTATTCCACAAACTTCCAGAGTAGAGGCCGTCAAGGATGGTCAGAACCGTTTTCCCGCTGATGTTTGTGCTGCCATAGATGTCAACCAGCAGGTCGTAGCTGGCGATCGGATTCATCCAGGTATGCAGCAATTCATGCTGGCTGGAGCGGTTGGCGCCGATGATTCCCCAGTCGCTCTTGAAAATCATCGTGACCGGAGAATTGCCATCATCAAAAGTGCCGTCGCCCCAGGTCGCGTAGGGCCTGGAATGACGCTTCAAAAGGGCCATCGTGATGAGATACTTCGTGTTGACAATGGTCGTGGCCAGGGAAGTTTCGGTCGGGCCGGAGACGGAGTAAGCGAAGGCGTTGGCTGTAAACGTTCCCACGTTGTTGTTGTAATTGACGTTCGGAAACGCCGTCAGGCAATAAGCCTGAACCGCCGCGCTTTTGCCCGTCCGGGCCGGGTCGCACAACGTAATATCCGTCTGGCTCGCGCCGAACTGGTTGACGAGGCCGTCGAGCAACGCATAGACCGACTGCGGCGACGCGTCAATCATCGTGCCATTGCCGCCGTTGTTCTCATTAATCTTGATGGCGATGGACTGGCCCCTGACATACGAGGGCGCCGTTGGTCCGCCGTTCTTGCAGCGGAACAAAACATCCCACGCGTTGCTCACCGACGACTGGCCGGTCACGGAGCAAATCACATTGTTCATCAGCGCCGTAATTTTTGCCTGGTCGTTGAATTGGCTGGACCACCAATATTTCGTGGTGCCGTCCCAATTGCAGGCGTTCGTGTCATAGCTCCAGGCGACCCGGCCTGGATAAATTCCGCGGGCGGTGCCGATGGGGTTGGTCAGGCCGTCAGCCGGAGTGACAAAAGTTCCGGTGTTTTCAATGGCTGCCTGTGCCGGCGATTCGTTCTGCCGGACCACCACCACCGCGCTGACAAACGCAATTGCCAGGCAGACCGCGGCCACGACATGACGCTTTTGCCGGAGAAATTTTTGGGAATGGCGGAATGCCGAAACCACGCCGAACAGGCTCAAAAAATAAGTCAACCCGCCAAGCGCAATCGGTGCGGCCACGCGCTGGCAGGGATAGCTCGCGCGGCTGGGCTTCGGAATGACGCGGATCAGAAACCAGGCCAGCGCCGGCACGCTGGCCAGCGGGAGCACCCACTTGAACCAGCGCCATCGCCGGTTCAGGCCGACGATCTTGCCGCGCTTCCGGCAAACCAGAAATGGACCCTTTTCAGCAGGCATGGCAGCCTTTCGTTGGTTTAATCAAAGTTAAAATTAAACTGCGCCTTATTTTACTGGTGTTCATTATGAGTTGAAGGCACCATATTTTATCAGGCCGGGTTCTTTTTTTCGGCCGGTATGAGGAGTTTTTGGCAAAATAGGGTTGGCGGAAAACATCAATCTCTCAATGCAGTGCCAGGGGCGCGCCGTTTTGGAACGCCAGGCCGTCCAGGATCAGCGCGCTCGAAATCGTCCTGATTCTGTCACCGCCAAAAACTTTCCAATCCACCCGCTTGTCCGGGGTGACTTCGATCAAGTCCGCCGTGGTGCCAAATAGTTTGTGGCCGAGCCAGTTCGCCATTCATGAACACCTTGCCTTGCGTGTAATCAGTGCAGACGAAGGAATGTGTTGCCGGGCCGTAAGCGGCATTTGTTGCCGTGGCCTGCCCGAAAGCGAATCCGGTTGCAATCAATCCCAGCACGCTGGCGAGAAACCGGAAATTTTTCATGACAGGGTGCTTCTGACGTGACTTCATTGTTCGGGCCGGAGGTCAGATTGTACAATCTACTGGTTTGTTTCGGTTCCACGGCATGCAGTTTGACGGTTCATGCCAAACGGCATCACATCGCTCCTGCAATGCCACACCCGGCCTGGTCTTGTAAATTGGGGACGCCATTTTCCATGGACTGGCTGAATCAATGGTTGGTGTTGCCAAGAATGTAGAACTGCTGATTCAGCATCGGGTTGACTGCATTAACCAGATTGGTGGTGAAATTTCCATTGCCAATCAGCACGTTGGTCCAGATTGGCGTCCAAGTATCAAGCGGGTTCGCCACATTCGTACTGGTGTACATATAAACCGTTCCCGACCCCGTGTTCGTTGCCGAAATCACCAGGTTCGCTCCGGAAACCACCGGACTGGCGGTGAATTTCAGCCATGATAACGGAGCCGCCGCCACACTCAAAACACCGCTGGTGATCAAGGCGTTGGTATTCCAGGACATCCCCGGGCCCGGGGTGGCCGGGGAAAGATTGGCAAATGCGCCGCTGTAACCGACCGCCTGGAACAGCGTGAAGCTGTTGCCTGCGGCATAGGCCGGTCCAATGTTGCTCACGATCAGCGTGCCGCCATAGTTGATGTTGGTGGCGACCAGCTTGGAACTGCTGCCAGCATTGTTCAGCAGCATGATGGTGTTGCCGCCGAGGGTGACGACGTTCGTCACCGTCAAAGTTCCCGCCGTGGATGGGCCGCCCGGCGCAAGTATTGAGCCAGGCAGATTGGTCACGTTGCCATTGACCGCGCCACTGCCGGTGAGAGTCTGGCCGCTCGTCAAAGTGAGCGCGCCTGAGGTGGTTTTGGAAACATCCAGAATTGCGCCGAAGGCGACATTGACATTTGTGCTGCTGGTGATTGAACCATTGTTCGTCAGCGCCAGCGTGCCGGCGCTGATGAGCGTGGTGCCGGTGTAGGTGCAGGCGCCGGTCAAGGTCAACGTGCCGCTGCCCTGCTTGGCCAGGCCGCCGCTGGCGTTCGCCAAGACGGTCGCCGGACTGAGAGTTGCGGCCGTGGTGAAGCCGCCGCCGGCCAGCGTGACCGTTGGCGCAGTGTAATTTCTGCCCGGACAGGTGACGACGATGCCAGTGACCTGTCCACCGGAGACGGTCGCATAAGCTGTCGCGCCGGTGCCGGTGCTGTCGGAGATCGCGGCTTGTGGCGGCATGACATAACCCGCACCACCGGTCGCGACGGGAATTGTGGCAACGCCATTGCCGGTGACGGCCGAAATCGGCTGATTGATTGTAATGGCGTTTCCGTTGTCGTTGATGGTCGCGCCATTGCTGTAATCAAAGACGGAAGCGACATTGCCCAGGAAATTGCCGTTGGCGTTGGTGCCAGCCATCAACGTGCCGCCGTTGAAATTGACCACGGCCGCCGCGTTTCCACTGGCGTAGAAACCCATCGCCTGGAACGTCCCACCGTTCAGATTCATGACGCTTACGTTGGCCGCGTTGTTTCTCTGGTTCAACTTGACCGACGCACTCAACGACTGAAGCAATGCCGTGCCACCGATGGTGGTAACGTTGGTATCCGGCGTATTCCAGTTTCCGGAATAACCGCTGCCATTGTCCTCTTTGGTGCCGTTGAAAATGGTCAGGCTGCCGCCGGTAAGATTCATCACGGCCGATTCACCGGTGCCGCGGCAAGGCATGAAATAGGCATCCTGATTGGCAGTCTGACCTATAGTCACCGTCCCGCCGCTCATATCGAACTGGGCGAAGGTGCCGGGACCGCCGCTGGTGCCGCCGACGTTCATTTCCGCGCCGTTCCCGGTCGTGTTGGCAATGGTGAGGTTGCCGCCGGACAGGTTGTAATAGCCGTAAGCGCCGGTTGCGCCACCGACCTGGACGTTGCCTCCGCCGCCTGCGCTGCTGGTGAAGGTGCCACCGGATTGATAAAACGCCGCGGCTGAACCGGAGGCGCTGCCGATGATAACTCTCGCCGAACCGGTGCCATTTCCCGCAGGCGTCAAGGCGCCGCCATTCGCCAGGGAAATCGCGCCACCCGCCACCGTGGTTGCGCCGCTATAAGAGTTCGCCCCGGAATACACCAGCGTGCCGGGGCCAGTCTTGGTCAAACCAATCGCGCCAGAAATGACGCCGCCGATAGCCAGTGTTCCCGTCGGGTTGGTGACGGCAATGATTTGTCCGGTGTCGAATTGCACCGGCAGATTGATGGTTTCCAGCGAGGCGGAATTGTCAGTGATGCCGCCGGCCAGATCAACTGAGTTACCAGAAAGCGTGAACGCGCCGGCCGAGGCGTTGAATGTCAGACCGGCAAACGAAGTGAGCGCGGCAAAATCATTCGTGTTGTTCAGCCGCGCTGCGCCATCAAACAATAGTGTGTCGCCCGCGATGACAGGATTGTTCTGCCCCGTCCAATTGTTCGTCGTCTGCCAGTTGGCATTCGCACCACCACCGATCCAGGTGGTGTTGCCGTTGGTGGGAATCACCGGTGGCGGTGGCGTCACGGTGAGATAGCCGGATAATGGTTTGACCGTGACGTTGAACACCGCGCCGGTTTTGACGAGCGTCAGAAGATTGCTGGCGCTGCTGTAACTCCAGGAATCCGCGCCGGTGACGTTTGTCGGTGCCGCGAAGGAAACGATTTTGAGAATCCACGACCGCGACGCGGGCGAACTGACTTGCACCAGGCCGTTGCTGCCTTCAGTCACGCCCAGCGTCACGTCTTCGTAGGCGACGGCCTCGCCCAGCGGACGATGATAGACGAACTGGTTGGTTCCGTAGGGATACATCAGCACGGTGTCCATGTTGGAAGAAGTGACGTCGCCCAGGCCGGAGACACTGCTGTCCACATTGACCGGAATGATGGAACCGGCGCGGACATAAATCGGGGCATAGTCAATATTGTAAGTCAGATTGGAAGTCAAACCGCCGTAAATGGTGTGTGAGTTGGTCCACCAATCAATCCACAGGCTGCCGGGATTTGGAAAATTCAGCGTCAGCGCGTTGGTGGAACCGGTGCTTGCCGAGGTGACGGCCCAGGTCAAAAGTGAATTGCCAAGGATGTGCCAGTATTTTGTCAGGCTGACCTGGGTGACCGCCGGCTGGCCGGTCAGACTGGAGTTGACGCTGAGGTGAAAATTGAACGGCACGAGATTGTGGTGCAGCGTGGCGTAGTAGCGATAGGTGCTGATGGTGTCCGTAAATCCGTGGGTATCCCAATACCACGGCTGGTGCGTGGTTTCGCCGCCGGGTGCGCCGCCATTTTCCATGACTGGCAACAGCGAGGATAATTCCACCTGGCGCAGCAACGAATCATGCGTGGGCTGCGGCGTCTGAAATCCGCCGATTTCAAAACCGACCGAGGAATAACCGGCGATGGCGGAGTTATAGACATTGGTCAACTGTTTCACCATCCCGTTAAAGTCCCCAGGATAGTCGCCGCACCAGCTTGTCATCGTCCGGGATGGCGGGCCTTCGTAGCCCAGATTGCTGCCGGTGGTGCGCTGGTCGGAAGCGGGACGGGAGAATGTGATAAAGTCGTTGGTTTGGGCGCGGACCCAGTCGGTCACAGCGCCATAATAAAATTCCGAGTATTGCCCGCGCGGCATATTCGTGACGCCGAAAATGGAGCCGGGCGACGTCACGACGGGATCGGACGCGTAGGTGTCGTTTTGATCCACCTTGAACCCGCTGACGCCCATGTTAATCAAGTTCGTGGCGGCGGACATGAACCAGTTGACGGCGGTGGGATTGGAAAAATCCACGCCGAGGCCCGAGCCTTGCCACCAAGAGTAGTTGGCGTTGTTGTTAATGGCGAGATTGTTTGCCACGGCATACGGGTAGCCGGGGTTTTGCGAGAGCGGCGGCGGGTTGCGCGGCGAAGTGTTGTTCACCATGCCGACCATCCAGCAGATCACCCGCACGCCCTGCGCGCGCAAATTTTGAACCATACCGGCCGGGTCGGCGTATTGGCCGGTGTTCCAGGTGAAATCGCAATAAGAGGTGAACCACGGATCGTCAATGATGACCGCGCCGACGGGAATGTTGTTCGACAAATAACTGCCGACGAGATTCGTCGCGCCAAACGTATTGAACGTAACTCCGTTCCATACCCACGGCTCGAAGGCCCAGCGCGGAGTGGTTGGCGGATTGCCGGGAAAATCATTCCACGGATATTGCGCGTGTGATGCTCCGGCGAAGGTCAAGGACAGCAACATCGCCAGCCAACAGGGGCGGAGACATTTTGCCAGCTGAAAGACAGAAAACGGAAACTGCATTTGCTTCATAAAAATATACAAATTACTACGAAACCTGCGCCCTGCTGCAAAAAGCCCGGCCTTGCCGCTAAACAAGGCCGGGCGTGTCAAAACCACATTGCTTAAGGTCAGTGATTATTGGTCGTGCTCAAGATGTAGAAATCCTGAGAGTAGGCCGGATTCACCGCGTTAAGCAGGTTCGTCGTGAAACTGCTGCTGCCACCCAGCACATTGGTCCAAATGGGCGTCCAGGTGTTGAGTTGATTCGCAATATTGGTGCTGGTGAGCAGATAAATGCTGCCCGCACCGGTGTTCGTTGCCGAGAAGGTCAACGTCGTGCCCGAAATCACCGGGCGGCTGGTGAACTTCAAGGCCGATATTGGCGCGGACGCAGTCACCACACTCAAGACGCCACTGGTATTCAAGGCGCTGGTGTCCCATCCCAGTCCCGCGCCCGGCGTCGCAGGCACGAGGCTGGTGAACGTTCCGCTGTAATTCACGGCTTGAAACAGCGTGAAGCTGTTTCCCGCAGCGTAGGCGGGGCCGACGTTGTTCAATGTCAGCGTACCGCCGTAGTTGATGTTGGTGGCGATCAGTTTGGAACTGCTGCCGCCGCTGTTGAGCACCATGAGGGTGTTGCCGCTGCCGCCCAGGGTAACAATGTTCGTGACGGTCAGCACGCCGGCCACTGCCGGTGTGCCGGGTTCGATCGTCCCGCCCAGCAGGTTGGTCACACTGCCCGTGATCAAACCGTTGCCGTCCAACGTCTGTCCGGCAGCCAGGGCCAACGCGCGCGAAGTCGCCGATGAAACATCGAGTATTGCGCCGGAGTTCACCTGAATGCTGGTGCTGGCGGCAATGGATGCGGTGTTGGTCAGCGCCAGCGTTCCGGCGGCGACGATGGTCGGGCCGGTATAAGTATTCACGTTGGTAAGGACGACCAGTGCCGAGGCATTGCTGATGCTCAGCACGCCGCTGCCGGAAATGACACCCGACAAAAACTGCGCGTGGGTGCTGTTGTATGCGAACGCCGCAAAGTTGCTGATGGCGCCGGCATAAACCGCGCCAGCGCCCAGCGAACTGCCGCCGTTGATGGTCAACAGGCCGTTGCTGATGGTTGTGGGGCCGGAGTAGCTATTGGTCACGCCCGCAATGGCCATGACACCGTTGCCGGTCTTGATGATGCCGGTATCGGCTAGCGCGGTGCCTCTGATCATGGAACCCGTGACATTCAAGTCAATGCCACTGGGCGTGCCGCCGCTGGCGACTTTGAAAACGGTTCCGCCGATCTGGTCGGGAATCATATCGTTGGCGCTCATGGTGGAAGTGAACTGCCCACCGTTAGCAACCACTCCAGAATCGATATCCCAAGTGCCGTTTGCGCCCTGATTGCCGACTCCGAGGTCGCCGAGCGTGCCGCCGATAAGCGTCAATAACCCCCTTATGTGGGAAGAATCTTGTCCGACGGCAGCAGTGAGCGTACCACCGGCGTTGATGGTCACCGGCAAACTGCCCAGTGGACTGGCCGAGCCGCAAAGCGAGTTGTTTATCATCGTCACCACCGTGGCATTGGAATTGATGAACAATCCGCTGCTGGCGTAGATGCCGCTGTTGGGAAAGTTCCCGAAGTTCAGGTTAAGCGTGCCGCCGTTCACAACCGTCGGCCCGGCGTAGGTGTAAGGCCCATTGAACGCACCCGGCCCGATGGTCAGTGCGCCGGAACCATTCTTGGTGAGGCCGCCCAGACCCGCAATCACGAGGTTGTTCGAGATGTTATAGTTGTTGACGTTGTTGGTGACGAGGACATCCGACGGTGACACCGTGGTCGAAACGCTACCAGCAACCAAGAAGACGGACGCCGTGTCATCAAATTGCACAGGACTGCCGTCAGTGTAGGTGCTCGCCACGCCGCTATTCGTCCAATTCAGCGTGGTGGCGATGTCCCAAATGCCGCTAACCGAACCGGTCCACAGCGTGCCCGCCACCGCGGTGACGTTCAGATAAAGTGTGTTGCCGGTCGTGGACAGATTGGCACTCACTCCAAGAGGCAATGTGCCCAACGTGTAACCACTGGGCGTGGAGCCGAGCGTCAGCAATGGATAGCTGTTTCCCGCCACCAAACTGCCGGCGAGAATATTGATGGTGTAATTGCCGGTGTGCGAGAACGCCGCCGGTGTCAATGGCGCCTGGGTGGTGCTATTGACCACAAAGGCGAGGCTGGCACCGGTGCTGTTGCCCACCGTCAGCGAAGACGGCGAGAATTGGCCTGAGCCGGAAGCAATCACGCCCAGCGTGGCGCCGTCCTTCACAACCACGGGAGCGGTATTCGGCTGTGTCGAGTTCACCAACAGCGTGCCGTTGCTGACCGTGGTGGTGCCGGTGTAGGTGTTGGCGCCGGCCAGGTACAGAGAGCCGCTTCCGCTCTTGGCCAGGCCGCCACTCGTGTTGGCGCCGAGCGTCGCGGCGCCGAGCGTCGCGGCGGTGGTCGCGCCGCCGCCGAGGAGCGTCACCGTGGGCGCGGTGGTGTAGTTTCTACCCGCACAAGTGACCACAATATTGGTCACGGCACCCGTCACTGGATTAACCTGCGCGTAGGCGGTGGCGCCACTGCCGTTGCCGCCGGTGATCATAATCAATGGCGGCATGACATAGCCCGCGCCGCCGGTGGCGACCGGAATGGAAGTCACGCCGTTGCCGGTTGGCGCCAAAACAGGCTGCTTGATCGCGATGGCATAGCCGTTGTCATTGATGAAGGCACCGCCGTTGTAATCATAAACGGAACCGACGTTGCCAAGGAAACTTGCCGCGTTGGTAAACGACTCCGCCGCATTGGTAAATCCCGCCATCAACGTGCCGCCATTGAAGTTGATGGTGGCCGAGGCATTTCCTGCCGCATAAAAACCGAAGGTCTGCAACAACCCGCCGTTGAGGTTCAGGATGCCGATGTTGGCGCTGGTGGCATTATTTCTCTGGTTGAGTTTGGTGGAAACGGTTGGCGACAGGAGGGTGGCCGTGCCGCTGATGGTGGTCACATTGGTGCTTGAACCAGCCGCAGTTGACCAGTTGGCGGAATAACCGGCGCCATTGTCATCCGTAATATTGGTGTTAACGATCAGGCTGCCACCGGAAAGATTCACCACGGAATATACCCCCACCCCGCCGCGGGAAGCTTGGAAGTAGGCTTTCGTGGTGCCGACCACGCCCACCAGCACTGTTCCGCCGCTCATGTCGAACTGCGCCAGTGTTCCGGCTCCGGCGGTGGCGCTGGTGCCGCCGACGTTGATCTCCGCCCCATTGGCGGCCGTGTTGGAAATCATGAGGAGACCGCCGGACAAGTTGTAATAGCCCCAAGCGCCGAGCGCGCTGGCAATCTGCAAATTGCCGCCGGTGCCCGCGCTGGTTGCGATGGTGCCGCCGGATTGATAGAGCGCCGCCGGAACTCCCGCCACATTCCCAACCAGAATCCTGGACGCACCCGTGCCATCGCCGGCCGGTGTAAGCGCGCCGCTACCCGTTAGAGACAACGTGCCGCCGCTGATCGTGGTTGCGCCGCCATAGGTGTTCGCGCCGGAAAGCGCCAGGGTTCCAGTGCCGGGATTCTTGGTCAACCCGCCGGTGGTGCCATTAATTGCTCCGCTGATGTTCACATTGTTGGTGGCGGTAATGGTCAGGAGACTTGTGCCATTGGTGATGTTTTGATTGACGACAAGACTGCCAGCGGCTGCGTTCAGTGATGCCGGCGCGCTCAGGGAGATCGGAACGTTCAATGTTTGCGCGTTGGCGGAATTATTGGTCACGCCACCACCACTCAGCGTCAAGGTGCTGGCATTCGCAGTGCCAATAGTGAAGCTTCCCGCGGTATTGTTGAAGGTCAGTGCCGTCACGCTGTAATTTGTGTCCACGTTCGGCGTCAGGCGGGTCGCGCCGGCAAACGTAATGTTGTCACCGGCATATCCGGGGGCAAGCCCGCTGGACCAATTCAGACTGGTGCTCCAATTGTCATTGGCGCCAAGCCCGTTCCAAACCTCACCCGCAGCCGCAATCGACACCGAGGCTGTTATCGGCAAGGAAGCATGGCCCTGGTTGTCGGTGACGACGACGACCAAGGTTTGGGAACCAAGGCTGGCGCCGAGGCCAACGACAACGGAGTTGGTGTAAACGCTGGTTGAGTTTGAGCGCACCAAGGAAATTGAAGACGATCCCCCGATCGCGCTGGCATCCAAAACCACCGTGCTGATCGGGAAGGTTCCATTGGTCACCGTGGCGCTGACAATTGTGCTCTGGCCGTGGTTGAGAGTGGACGGGCTCGCCGAGGCAACGCCGGACGGAGGGGTGGGAACGCCACTGGCCAAATAATGAAGGACCACGTTGTTGCCGGACACCAGCACGACGAAATTGGTGGAATTGGCCGGAGCCACGTCCCACACCGGAGTCCCGGAAATACCGCCGGACACACCGCCACTGGCAGTGATCAGGACATAGTCATTGCCGGAGGCATCGAGCAAGGATGAGGTGGTGGGCGCACTGATGTGAACGACATCAAAATCGTTGGTCAGAATGCCTCCCACGTTGATCTGATCGTTAGGCCCGTTGAACGTGGTACCAAGATCAAAAGCGGCCGAGGCACCGACACCAAGTGTGAGATTGTTATTAATCGTCAAAGTGCCAACAGCAGCGCCAGCCCCGTGAATCCCTGGATCAATTCTCGACCCGGCGCCACCGCTGACCGACCCATTCACTGTGCCGCTGCCACTCAAGGTTTGGCCGCTGCCCAGCGCAAAGTTGACTGCCGACACGTCAAAAGTGGTTCCGCTGCCAACCATGATGTTGGAACTCGCCAGCGAGCCGCCGCCGGTCAATGACATTGTGCCGCCGGCGATGACGGTACTGCCAATGTATGTGTTTGTGGCTGAAAGTGTCAGAAGACCGTTGCTTTGAACCAACGAACTGGGTCCAGAAATAACTCCCGACAGGGTTTGTGCGGAAAAGCCGTTGTAAACAAAAGAGGCAAAATTGGTGATTCTCCCGGCGTAGCTGCTGCCAACACCCAACGTGCCGTTGATCACCAAGATGCCGTTGCTGACGGTCGTCGCGCCGATGTAGGTGTTGACACTTTCCAGCGCCATGGTGCCGTTGCCGGTTTTGATGATGCCGGTGTCATGATCGGTTGTTCCGTTGTAAAGATCGCCGGTGACGTCCAAATCAATTCCGCTGGCGGTGCCGCCGCTGGCGACGTTGAACACCGTGCCGCCGGTTTGGAACGGAATTACCCTGCCGGAACTGATCACGGATTGGTTGACACCGCCATTGACAACAACCCCGTCGTCGAGATGCCAGTTGCCAAATGTCGCCGTGCCCGCGCCGCCGGCCGCCAACGTACCGCCATTAAGCGTCAGCAGTCCGCGGATATGCGAGCCGGAAGCGGTGGCTCCCTGCATCAGCGTGCCGCCCAGGTTAATCGTCACCGGCAGGCTGCCCACCGGGCTGCCAAAGCCGGCGAGCGAGTTGTCTGAAAGAACGTTGACCGTGCCACCATTGTTGATCGTCAGGCTGCTGCTGGTATAAATGCCACCAAGACTTAAATTGGCAAAGTTCAGATCAAGTTCGCCGCTGTTCACAACGGTCGCGCCGGTGTAGGCCTCCAACCCGGCACTGTTGGTGGTCAGGGTCAACACATTCACGCTGCCGATCAGTGTCAGGCCGCCCGCCCCCGAAATCTGACCGCTGGTCGGCAAGCCGCCCAGCGTCAAGTTACCGGCGGTCAGCGAAATGGTTTGACTGGCATTGGCCAGCGTGATGGGGTCGTGAATGACTTGAAGATTGCCGCCATTTTGAGCAATCACGGTGGCTGGCGTGGTCGTGCCAAGGGTGAAACCCGCGCCCGCGCCCGGCGTGACGGTGTAAGCGGGCGCATTCGCGGTGAAGGTGATGTTCGTAAAAGTCCACGCTCCGGCGCCCGTGGTGAGGTTGTCAGTCAAACTGCTCCCTGCCGTGCCAGCGACATCGAAAATCAAACCGTCACCAGTCAAAGGCGGATTGTGGCCGGTCCAGTTGCTGTCGGCCCAGTTGGCGCTGGTGTTGCCCACCCAGGTGTCTTGGCCTTGGGCAGTCAGCGCGAGAAGCATGGCCAGGCAGGCAATGCCACCAGCGCCACGAATGAATTTCTTAGCGACGTTTTTCATGGGGTTCATAGTGGGTTTTGTTTGGGGGTTTCCGTAAATTATTTTGTTCGCAATTCAGTTCGCACCACGTCCACTCCAATTGCCAATCAATTGATTTGCTCGCAGACGCGGTTTGGGACGCGCCGATTCTGGTTGGGCACGCCCCTGCAAATACAAAACTACAGCCTCCGTTCGGGAATTGACCTGAAGCTTCTTGTAAATGTGCCGGATATGAGTGTGAACCGTGGAGTAACTGAGTGCGAGACCTGCGGCAATCTCGTGATAAGTGAAACCCTGCGCCAGGCGCTCCATCACCTGATGTTCCCGTCTTGAAAGGCGGGCGGATTTGCATCTTGCGCTCATCGTCTCATGAAAAACGGACACCACCCGGCGAGCGATGGTGCCCGTCATGGGTGAGCCGCCATTATATGCGCCACGGAGGGCTTCAAAGATTTTTGCGGGTGATTCGCGCTTGAGCAGGCAACCACAGGCTCCGGCTGAAAATGCACCGATGATGGCACTGGTATTTTCAAACTCAGTCAGCATCACGATCAAAACATCCGGAAGCCGATTCTTGAGACGGCGCGCACATTCCACGCCGTCCATGCCAGGCAATTGAATGTCCATCAGAACCACGTCCGGAAGACTATGAGGGATCCCTTCCAAAGCGCGCTCCCCAGTTCTGTACCGCCCCACACAGTCGAATCCCTCGGTGGAACCGATCAGCGAGGCCAAGTGGCTCAAGACCTTGGTATCGTCTTCCACGATGGCGACGTCAATGCACGGTGACTGGTTCTGGGTTAGTTCCAAAATAAATTCTCCATGTTATGAATTTGAAATTTCACATTGAAACCTGCTGGGCATGGTTTTCATTGGCTGCATCACCCGGTGAGACGCCAATCAAAACGACCCCGTGAGACGCCACTGAAACTTGGAAGCCATCGTCAAAAATGCCCAGGTCCTTCTGACGCCACAGGTCACGCACGGCTTGTTTGCCGGTAAGTTTGAGGTCAGCCCACCGAAAACTGGCATTGGCAGAAACAGGCCCGCGATTGAACAAGCCGACAGCCCAACGGCCATCGTCCAAGGGTTTTGCATAGACCCTGATGTCGCCATTTTCGGCAACGCAGGAGGCCTGCTTCCCCAAGCTGTCTTGATCCACGTCCAGAACTTCATCGTTGGAAACCAGACCATAGGTGAACGGATCAAGCTTCTGCAAATCGCAGCCGAGAAGCAACGGGGCCGATAGCAGGCACCACATGCTGATTTGGGTGTATTGCTCATCCGGTTTCAGATGCGTGGGATGCGGGCGACCCCAGCCAAGGGTTCCGATCACCAGCATGTCGGGATCGTTGAAATGACCAGGGCGCGAAGAAGGAGCCCAGGCGTCCTGGCTAAAAGCGCTGTTGGTAACATTCTTCCAGTTATCATGCACATCGTCCGTCACCCGCCAGGAGTTTGCACATGCGGAAACCTGGCCAATCTCATTCAAAAGTGTATAAGTGCCGTTGTTGGAAAGGCTGAAAACCAAATCACGGTGGGTCGTTTGCAATGCGTCGAACATTTCCTTGGTGGCGTCCAGATGAATCGGCGCCCAGTCGTACTTGAGATAATCAAATCCCCACGTGGCAAACTGCCGGGCATCCTGCTTCGCAAAATGATATTTTCCGATGGCAAAAGGAAATTTCTGACTGTGGTCATGGCTGTTGGTTTTGGCGTAATCGCGGCTCCAATCCCCCCTGGCATTTTCGGATGTGCCGCCAATATGGCGATCGTATGTGGTCACCCACGGCGAGGAATAGATCCCGGCCTTGAGGCCAAGGCCGTGGATTTCCTTCACCATGGCGGCGATGTCGGGAAAATCCTTGCTGTCGGGCTGGATGGCGTTGAAGTGGCCGCCGCGCAATCCCTGCCAACCGTCGTCCGTGTTGCAATAAACCCATCCGTGCTGTGCCAAACCCGAATCCACCATCGCATGAGCCTGCGCAAGCACAGTCTTTTGATCAATGTGGGCGCCCGTCAGGTTGTAATTGTTCCATCCCATGGCGGGCGTCAATCCAATCTCGTCGCCAACGACAATCTTGAAAGGGCGATCCGCGTGGCCGAGGGAATTGACGGCATGAAGCACAACCTGGTAGGCGCCTTGTTTCTTCAATGATCCCATGATGCGCCCCGTATCCGCATCCAGTTGCAAACCGCGCGGCAAACCATCGGCGGAAAACTTCATGGGGCGGTCGCCGGTCGCCGGGATGGAATAGAGGAACGGCGAACCGGGCCGCGCGCCAAAAATTTTCGGGCCGTTGATGCGTGGCGTGGCGGGCGCGGGAGGCGTGAGGATGGTTGCCGCTGCGCTGTCCGGGATGGGTTGAGCCTGCAAGCCGGTGCAAAGCTCCAATCCGATTGAAAGCACGAAAAGCCTGTATAAGTGATTCATAAGCAAATTCGGCTGTGGATTTGTTTTACTTATTGAGGTGTTCCAGGGAGAACCGTAAGTTTCTGCCCCCAATTTCGATGCCAGGCGTACGAGTAAAGACCGCCCAGTGGTGTGAATTCAGCATGGCCGTCCACCAGCGCCAAACAGATCCCGCCTCTCGGCGGTGATTGCACCCATGACGCTTTGTAATTTCGTGATGCGCTTCCAGCGATGTATGCGTGCCGTTGCAAGGTTACTCGTCCCATTTGCCTTTTTATCCCTGAAACAGAAGGGTCACAACCGGTATAGAGATTGGCGGCTGGACTGTCCTGTTCCGCAGGCACTGCATCTATCCAATTACCATCTGAAAACAAAGGGGTTTGAGCTGAATATCTGACCATGGATTCCTTTCCATAAACCCATCCCGGGTCTTGCACATTTCCTCCCTCTTGATCTCTTTGATCCACATAACTGGACGCATAAAACCAACCGTTATAGGTATAGCTACAATCAATATTCCTCCCCACAGGTGAGACGACGGTCAGAGATGAAGTATAGCAATGGGTGGTGGTTCCGGCGTTTCCGCCCGCTCCAACACCCCAGTTCTGCACTGTGCCAGTGGGTTTGAGCTCGTTGGGGGGCACCTTGTCTTTAGCCGTCGGGCAAACCATCATGTTAACTGCCTTGGAGTAATAAGTAAGCAAGCAGGCCATCCATTCGCCCTTCGGCCCGTACTCCGCTGTATTACCCGGTTGCATCATGACTCCATCATAATCATTGGAATACATTATGTCGGAGACGGCAAATTGTTTGAGGTTGCTCAAGCACCCAATTTGTTCGGCCCTGCGTTTGGCGCCGGTCAATGCTGGGAGCAACAGCGACGCCAGAATGGCAATAATTGCAATGACCACCAGCAATTCAATCAGCGTAAAGGCTTGGCAATGATACCGATTTCCGGTTTGATGCTTCATTATTAGGGGTTATTAGGGGTATGTTCTAGCAATCAAGGTTTCTATCTCACTGGGCGAAAAGCCAACTGTAGCGCTCTCCCTTGCAGGAGGTATTTCACATCTGAAAACATGGTTCTAATTATGATAGCGAAATTTCACCGTGAAACCCGCCACTTTGAGTCCATTTTTATTGACGCAAATATATGCGAATTCAACGGCCGCGGTTTTGTATCAGGTCAAAACATCCCTTTGGAGTGTTGAAATTCCATGACGGCAAGGTTAATCTTGCGATGCCCATGAACGAACACGTTTTCCGGCCATGAACGAAATCACCTTGGTTTTACAAGCGATCGGCCGGGGCGAAAAGCAGGCTTCTGAGGATTTGCTGCCGCTGGTTTATCAGGAGCTGCGGCGTCTGGCGGCCGCTAAAATGGGCCGGGAATCAGAGGGCCAAACGTTACAACCCACGGAACTGGTCCATGAGGCATGGTTGCGGCTTGCCAAGGATAACGAACAATCCTGGCAAAGTCGCGCGCATTTTTTAGGGACCGCCGCCGAGGCCATGCGCCGGATACTGGTGGAACGTTCCCGTCGCAAATTAGCGGTCAGACATGGCGGCGGACTCGCCCGGCTTAACATCGAAGATCTTGATCTGGCCGCCATGCCACCGGACGACAAGGTGCTGCTGATTGATGAGGCGCTCGAACAGTTGCGGGTGGAGGATGCGGAAAAGGCGCGCATTGTCACCCTGAAATTTTTCGGCGGGCTCACCAATCAGGAAATTGCGCAACTCCTGGACATCGGCGAACGCACGGTGGAGCGCCAATGGTCTTTTGCCAAGGCCTGGCTGATCAGCACCATCCGGATGAAGAAATTCGAATGATTCCCGTTCACTGACGATGAACCCCTCGTTCAATCAAAAGGAACAATTATTTCACGAAGCCGTCAAACTGACGGACCCGGTCCAACGCCGGATTTTTCTGGATGAAGCCTGCGCCGGCAATCCGGACCTCCGCGAGGCCGTCGAGAATTTGCTGGCCGCTCATGCAACGGCCGACAAATTTTTCAATCAACCCGAGTCGGCCTTAAGCTGGTTTGAAAAAGATTTCCAGTTCACCGCCTCCAACCCGAACTTGAACGAGGAAAAACTGCCGGGTGAGGAGCAGTTGGGTACCCTGATCGGACATTACAAACTTATCCAAAAAATCGGCGAAGGCGGTTGCGGCGTGGTTTATCTGGCGGAACAGGCTGAACCGGTGCGCCGCCAGGTGGCGCTCAAAGTCATCAAACTGGGCATGGACACCAAAAGCGTCATCGCCCGCTTTGGCACGGAACGGCAGGCGCTGGCCTCGATGGAACACCCAAACATCGCCCGGGTGTTCGACGCCGGCGCAACCGCCGCGGGCCGTCCGTTTTTTGTGATGGAGCTGGTGCGCGGCATCAAGATCACGGACTTTTGCGATCAACATCAGCTCGACACGCCGCAACGGCTCGATTTGTTTTTGCTTGTCTGCCATGCCATCCAACACGCGCATCAGAAAGGCGTCATCCATCGCGACATCAAGCCGTCGAACATTCTGGTCGCATTCAACGACGGGGTGCCGGCGCCGAAGGTGATTGATTTTGGCATTGCCAAGGTCACGGAGAAACAAATCAACGGCGACACCCTTTCCACCGGGCTGAACCAATTGATTGGCACCCCGGCTTACATGAGTCCCGAACAGGCCAACCTCGCCGGACTGGACGTGGACACGCGCAGCGACATTTACAGCCTTGGCGTGCTGCTATACGAACTCTTGACGGGCAAGACGCCCTTTGACGGGAAAAAACTTCTCGCCGGCGGACTGGATGAAATGCGCCGGACGTTGCATGAAAAAGAACCGCCGGCTCCGTCCACGATGATGTTCACCTTGTCCGGGCCGGAACTGCAAAAAGCCGCCGCGCTGCGCCGCGCGGATCCGCCCAAACTCATCACGGCGTTGAAAGGAGACCTGGATTGGATTGTTTTGAAGACGCTGGAGAAGGACCGCCAGCGGCGTTATGAAACCGTGAACGGACTGGCGATGGATGTGAAACGGTTTTTGCAAGATGAACCTGTCATCGCGCGGCCGCAAAGCCAGTTGTATCGGCTGCAAAAACTTGTCAAGCGAAACAAAATTGTTTTCGCCGCCGGAGCCGTCGTGGCCGCCGCGCTGATTCTCGGCCTGGGCGCGGCGACCTGGATGTTTTTCCGGGAAAAGGCCGCGCGCCGCGAGGCCGTGGCCGCCGAGGAACAACAATCCATTCTGCGCCGGGAGGCCGACGAGGCCCGGCGACGGGCGGAAATACGGCAGGAAGTGACGCAAGCCGCGTTTGCCATCAGCCAGGATCGGTTTGATGAAGCCGATCAAAAGAGCCGCGAGATCAGCGAAGTACCAGCTTCGCTCGAAAGCGCCGCGGTGTTTCGCTCGCTCGGCGAATGGCACGCGCTAAACGGACGATTTAAAACCGCCGCCGAACGCTTCGGCGTGTTGTCGCAGGCGAACCAGTTTGACAACTGGAACGTTGCCTCAGCCGATGTTCTCGCGCGGGCGGCCGTGCTGGCCGAGCAGGGCGACCCGGAGGCTTACGAACAGTTTCGCGCGGCGACGGTCCAGCAGTTGTCCGATACCGGCAATCCGGTCGTTGCCGAACGGGCCATCAAAGCCACGCTCCTGTTCCCGGTGGAAAGATCGTTTTATGATTCGCTGGCAGCGTTGGTGAAAACGGCGTTGCCCAAGATTCCGCAGACAATTTTCAATGCCCCGTCCCCGGAAATGCCTGGACGAAACGGCCCGCGCGGTCTGCGGGCGGCCACCGCGGTTACCGCTGACGCGCCTGAACTTGCCGACGCCCCGCCCGCTGTCGCCGGCGTTTACAGCTTCGACGGCCGCACCGTCGGAATAGATTTCAACGTGGCCGTGGATCCCGCCACCGCGGCAAATTCCGGCAATTACACCGTGCCCGGAGCCACGGTCACCAACGCCGTCGCCAGTGCGGATGGGAAATCGGCAACACTCTGGCTCGCGTCGAAGGTGGACGGCAATTTCTCGGTGTCCATTCACGCCCTGAAAACCAGCGGGCCAAATTCGCAATGGTTCGAGGGCGGGGCGACGAACAAGGTGCAGCGCCTTCAATTATTAGCTTTCGGCGATGCCACCAGCCAGCGGGCCTCCGCGTCGTATCTGGGCGGATATTCTTCTGTGACCGGAGGCGGATCCGATGTTTTTAGGGCCGGGGATAATTTTGTGTTCCAATACCTGACCGTGACCAATGATTTTGATTACCGCTTGCGAATCATTTCTGTATTCGGCGGCGGCGATCCATTCACCCGGTCAGGCTTGATGACACGCGATTCGCTGACGGATATTTATGGCCATATGGTTTATGTTTCCCACAACGCCGGGCCTAACGCCGGCAATACCGACCGCGATTCCGCCCAGGTGAACCTGCGACTGACCGTCAACGCCAACGTGGACAGCCAACCGCCAAATCCCTTGCCCGCTTTTTACGGTTCCAATTCGTGGGTTCGCCTGCAACGCATCGAGAACACGTTCACGTCCTATTATAGCAGCAACGGCCTGGACTGGGTCCAGCTCAACCAATTTGATGCGGCGCACACCGGCGACAATCGTTTCACCAACCGTGAACTGTATCTGGGCATCGCCACCTGCGCTCACAGCCTTGCTTCCACGGCCACCTCCGTCGTCAGTGATTTCGGCGTTTCGCCGCACGCACGCGTTCGAATCGTCGCGCAGCCCACCGCCAGTGTTGTCTGGCACCAGGGCGCGCCGTCCGCCGTCGGCGTCGTTGCTTCCGGTGATGCCGTGGCCTACCAGTGGCAAACCAACGGCGTGAACATCGCCGGCGCCACCAACGCCACCTATCAACTGGCCGCCGCCCGCCTTTCCGACGCCGCCGTTTATTCGGTCATTGCACAAAACGACATCAATCGCGTGGTCAGTTCCCAGTTCAACGTCACGGTCGAGCGCGATACCAGTCCCCCAATTCTCGTGAACAGCATCAGCTATGACGGCTCCGACGTGGCGCTGACCTATGACAAGCTCATGGAGCCGGAAAGCGTCACCAATGCCGGCAATTACACCGTCAACGGCGCCGCCGCCGCGGGCGCAACGCTCTCACCAGACGAACGCCTGGTCACGCTGCGTTTGGATCAGTCCGTAAGCGGCAAATTTGTCGTGACGGTCAGCAACGTGCGCGACCTGTCGCAGAACACCATCGCCAGCGGCAGCAAAATCACCGGGCGGGTGCTGGGGTTGAAACTTCAAGCAATCGGTGACGCGGCCAATCAATCATATTCGGCCATTTATGCCGGCAATGACGCAACGATCGTGGCTGGCGGATCGGACATCGCGGGCAACGACCATTTTGTTTATCAGCATCTCATGATGACCAACGATTTCGACTACCGTCTGCGTGTCAAATCGGTGATGGGTGGCAACTCGAAATTTGCGCGGACGGGACTCATGGCGCGAGACTCGCTCACCGAAAACTCGAGCCATCAGGTGATGGTGGGAGTCAATGCCGACGACACGTTCCAGGTGTGGGTGCGCACCGTGTCCGGCACCGCCAATCAGACCCAGCCGCCCAATCCCCGGCCGAAGGCCTTCGGTTCAAATTCCTGGGTAAGGCTTCAGCGAATCGGAACCATCTTTTACACTTATTACAGCAATGATGGCGAAAACTGGGCGCAGTTGTATCAATTTGACAGCGCGGCGGACTCCGACGGGCCGTTCGCCAATCCGCTTTATTTGGGAATCGCCACCTGTGCCCGAAGCAACAAAGACACCGCCACCGCAGTGGTCAGCGACCTGGGCATCAACCAGACGGTGCCGGTGAGCACCATGGTATCGCTGGCCTTGATGGAATACCGGCGGGGCGATTGCACCCGGGCCAGCGAATGGTGCCGGTTCTGCCTGGCTTCCGACTATCAGGCCGCGCACATTGCGACGGCACACATCATTCTGGCCATGTGTTGCCAGCGGCTGCACCGCCTTGCCGAAGCCCGCTCCGAATTCGCCATCGGGCGGGACATGGTAAATGTCAAACTTTCCACCGGACTCGATCATGGAAACAACACCCAAGGTTTCTGGTTCGACTGGATTTCAGCGCGCGTGCTCCTGCGCGAGGCCACGCTCGGCATCCCGTGAAAGGCAGCACGGCAAGCCAGGTTGCCATTACGCCGCAGTGGCATGATCTTCATGGGAAGGAAAAATCTTCCTCAATTATTGCCCACGCCGCCGGCTGTTGCGTAGTTGGTCAGAATAACTGATATTCCAATATCTGGAACTGGCATTAAAGAATCGGAAAGCCCTTTCAGAATTAGAGCCTCGTTACCTCGGCTGCTACTAAAGCAGGCATTTTTTGAAGGACTGGTAACGCTGCTAAAATGCCGATGAGGACGGCACAGCGGCGATGATTCGCACCGGCGACGTTTGCCAGATTTGACTTCTTTGACCGCTAATGCAGGGCGGCCGTTCCAGTTCACTGCTCACCGCTTGGATGGCGGCAAATTTGTCGGACTGATCGATGACTTTTCGAAGTAAGTCGCGATGCCAACCACGAAAATCAACGCTACAGCAAAAATTACCCAAGTATTTAAGTCCATCGAGGCCGATAAGAAGCTTATTCCTTGCCAACTTTTTGCACCTGCCGCGCTCGTTATCCGCAACAATCCAGAATGGATGCCCAACCTCCCTTTGATTCATGCTCCTCAATCCTGTCCCGTTGAGGCAGGTTCAACACCTCGCCTGAGGCGTGATGAACTCTGGCAGAATCCCGGCTATTTCGGCGATGCGCCGGCAATACTCAGGGTGAGTTCAATTGTGTCGGCCACCTTGTCCTCATATTGGCCGGGATTGATATTAAAATCGCCGCGCTTGATGCTGAAGCTGGCACGGATGACCAGCAGATCGCCCTTCTGGTTCGGCAGGCGATCGCCCAGCTTGTCCTTTAGATAAGTCAGTTTTACCGGCACAGTGAGGTCCTTGGAAACGCCCTTGAGCGTGAATGTGCCGGTCACGTCCGCCGTCGTGGTGTCCCCCGCAGTCTGGACATTTTTGAACTCCTTCGATTCAAAGCTGATTTCGGGATTCTTCGTCGCATCCAGCCATTTGTCGCTCAGCATGTGCGTTCTTTGCATCGGATTGGGCAACATGAGCGAACTGGTGGCGACGATGATCTTGCCTTTCGTCGCGCCGGGATTCGCCGGGTCAAAAGTGACCGTGCCGGAGACGCCGCTGGCGTTGCCATTGATGGCCTCCAGCGGCGCATCGAGCTTGAACCCGGCATTGTTGATGCCCTTCGGGTCTTTGAAGTCAAACGTCTGGGGCGCGGCAAGCACGACGCCTGTCACGCCGATGAGGGCCAGGATGGCAAGTTTTGTTTTCATTGGTTGGTTTCAATTCTTGTTTTTTTTGATTTTGATGGAACAAAAAGGGAAATGCCGGCCAGGAGGCCCGCGCCCAGCAAGGCGGCGCCCAGAAAATCAACGCCCGGAACGAACTTATCTTGCCATTGAACTCCTTCCAGGCCCGTGACGGCGTCCACGGTTTTGATCGGAACGCGGGTCTTCGTCCAGCCGCGGTTCGCGCCGGCCGCCATCCAAAAAATGATGGCACCGGCCACGAGCAAGGTCGCAATAATGCGAAGGATCTTTTTCACGGGTTGGTGCCGGCACTCAAGTTAGATCCGGTCAAACCTGTTGGATAAGTTCCCCGATCTCATAACGCACCTTGGCCAGGCCCGCGTATTTGTCCCCGGTGTCGCGATAACCCAGCGCGCAGGCCACCACGGTTGCATATTCTCCGCCGGTCAAACCCAGCACGCGATCGTATTCAACCGGATTGAGACCCTCCATCGGGCAGGCATCCACCCCCAGCATGGCGGCGCAGGTCATCAGATTGCCGAGGGCGATGTAGGTCTGGCGCGTGGCCCACTCATGCGCGGTTTTGCCCCGCGGCCCGTTGACGACGTCGCCGAGCATCATGTCGCGGTAAAAATTCATCGATTCGGCGGGAATTTTGCGAAGGTCGCTGGTGCGCTGGATGAGTTTGGTGACGTCCGCCGCGGTCATTTTGGTGCGCGCGGTGAACACGACAAAGTGCGAGGCGTCCACAACCTGTTTCTGGTTCCACGAATGCGGGAGCAATTCGGCGCGTTTGGCCGGGCTGTTGATGATCAGAAAACGATAAGGCTGCAGTCCGTAGGAGGTCGGGGTGAGCACGAGTGCCTGTTCCAGGGCTTGCCAGACATCGGCCGGGATTTTTTTGGTGGCGTTAAAAACCTTGGTGGCATAACGCCAGTTTAATGCTTCAAGCAGTTGTTGGTTGTCTATGGAATTCATGGTTCAAGTTTAATTTGTCTGGCAGAAATTGGCATAGGTCCGGACAAAAGCAAATTCACTTTTTATCATCATTTGACATGATGCAATTCGCTGCTAGGTTTCCGTTCGGATGAGTTCCAAGGTTTTTCTCCGCCGCTTCATCGTCTGCTGGCTGACGATGATGGCGGTTGCCGCCGCTGCGCAGTTGCAGCGCGTGCCGAACACGTCGCTCACCAATCTGCCGGCCCAGCCGCCGCAATTTGGTTACACGCTGGCCAATGCCTTTCCTAGCTTGACTTTTGTCCAGCCGGTCTGCATTGCCTCCCCGCCTCAGGAAACCAACCGCTTGTTCATTCTCGAAAAAACCGGGAATATCATCGTCATTACGAACCTGGCGGCTCCGACGCGCACCGTCTTCATGAGCCTCTCGGTGATGTCAGACAGCGAGTCCGGCCTGATTGGACTGGCATTCCATCCCGGGTATGCGACCAATGGTTACTTTTTTGTTTTCTCCTCACGCGACCTAAATCCACCAAACGGCGACCGCCATCAGGTTATTTCCCGGTTTCAGGCCACACCCCCCAGCGCCAACGTGGCCTTGACCAATACGGAACTCACGTTGATCAGCCAATCCGACAACGCCGGAAATCATAATGGCGGCGATTTGCATTTCGGACCGGACGGTTATCTTTACGCCTCGGTGGGCGACGAAGGAGCGCAATACAACGGCAGCTTCAATGCCCAGGTCATCACGAACAACTTTTTTTCGGCGATTCTGCGCCTTGACGTGGACAAACGGCCGGGAAACCTGTTGCCCAATCCTCACCCTGCAAGCAGCACCAATTACTTCATTCCAGTGGACAATCCATTTGTCGGCGTGACCAATTTTAACGGCCATACGTTCAGTGCCACCAGTGTTCGCACCGAGTTTTACACGATTGGATTCCGCAATCCCTGGCGCTTCAACTTCGATCCGGCCACCGGCTGGCTTTATGTGGGCGACGTCGGACAGGACCTTTACGAGGAGGTGGATGTCATGCCCAAGGGTGGCAACGGCGGCTGGTCCTATTACGAAGGCCTGCATGTGGCTTCGCAGCTGTATCCGGGGCAGCCCGGTATTTTACCGACCAACAATGCTCCGCCGGGATTGATTTTTCCGATCCAGGAATATCCCCACAGCGGCACCGCGGGTTACACGGGCAACTCCGTCATCGGCGGCGTGGTCTATCGCGGCA
>CAZKTW010000011.1:0-28536 GCA_964555775.1 uncultured Bifidobacteriaceae bacterium | reverse complement strand
CCATGTCGCGCAGCGCGCCGGCTTCCTCGTAATAACCGCCGCGCTCGCCCACGCCAAGCTTTTCACTGACGGTGATCTGCACGTGGTCAATCAGGTTGCGGTTCCAAAGCCGCTCAAAAATGGAGTTGGAAAAGCGGAACATCAAAATGTTCTGCACCGTTTCCTTGCCGAGGTAATGGTCAATGCGGCAGACCTGCTGCTCGTGGGCGAAGCGCGTCAGCTCGCGGTTCAGCGCCTGAGCCGAGGCAAGGTCGTGGCCAAACGGTTTTTCGATGACGATGCGTTGCCAGCCGGCGCCTTCCTTGTTCAGCAAACCCGCCCGATGAACCTGCTCGACCACGGCGCCAAACTGGCTGGGTGAAACGGCGAGATAGAACAGCAGGTTTTCCCGTAACGGGCCGCTGCCGAACGAGGTCAGCCGCTCCTCCAGTTTTTGGTAGGCCGCCGTGTCGGTGAGATCCCCCTGGCAATAAACCAAATTGGCCGAAAATTCCTTCCAGACTTTTTCATCCACCGGCTTGGTGCGGGAAAACTGGTCCAGCGCGGCGCGCAATTCGCTCCGCCACGATTCATCTGTTTTTTCCCGCCGCGCGAACCCGATGATGCGGAATGCGGACGGCATCTGCTTTTCCTTGCAGAGATGGTACAGGGCCGGGATCAGCTTGCGCGCGGTCAAATCGCCACTGGCGCCAAAAATGACGATGGAGCAAGGTTCCGGCGCCTTGCGTTCGGCACCCATGTGGCAGGGAGGCGCATCATCCTTTGGAATCGAATCATTCACGGGACAAACCATGCCGCAAGTGGCATCCAAATTCAACGCTTCTTGTGTTGGAGTTCAGGCTTCAGCCTGTCCTTCGTGAGCACGCTGAAGCTTGAACTCCAACCGAATCAAAATTTGCTCGCCCGGCGCGGCCTTTTTTTGCAAAATTTCCCGGCGCGAGCATGAAAGCCAAAATCATCATCACCCCCAAAAAAGCCGTGGTGGATCCCCAGGGCAAAACCGTCCAGGTCGCCCTCGAACAAATGGGGCACCAGGGCATCAAGGCCGTCCACGTCGGCAAATACCTGGAAATCGAACTCGACGGCACGGACCGGGAAGCCGCCCGCAAAAAGCTCGACGAGGCCGCGCACCGCTTTTTAAGCAACCCGGTGATTGAAGATTACAAGCTGGAGATAGAATGAAGACGTGGGGCTTGAAACGTGATGTGTGAGCTGGTTCACGTTTCACGTTTCACGTTTCACGCATCACGAACATGAATTTTGCCGTTTTACAATTTCCCGCCTCCAACTGCGACCAGGACGCCATCCACGCCATCCGGCTGCTCGGCCATTCCGCACGGTATGTCTGGCACAAGGAAAATTCCCTCGGCGATGCCGATGCCGTCATCGTGCCCGGCGGCTTCAGCTATGGCGATTATTTGCGCTGCGGAGCGATTGCACGGTTCAGTCCCGTGATGCAGGCGGTGAAACAATTTGCCGACAACGGCGGGCTGGTGCTGGGGGTTTGCAACGGTTTTCAGGTGCTGACCGAGGCCGGCCTGCTGCCTGGCGCACTTGTCCGCAACCGGGATCTGCAATTCCATTGCGAACACATTTTTCTCAAGACCGTTACGCCCGATTCCCCGTTCTCCAATAAAATTCCGGCGGGAAAAATCCTTCGCGTACCCATCGCCCACGGCGAAGGCTGCTACTTCGCCGACGAGGAAACCCTGGCGAAGCTCAAGGCCGGCAACCAGATTTTGTGGCAATACTGCGATGTGGATGGAAACCTGACCGACAAGTCGAATCCCAACGGTTCGCTCCAAAATATTGCCGGCATCTGCAACGAACGCCGCAACGTGGCCGGCCTGATGCCGCATCCCGAACGCGCCTGTGAACTGGCGCTGGGCAGCGACGACGGCAAATGGATCTTTGAAAGTCTGTTTGCCGCGTTGAAAAACAGGACCGTCACGGTTGCAGCGTGAAAGGTTTGAGAAATGGCGAACGACTGGTTCAGAAAGACAACTGGGAGCGAAGCTGACCAAGCTGATTTCTTTGTGCGCCTAAAACGCTGTCGCACCGCCTACAACAAAGCGCAGTGTTTGCGAATTCAAGCTAGTCATCTCGAAGGCATTGGTTCGCATGAAATGCTGAGAGCGTCCCTGGAACTTCTAGACAAATTGTTCGCCGAATTCCCAGAACAAACACAGTTAGCTTCGGTTTACAGCCAGAAAGCAAGTTGTTTGGCCAATTCCAACGAAGAATCCCAACGGGATTCCGGCTTAAAGCCCAAGGTTGCGAGGAACGAGCTACCTTGGGTCAGCGCATCGCACGTCAACAACCCCAACGGGGTTGTGGCTCGGCGGAGAAAACGTGGCGCAACCCCGTTGGGGTTGAGAACTTTCACGGCAACCACCCAGGGTAGCTCGTTTCTCGCAACCCTGGGCTGGTTGACACATTCCCGTTGGGATTGCAGAGGCCAAATGATTTTCCGCACTGCGCCTAGTTCTTTTCTCCAATTGCCATTTCAAAAAGGCATCAGGACTAAAACCGTTTCACAAAGAATCGAATAATTTACGCCATGACCGAACCTGCCATCACCCCTGAACTGGTTGCCAAACACAACCTCACACCGGAGGAATACGTCCACGTGAAGGAAATCCTCGGGCGTGAGCCGAGCTACACCGAGCTGGGCATCTTTTCGGTGATGTGGAGTGAGCATTGCAGCTACAAAAACACCCGTCCGTTACTCAAAACCTTTCCGACCAAATCCAAAAAAATCCTCGTCGGCGCCGGCGAGGAGAACGCGGGCATCATTGACATCGGCGACGGCCTGGCCATTGCCTTCAAGATCGAGTCGCATAACCATCCGAGCGCCGTCGAGCCGTTCCAGGGTGCGGCCACGGGCGTCGGCGGCATCGTGCGCGACATTTTTACGATGGGCGCACGGCCGGTCTGCGCGGTGAATTCCCTGCGTTTCGGGCCGATTACGGAAAACTTTCCGCCCTCACCCCGACCCTCTCCCCCAGGAGAGGGGGAAGCAATCCGAGCGAACGGGAAGCATTCTGCAAGTTCAGCAACGACGTCCGCTACTGGTCTCCCTCTCCCGGGGGGAGAGGGCCGGGGTGAGGGCGAGCAAAGTCCTGCCGCCGAAGGCGCAAACTTGGAAATCGGAAATCGCAAATCACAAATCGCAAATAACCGCCGCCTCTTCGCAGGTGTGGTGAACGGCATCGCGCATTACGGAAATTGCTTTGGCATCCCGACCATTGCCGGCGAAGTTTATTTCGACAAAAGTTACGAAGGAAATCCGCTCGTAAATGCTTTTTGCCTCGGCGTGCTGCGGCACGAACAAATCGCGCGCGGCGCGGCCAAAGGCATCGGCAACCCGGTGTTCTACGTCGGCCCGGCCACCGGTCGCGACGGGCTCGCCGGCGCGGCGTTCGCGTCGCAGGACCTGACCGAGGAATCCGCCGAGCAACAGCGCGGCGCGGTGCAGGTGGGTGATCCCTTCATGGAAAAACTGGTTTGCGAAGCCTGCCTTGAACTGCTTGCCACCGGCGCGGTCGCGGGCATTCAGGACATGGGTGCCGCCGGCCTGACCTGTTCGACCTGCGAGACCGCCGCCCGCGCGGGCACGGGCATCGAGATCGAACTCGACAAGGTCCCGCAGCGCGCGCCGAACATGAGCAGCTACGAAATCATGCTTTCGGAATCGCAGGAACGGATGCTCATCATCGTTCACAAAGGTCGCGAGGTTGAGGTAAAACGCATCTTCGACAAGTGGGATTTGCCATGGTCGGAAGTTGGTGTGGTCACGGATACCGGTCGCATGGTCGTGAGACACCACGGCCAGGTGGTCGCCGACATCCCGGCCAAAAAGATTGCGGATGAATCGCCGATTTATCATCGCGAGGCGAAGGAACCGGAATATTTGAAAGCCGTCCGCGCCTTCCGGCTTGACGCAATCCCCCAGACCCCAGATCCCAGACGCGATCTCCTGAGGCTGCTGGCGTGGCCGACGATTGCGTCGAAAAACTGGGTCTATCGTCAATACGACCACATGGTGCGCGACGGGTCGGTGGTCTGGCCGGGCAGCGACGCGGCGGTGCTGCGCATCAAGGCCGATTCATTGCCGGAACTGAATGGCCGCGCTACACCGGAAAAACTCATCGCCATCACGGTGGATTGCAACGGTGTTTACGTTTATCTCGATCCTTACGAGGGGGCCAAGGCGGCGATGGTCGAAGCTTGCCGTAATCTGGCTTGTTCCGGCGCGGTGCCGCTGGGCACGACCGACAACCTGAACATGCCCAGTCCGCTCAAGCCGGAGTTGTTCTGGCAGATCAAGGAAAGCGTGCGCGGCCTGTCCGAGGCGTGCCAGGCTTTCAACGCGCCCGTCACCGGCGGCAATTGCTCGCTCTACAACCAGAGCCCGGCCGGTCCGATCGATCCGACGCCCACGGTCGCCGTCGTCGGCATCATTGAAAAACTGGAGCACGTCACGACGCAATGGTTCAAAGACGAAGGCGATGCGATTATTTTGCTGGGCGACGCCATTGATCAGGATGATCCGTTGTTTGGCCTGGGTGGAAGCGCGTATTTGCAGGTCATTCATGGGCAAAAGAACGGCACACCACCGCGCTGCGATCTGGAAAAGGCGCGCACCTTGCACACGACCCTGCTCGGTTTGATCCAATCCGGGGTGGTGAAGAGCGCCCACGATTGCAGCGATGGCGGGCTGGCCGTTTGTGTCGCCGAAAGCTGCATCAGCCGGCTCATCGCGCGCGAGACGCCGCGATTGATCGGGGCGCAAATTGATTTTTCATTGGTGGGGCGAGCGTCCTCGCGAGCCAATGGGCAGGCGGACGACGGCTCGTCAGGAGCCTCGCCCCACCGATTGGATGCCTTGCTCTTTGGTGAGACGCAAAGCCGCGTGGTCATCACCTGCCAGCCGCTTGACGCCACAAAAGTGGTCGAGCGGGCTAAATTGATGGGAGTTCCCGCCACCCTGGTCGGCCGGGTCGGCGGCGACAAGCTCACGGTAAAAACCGCCGGCGGAGAATTCTCCGCGCCGCTCACCGAACTGCACGACGCGTGGTGGAACAGCATCGCGCGGGCGATGGCGTGACCCATTGCGCTCGCGGCGGTCTAATCGCTGGATGAGAAGGCTTCACCGGCCAAGAACGAAATCAGCCTCGACGCTGATGGAACTCCTGGTCGTCATCGCCATCATTGGAATTCCGGCGGCGTTGTTGCTGCCGGCACGGACATGCGTGAAACAAAAGGCTCAACAAATTCAGTGCGTCGGAAATTTGCCCCAGCTCGGCGTGGGACTACAAACCTTTCTGGCAAATTGAAGTTTTAGCGGCGCGTCGGGAGACCGCCGCATGATTCGGAGAAACGACGGCGCGCTTCTGGGGCGCTGCTACGGGTCAGGTTGCCGGAATCCTGCCTGACCGACTTTGGAGTGTGCGTCCAAACGCACACCTCCGTGGTTGAACAGGAGCAGTGAACCCGCTGTCGACTCCTGCACGGGTCACAATAACCGATTGCAATCGGCTGCCGGAAACGTAAACTGTGCGACCGTAAACCATCATGCGACAATTTTTGACCATTGCCACCAATGCCTTCATGGAACTGATCCGGCAACCGGTTTTTCTTTTGCTGATGACGGCGTCCGTGCTGTTTGAGATTTTTCTGGCCGTGCCCTATTACTTTGCGCTGGGAGATGACATGAAACTGGTCACCACCAGCACCCTGGCGGTGATGCTGCTGTCGGGCCTGCTGGGCGCGGTGTTGAGCGCGTCGGCATCGCTGGCGCGTGAAATTCGCACCGGCACGGCGCTGGCGGTGCTGTCGAAGCCGGTCGGGCGCGCGCAGTTCTTTCTGGCCAAGTACGCCGGACTCGCCGTCGCGCTGGCGCTGTTGTCCTATGTCAACTTCATCGGGGTGCTGCTGGCCAGCTGGATGTCGTTCGATGCCTACGGCAAGACCAATCTGCCCGCGCTCGGCATCTTTGCGGCAGGAGTGCTCCTGGCTTACGCACTGGCGGGCTTCAGCAATTTTTTTCTGCGGCGGCCGTTTGTGAGCGACGCGGTCCTGGCATTGGTGGGGATGGCCACCCTCGCGGCCTTTCTGATTTTCCATTTCGTCAGACAAATGCAGACCCTGGGGGTTGAGGCGCACGTCGATTGGCGGTTGGTGCCGGCGGGAATCCTGATCCTGTTTGCGCTGTGGATTCTGGCGGCGCTGGCGCTCGCCTGCTCGACGCGGTTGGACACCCTTTCCACCCTGGCGATCTGTTCGGCGTTCTTTTTGGTCGGCCTGGTGTCGGATTATTTCTTTGGCACCCGGGCGGCAGCCGGCAATTGGTGGGCTTCGGCGCTTTACACCGTTGTTCCAAACTGGCAGCTTTTCTGGCTCGCGGACGCCCTGGACATGGGCAAAAGCACGTTCCACTGGGGCTACGTCGGCAAGGCCTTTGCCTATGTGGTCGCTTACGCGGGGGCGACGCTGGCGGTGGGCACGGTCCTGTTTGAAGAACGCGAATTGAGTTGAATGAAGAATTCAAAATTAACAATGAAAAATGTGGAACCCGCGGGCGCAAGCCACAGCCGCCAGTTATTAATTCTTAATTCTTAATTTTGCATCATTTATTTCTGTGGAACGCAACGTTCAAAAAAACGGTCTGGTGAATCTGGTCGCGGCCTTGATGATTTTCATCGCCGCATTTGTCGTAACGGCCTACGCGAATTCATTGGCGGGGCAGGCCGGCTCGGTTTTCCTCGGTCTGGGCATGCTCGTGGCCTTCATCAGCTGGTTCCAGATGCGGCTCGACGAAAATGAGCGGCTGGAACGGCTGGAAGTCGAGGAACTCGCCCGGACCCGGGGCGAATCCACGCTGTTTGAGTCAAAGGCCGCGGAGATCTTTCCGGCCCAACACGCGCGGGTGCAATTCGAGCGCTTTTTTGTGCCGGGCTTTGGCGTGCTGTTGTTCCTGCTCGAAGCGGGCGGCGCGTGGCTGCTCTGGCGCTGGATGGCCAAAGCCGCCGCCGGCGTGGCGCCCGAACGCGCCCTGCCGTCCCTCTCGTTGTTCGCCATTTTTGCCCTGTTGCTGTTTTTGCTGGGGCGCTTTTCCGTGACCATCGCGCGGCTGGAAAATCACCGATGGTTGCGGCCCAGCGCGAGCTTTTTGCTGGCAGGAGCCTATGTCTGCTTCGTTACCGGGCTCGGCATTGCCGGAAACTGGATGGGATTCCCGAAACTGGACTTCTATGTGGCCCGGATCCTGTGCGTACTGCTCGGGCTGATGGCGGTGGAAATGCTGGTCACCTTGCTGCTGGAAATCTACCGGCCGCGGCTAAAGGGCAAGATCGCCCGGCCCCTTTACGAGAGCCGGCTGGTCGGCGTGCTGGCCCAGCCGGAAAGCCTGTTTACGACGGCGGCCCAGACGCTGGATTACCAGTTCGGCTTCAAGGTTTCGGAAACCTGGTTTTTTCAGTTGCTCCAGAAGAATCTGCTCCTGCTGTTGCTGGCCCAACTGGCGGTGTTGTTGCTGTCCTCCGGCGTGGTGTTCATTGATGCGGGCGAACAGGCGGTGTCGGAACGATTCGGCAAGCCGGCCGGGGTTTTGGAACCGGGCGCCCATCTCAAATTGCCGTGGCCGGCGGACCGGATCTACCGCTATCGCACGGAGCAAATCCAGACGTTCGACGTGGGCTACACTCCGGATCTGCAAAGTGAGCAACAGAAAACCATCTTGTGGAGCCTGCCGCATGCCAAGGAGGAGAATTTTCTCGTGGGCAACCGTGCGCCGGTCACGGTCCAGGATGCCAATGCCGACACGAACAACACACTCAAGGCCCCGCCCGTCAGTCTCATCACGGTCAGCATCCCGGTGCAATTTCAAATCACCAATGTGCTGGCCTGGGCTTACAATAATGCAGATCCGGCCAGCTTGTTGCGGGATCTGGCCACGCGCGAAGTGGTGCGCTTTCTCGCCGGCGTGGATTTGAATGACATCATGTCATCCACCCGCCTGGAGGCGGCGCAGACCTTGCAGGCGCAAATCCAATCCGCCGCGAATGACCATCAACTCGGGGCCAAAATCATCTTTGTCGGGCTGCAGGACATTCATCCGCCGACGCTTGTCGCCGGCGATTATGAAAAGGTCGTGGGGGCGGAGCAGACGAAGCTGGCCGCGATCCTGGCCGCCCGGGCGGAGGCCATCCGCACCAATGCGCTGGCCCTCGCGCAGGCGTTCACCACGACGAATCTCGCCGACGCAAAACGAGTGCAACTGGTGACCGCGAAGTTCGCCGAGGCGGCGCTGTTCACCAATCAGATTCCGGCGTTTGAGGCCGCCCCGGCGGTTTACAAGCAGCGCACCTATTTTCAGGCCTTTGCCAGCGCGACGGCCAATGCCCGGAAATATGTTTTGCTCGTTACGAACACCTCGGACGTGGTGATTTTTGACCTGGAAGACAAAGTCCGCGCCGACCTTTTGAATTTGAACGTGCCCTCATCCCCCAATAGTTCATCGCCATGAAACGGAATACATTGATTGTTCTCATCGGGACCGTGCTGGTCATCATCACCGCGCTGTTGTTGTTTGTTTTTCAAGTGCGCAAGTCCGAGGTGGCGGTCGTGACGACGTTCGGCCGGGCGGGGCAGGCCATCACCAACGCCGGACCGTACTTCAAGTGGCCGAAGCCGATTCAAAACGTCTATAAATACGACCAACGCATCCAGAATTTTGATGATAAATTCAGTGAATGTCTCACGGCGGACAGCACCATGCTGCTGACCAGCGTTTATGTCGGCTGGCAGATTTCCGACGCCTCGGTGTTTCTCTCGACCTTCCCCGGAGATTCTTCGGTTTCTCTGCCCAACGCGCAGGGAAAGCTGGAAGGCATTTTGCGCACCGCCAAGAGCGCTGTGATCGGCAAGCACCCGCTGTCCGATTTTGTAAATGCGGATGCGCAAGACTTGAAATTCAGCGCGATTGAAAAGGAGATTGAACAGGAGGTCCAGGTCCAGTTGAGCACGAACAACTACGGCATCCGGCTCCAGTTTCTCGGGTTCAAAAAAATCGGCCTGCCGGAGAGTGTGACCCAGACGGTTTTCGACCGGATGAAATCGGAGCGGCAGGTGCTCATCAGCCGGGCGGAAAATGAAGGCAAGAAGGACGCGCAAATCATTCAGTCCACGGCGGACAGCGAGGCCGTCCGCACCATCGCCAACGCCCAGGCCATCGCCACCGGCATTCGTGCCCAGGGCGAAGCCGAGGCGGCGAAAACGCTGTCCACGTTCCAGCAAAATCCCGAACTGGCGGTTTTTCTCCTGCGCATCAACGCCTGGCAACAATCCCTCAACCAGCGCTCGACCTTGATTTTCGACGAACGCTACCCGCCCTTTGATTTGTTCCGCAATCTGCCCGCGAACACACCGGGCCGCCAGCCATGAGCCACGAACACGATCATCCGCATCCGCCCGGGCATCCGGCGCCCGCGCCGATGTTGCCCGACGACACCGGTTCGCAGGCGCTGGCTGAGGCGCTGCGCAGCAGCTTTGCGATTGTCAAGGTCGCGATGCTGCTCATGGTGGTCGCCTTTTTCAGCTCCGGCTTCTTTACCGTGGGACCCTCGGAAAAAGCGGTCATCCTTCGTTTTGGCAACCCGGTCGGCGGGGGCCAGAAGGCGTTGTTGGGCGCGGGCCTGCACTGGTCGTTTCCGTATCCCATTGACGAAGTGGTGAAAATTCCCATCACGGAAATCCAAAAGGTCACTTCCACGGCCGGCTGGTTTGCGACCACGCCGGAACAGGAATTGAGCGGTGAGGAATTGCCGGCCGGCCCGTCGCTCAATCCGGCCGTGGACGGTTACGCGGTCACTGCCGACCGCAACATCATCCACGTTCGCGCCACCCTCAACTATCACATTGACGAGCCCATCAAATACATTTTTGATTTTTCCTCCGCCTCCAATTCGATTCAGGATGCGCTGGATAATGCGCTGTTGTGCACCGCTGCGAAATTCAAAGTGGACGACATTCTCACCCGTGATCGGGCGGGTTTCCAGGACGCCGTACTCCAGCGGGTCAGCGAGTTGGTCGATCAAAGACAGCTCGGCATCGCCATTGACAATTGCCAGGTCCAGAGCATCGCCCCGCGACAGTTGAAGGAGGTCTTTGCGCAGGTCACCATCGCGCGTCAAAATCAAAGCAAACAGATCAATGATGCGAACACTTACAAGGACAAGACCTTGCTGGCGGCCACCGGGCAGGCCAGCGCCATCACCAATGAAGCGGCTGCGGTCAGCGCAAACTACGTCAAATATGTCATCGCCGACGCCGGCGCCTTCAATGATCTTTTGCCGAAATACGTGAGCAATCCAAACCTGTTCGTCCAACAGCGGCTGGTCGAGGCCATGAGCCAGGCGTTGACGAATGTGCAGGACGAGATCTTTTTTTCTTCGCGCGCCGATGGCAAACCGCGCGAACTTCGGCTAATGTTGAATCGTGAGCCGCCGGCGCCAAAAACGGCGACGGCGAATCCTTAGCAAAGTATGCAAGTTACATCGCTTTTGAGTCACCACGAACACGAGCACGGGCCCGAATGTGGCTGCGGCCATGACCATGAACATTCCGTTGTGCATTTGTGGCAGGCCGTGCTGGGCGTGGTCTTTGTCCTCAATGCTTTCATTGTGGACTGGCTGTTCGTGCAGGGCGGCACCGTCGCCAGCAGCAGCGCCTTCATCGGCGCCATCATCCTGGGCTATCCCATCGTCGTCACCGCCATCAAGGATTTGCGCGTCGGCCGTTTGAGCATCAACGAGCTCGTCGCCATTGCCGTGCTGGCCGCGTTCGCCTCCGGCAATTACAAGGTCGCGGGCGTGGTTGCCTTTTTCATGTTGATGGGTGAAATCATCGAAACCCGCACTGCCGAGGGCGCCCGCGCATCCATCGAATCCCTCATTCAACTTACGCCCACCAAGGCGCGGCGGATCAAAAAAGACGGCAGCGAGGAGGAGGTGGCGGCCAGTGAACTCATCATCGGCGATGTCATCCGCGTCCGTCCCGGCGACAACGTTGCGGCCGACGGCGTCATCACCAGCGGCCAGGGCTCATTCAACCAGGCCACGATCACCGGCGAATCATTGCCAGTGGATAAAAAGTCCGGCGACGAGGTTTTTGCCGGCACGCAGAACCTGACCGGTGTCCTGGAGATCAAGGTCAGCCGGGCCGGGGAAGACACGACGCTGGGCCGCGTGCGCGAACTGATTCTGGCGGCCGAAAAGACCAAGCTCCCGATCATGAAGATCGTGGACCAGTACATGGGTTTTTACACGCCGCTGGTGCTGGTCATCGGTGCGCTCGTCTGGGCGTTCACGCACGAACTGGACCGGGTCATTGCCGTGTTTGTGGTGTCGTGCCCCTGCGCCTTCATTCTGGCAACCCCGACGGCGATGGTGGCCGCGCTATCCGCCGCCGCCCGGCTCGGTATTTTGATCAAAAACGTCGCCGACATTGAGGCCGCGGCCCGGATTAACGCCTTCGTCTTCGACAAGACCGGCACGCTTACCACCGGCCAACTGGCGGTCAGCCGGCTGATGCCGCTGGGGGAAACCAAGCCCGCGGAACTGTTGCGAGTCGCGGCGTCGGCGGAAAAATACAGCAACCATCCGACGGCCCGGGCCCTCGCGCAAATTGCGGGCGAAGCCGGCGTGCCGCTGGCCGAGCCGCAGAATTTTTCCGAGGCGGCCGGCCGTGGTGTCAAGGCCGAGGTGGGTGGCGCCAGGGTTTTGGTGGGGCGTGCGCAATGGCTCAAGGACAACGGCGTGACCGAGGATTTTGTGAAGTCGGTTGACCTTAACGAGACCGAGGGCTGGAGCTTGATTTTTGTGGCGTCCAACGGCAAATGTATCGGCTGGGTTGGACTGCAGGACCAGACCCGCGCCGAAGCGAAGGAATCGCTTGCCGAACTCAAGGAAGCGGGAGTTCGCCGTATTGCCATGGTTTCCGGCGATCGCCAGGCGGTGGTGACGCGGGTGGCGGCTGAAATTGGTTGCGAAGAAGCGAAAGGCGATTGCCTGCCGCAGAACAAGGTCGAGTTTGTCCGCGCCATCAAGGCGAAAGGCTATCGGGTGGCCGTGATCGGTGACGGCGTTAACGACGCGCCGGCGCTGGCGGCGGGCGACATCGGTATTGCCATGGGCGCCGCGGGCAGCGAAGTGGCCATCCACAGCGCGACCATTGCGCTGATGAACAATGACCTGCGCCGGCTGCCGTTTTTGGTGAGACTTTCCCGCAGCACCCGCGCCGTGATCAACCAGAATTTCGTGTTCGGCGTCGTTTTTATCATCGTCGGCTGGACGACGACTGTGTCAGGGTACATTGGCCCGATAGCCGCCTCCATCCTGCACGTTGTCGGTTCGCTGATTGTGATTTTCAACAGCGCCCGCCTGGTGCGCAAAGGTGAGGAACTGGAACATTTCCATCCCGAGCCGGTTGAACCCAAGCCCGGCTCCGGTTCACGCCCCGAAGCCGCCGGTCAGTTGATGCCAAAAATGGCGTGATGGCTGTGATATTCTTCTGACCCATGCCCGTCGCCGAATTAAATCCAAAACCGGAAATCGGAAGTCATAAATCCGAGGAGGTCGTTGTTTCCATTCGCGGTTTGACCAAGGTGTTCAAGGATTTCTGGAACCGGCCCAAGGCGCGCGCGGTGGACAACGTGGATTTTGACGTGCGGCGCGGCGAGGTGTTCGGTCTGCTCGGTCCGAATGGATCCGGCAAGTCCACCACGGTGAAACTGTTGCTCGGCCTGCTCAATCCAACGAAGGGACACATCGAGGTGTTCGGCCATTCGCCGCGCCACGTGCAGACCAAATCGCGCATCGGATATCTGCCGGAGGAATCCTATCTTTACCGCTACCTCAACTCGCGCGAGACGCTCGACTTCTTTGGAAATCTTTTTCATCTCGGCAAGGATGAACGCAACAGCCGGATCGAACAATTGCTCGAAATGGTCGGGTTGAGCCAGGTTCACCTGCGTTCCGTCGGCGAATTTTCCAAGGGCATGCAGCGCCGCATCGGCCTGGCGCAGGCGCTCATCAACGACCCGGATCTGGTGATTCTGGATGAACCGACGTCCGGTCTCGATCCCATTGGCTGCCGGGAGGTGAAGGATTTGATTCTGGCGCTGGCGCGCCGGGGCAAGACGGTGATTTTGAGCAGCCATCTGCTGTCGGACGTGGAGGATGTCTGCGATCGGGTGGTGATTTATTACGGCGGCAAAATCCAGGCGATGGGCACGCTCAAGGAACTGCTCGCCACACCGGACGCGATCCGCATCACCACGCCCGCGTTGCCGCGCGAAACCATGGAGCGCGTGCTGGAAATCATCCGCCAGGATGTGGCGGCGGACAAGGTTCGGATTGATACGCCCACGCAGAATCTGGAGAGCTACTTTCTGGATGTGGTGCAAAAGGCGCGTCAGGCTGCCGCGGTGACTTCCGGTGCGATGTCCGGCGCCCGGGTGGCTGCCTACCTGCGCGCGGGCGTCGAGGCAGCATCGCCGGACGAAAAAATCCTGGAACGGCTCGCGGCGCCGGCGGCCCAACCCACTGCCCCACCGCAGTCACCAGTACGAATTGCGGCGCCCGCCGAAAATGACAAAAAGCTCGAAAGGTTGACCAAAGCTGCAGAACCGGCGGGACAGCCGGCCCGGCCCGCGCCGGTGGAAAAGCCGGAGGACTTGTCCAAGGCCGATGAGAAATTATCGTCCCTGCTCGGGAAGCCGAAATAAAATTTACAGGAGCCGACGTGAGGAGGCTCTGACCACGGTGCGGACTTAAGATGAGACTCCTCACGTCATCTCCTACAGACAGAAATTAATGCAAAGATTGCTCGCCATTGCCTGGTTGACCTGGAAGGCCGCCTTTCGATTCCGGCTGTTCTTGGTCATGGCGGTCTTGTTGCTGGCGGCGGTGGTGGGCCTGCCGATTTTGATCAAGGATGATGGCACGGCCCGCGGGTTCACCCAGATATTGCTGACGTACACGCTGAGTGTCATCACCGTTCTGCTTGGCCTTTCGACCCTCTGGCTTTCGTGCGGCACGCTGGCGCGGGACATCGAGGAATGCCAGATCCAGATGGTGGCGACAAAACCCATCGCCCGCTGGCAAATCTGGCTGGGCAAATGGCTCGGCATCATGTCGCTGAATGCGGCGTTGCTGGTGTTGTCAGGGGGCTGCGTCTATGGCCTGCTGCAATGGCGCGCCGCGAAATTGCCGGCCGCGGAACAAAGTATCTTGCGCGAACAGGTGCTCGTGGCGCGGGGCTCGGCGAAGGAACCCGTCAACGATGCGGCCATTGAGACGGAAACCGAGCGTATTTTGCAGGAACGTCTCAAGAGCAACCCCGTGGAAAAGGTGGATGTGCCGGAAGTGCGCAAACAAATCCGCGAACTGGTCAAGTCGGATTTGCAACTCGTGCCGCCGGGATATTCACGCCCCTGGCAGATTGACCTGGGCTTCGCCAAAAATTTTCTGAAGGGCAAGCCGCTGCAATTGCGCGTGAAATTCAACACGGCGCAGAAAAGTGCGTCCGGCACCTTTCTGGCACTGTGGCAGGTGGGGGAGCCGGGAAAAACCGGGATTTGGCGCACGGAGATACCCATGAGTCTCGCGCCGGACACATTTCATGAGTTTCAGATCCCGGCGGACCTGTTCGACGAAAAGGGTGTGTTGAGCATTCTGTTCGTGAATCCAAACGACACGGCGCTGCTGTTCCCGCTCGAGGATGGCATGGAAGTGCTTTACCCCGAAAGTGGGTTCACCCTGAATTTTATCCGCGGCCTGGGAATCATTTTCTGCTGGATGGCGCTGGTGGCGGCGTTGGGGTTGATGGCCGCCAGTTTTTTGACGTTTCCGGTGGCGACATTCTTTTCGCTGGCAGTTCTGGCGATGGTACTGTCCAGCGGGACGCTGGCCGAGGCGGTGGATGCCGGCACGGTCGCGAGCGGCAACTCGGAGACCGGCGTCATGGGGCATTCCGGGGCCGACAAGGTGTTGATTCCCCTGTTCAAGGGTATTTTGACAGTAATCAAATTGGTGAATAATTTTTCGCCGATCGATTTGTTGAGCAGCGGGCGCAGCATTTCCTGGACTGAACTTGGCACGGCCTTCGCGCAGATCGTTTTGTTGCTCGGCGGCATCCTCGGCGCCATCGGCATCTTGTTGTTCAACCGGCGCGAACTGGCCACGGCCCAGGGAAACCAATGAGCGCGCGGGCCAGAAAATTTATTTTGCTGCTGCTGGCGGCGGGGTTGCTGGCCGGTTCCGGCCAGATGCAGAAGTTGTTGAATCGCGACCGTGACCAATTGGGATTGACCCGCGCTTCGGCGCTGGAGGGCGCGCCGCCGGTGCTGGCGTTCACCACGGTTGCGCTGGGCGGTTTCCGCGGGTTGATTTCCAATTATCTTTGGATCCGCGCCAACGATTTGCAGCTCGATGACAAGTTTTTCGAGGCGGCCCAGCTCGCGGACTGGATCACGGCCCTGGAGCCGCATTTCACCCAGGTCTGGCTGTTTCAGTCGTGGAACATGGCCTACAACATTTCCGTCAAGTTCAAGGACGCTCCGGATCGCTGGCGCTGGGTGGAGCGGGGCATTGAACTGTTGCGGGACGACGGCCTGCGTTACAACCCCAATGATATCCTCCTCCATCGCGAATTGGCCTGGTTTTTTCAACACAAAATGGGTCAAAACCTTGACGACGCAAATTTGTACTACAAGCAGCAATGGGCGCGGGAAATGACGCCGTTCTTTGGTCCGAACGGGACTAATTTCTCCGAATTGCTGCAGCCGCAAACGGCCGAGGCCGCGGCGCGGATGCAATTGTTCACCAACAAATACAAAATTGACCCGGTTTTCGCGGAAAAGGTGAACGAGGAATGGGGTCCGCTCGACTGGCGTCTGCCCGAAGCCCATGCGATCTATTGGGGCGCTCTCGGCCTGGCCAAGGCAAAGGAACATCCCGACAAGGTCCAGGCGGAGGATTTGATCACGGTGCGCCGCAATATTTACCAGTCCATGCTCCAGGCGCTTTATCACGGGCGGTATATTGCCAATCCCTTTAACAATGCGTATGAGCTGGGTCCGAACCTTGACCTGGTTCCCAAGGTCAATGAAGCCTATGAGACGATGATGGGGGAGGATCCCAAGTACACGAACAACATTGCCACGGCGCACCGGAATTTTCTGCGCAGCGCGGTTTATTTTCTTTACGAGAACAACCGGGTGGCCGACGCGGCGAAATGGTTTCATTATCTGGGTGAAAAATATCCTGACAAACCGATCATTGATGGCGATCCCACCTCCTTCCCGCGCAATGTGAACCTCGATCAATACGCCGTTGCTGTCGTACAGAGCGATATCAATGAAACATCGCAGGAACGTGTGACGTCGGCGGTCCAGGGCCTCCTCGTCCATTCCTATTCCGAACTGGCTCTCGGGCAGGATGACCGTTTCAACGGTTATCAGGCGCTGGCCAAAAAAGTTTATACGCATTTCCAGGCCGCGATTTCCGGCATGAAAAACAACGCGCGCCGTGTGGGCCCGCCACCGTTGGCCGACATCAACCAAGCGGTGCTGGACCAATTACTTGACCCGCAAGAAGGCATGCCCTACGCCGCCCGCGCCATCATCCGCTCGCAACTGGGAATGCCGGGCGAAACCAACGCGCCGACGGAAACCATTGCGACCAATGCGACCGCGGCCATCACCATTTCGCCCACCAATACACCTGCCACCAATTCGGCCGGCAAATGATTCGGTGGTGAGGCTCAGCGCAGTTGCCTTTGGGCATTTCGGTCATATTGACCGCAAATGGGTGGTGTTCGGAGCGCGGAGCAATCCTCTGTGCTCGGCCCGGCAGCACCCCAGATTCGTGAGATTGCTTCATGCCGCGGCTTTGGTATCCTTATCCCTCTGTGACGGAAAAAAGATCCAATTCCCGCCCCCTGCGCGTCGGCCTGATTTCGCTGGGCTGTGCCAAGAACCTGGTGGACGCCGAGATCATGCTCGGCGCGCTGCTCAAGGACGGAGTGGAAATCACCAACGATGCCACCCAGGCTGACGCCGTCATCGTCAACACCTGCTCGTTCATTGACGCCGCGCAAGAGGAGAGCGTGGACACGATTCTCGAATCCGCCGAGGTCCGCGCCGCGAAAAATCGCGGCCAGAGCCTGATTGTTTCCGGCTGCCTGACGCAACGTTTCCGCGACGAACTGCCAAAACTGTTGCCGGAGGTGGATGCGTTCATGGGTATTGACCAGGTTGCGCAGGTGTCGGATATCGTCAAGCAGGCCGTGGCCCGACGCGCAGAAAAAGTCCAAGGCCCAAAGTCCAAAGTCCAGAAGGCCAAGGTCGTTTCCCGCCTGGCTGAATTGGAGAAGAACCGTGCGTCCTCCGAACACGAAAAAGAGGAATCGCTTCGTGGAACTGGAAAATTTGGGAAAACCAAAACCGTTGTTAAATCAGCAAGGCCATCCTCCATCCACCATCCTCCATCTTCGCCGATTCTGGACGTTACCGTACGTCCAACCTTCATCCCTGATTTCGGCACGCCGCGTTTCCGCCTTACGCCCAGACATTTCGCTTACGTAAAAATCGCCGAGGGCTGCAACCATCCGTGCAGTTTCTGCATCATTCCCCGGATGCGCGGCTCGCATCGCAGCCGGCAGCAGGCAGACATCGTCGCCGAGGCGAAGGCGCTGATTGCCGATGGCGTACAGGAATTGAATTTGATTTCGCAGGACTCGACCTATTACGGCCTTGATTTGCGACCAAACCACAGCCGCGCCATTTCGTCGCCGGAGAAGTTTTCCGCGGCGGCCAGGTCGCTTTCCGCCGATGCCACGACCATCTGCACCTTGTTGCGCGAGTTGAATGCGCTCAAGGGCGATTTCTGGATCCGCCTGCTGTACACGCACCCGGCACATTGGACGGATGAACTCATCTCAACCATCGCCGCCTGCCCAAAGGTGGCGCGTTACGTCGATATCCCGCTCCAGCACATCCACGGAAACATGCTCGAACGGATGCGGCGCGAGACCTCGCAGCAATACATCGTGGATTTGCTCCGGAAGATCCGCGCCGGCGTCCCGGGCATCGCGCTGCGGACAACGTTTATCGTCGGTTTCCCCGGCGAGACCGAAGCGAGTTTTGAAACGCTGCTCGATTTCATCCGTGAGACCAAATTCGAACGGCTCGGCGTGTTTGCCTATTCCCAGGAAGGCGGCACGCGGGCCGGGGCGATGACCGGACAGATTCCCGACAAGGTGAAACAGCAGCGCCGCAAGCTGGCCATGGCCGAACAGCACAAGATTGCCCGGCAGGTTTCCGAGTCCTTCGTCGGCCGCACTCTCAAAGTGCTCGTCGAAGGCAAGGCCAACGAAAAACAATTGCAGCAGGCCAACATTTCATCGTGGGAACATGGCTTATTGCGCGACCAGCAAACTCTCAACTCTCAACTCTCAACTCTCAACTATCTGATCGGTCGCGGCGAAGCTGACGCGCCGGACATCGACGGCCGGGTTTACGTTCGCGGCAAATTGCCGATTGGGGAATTCGCCCAAGTCAAAATCGTCGGCCACACGGACTACGATTTGATTGCCGAACCGGCCTAACTCTTCTAAAACGAGGCCGTCAACATGGCTACCATCGTTTTTGACATCGAGACGTCCGCGCTGCCGCTCGACCTTTTTGACGAGACGCAGCAGGAATATCTTTTCCGTGAGGCCGGAAAGATCGCCGATGAGCCGGCCCGCGAAACCAAACGCGCCGAAATCCGGCAACAGTTCAATCTCTGGCCGTTCACCGCCCAGGTGGTTTGCATCGCCATGCTCAATGCCGAGTCGCTCCGCGGCCAGTCACTGTTCCTGGCCGAGGATTTCGAGGAAGAGGCGGGCGAGGGCGGGCCGGTCGAGTTTGTGCCGTGCGCCGACGAAGCTGAGTTGCTCACGGCGTTTTGGGACGTGGCCAAGCATTATGATTCGGTCGTGACGTTCAACGGGCGTGGCTTTGATGTGCCGTTCATTTATCTCCGTTCGGCACTGCTCAATGTGCCCATCTCGAAGAAGAACTGGCTGGGCTACCGTTATGCTGTCGAACCGCATTGCGACCTGGCGGAGCAATTCACGTTTTATGGCGTAAGCGGGCGTGAGGGCGCGGCCCGGCGATTCAACCTGGATTTCTACTGCAAGGCCTTCGGCATCGAGTCCCCCAAGAGCCACGGCGTCACCGGCATGGACGTAAACACGCTGATGGCCGAAGGAAAATTTCGTGAAATCGCCGAATACTGCCTGCGCGACGTCCGCGCCACGGTCGAACTTTACCGGATCTGGAAGGAAAGACTGGCGGGGATCAAGTGATGTCCGAAGTCCAAAATCCAAAGCCCAAAGGTGCCGTGCTGATTTGTTTTGCGCTGAAAGAAGAGGCCGCGCCATTCCGGAAAATCGAAGCGGGCAAATCCCGGATTTCCATTCTCGTCACCGGCATCGGGCGGAAGAATGCGGAGAAATCGGTGCGCGAATTTCTGGCCGGTGGGGTGGGCGTCCCCGCGAGCCGCTCACAAGACGCCCCGTCCGGCCAAGCCCGGCTCGCGAGGACGCTCGCCCCACCGGAATTGGTTCTGACCTGCGGTTTCGCTGGCGGATTGAATCCGGATTTGAAACTCGGTGACGTGGTTTTTGAAATCCCTTCGCGTAGCCGCCGAGGTGACGAGGCTCAAACTGAAAACGACGAAACATTAGAGGCTCCTTATGTCAGCGGCTACGAACAATTGATCGCCGCCGGCGCCAAACCGGCAAAGTTTTTTTGCGCCGATTGCATTGCCACGACAAGCGGCGAAAAGAAAAAGTTGCGCGCTGAAACCGGCGCCGACGCGGTGGAGATGGAATCCGGGGCGATCCATGCAGTCTGCCGCGAGCGCGGGATTCCCTGCGCAACGGTGCGGGTAATTTCGGATACAGCTAACGAGAATTTGCCGCTGGATTTCAACCAAGTGGCCAAGCCGGACATGAACCTGGATTATGGCAAGCTGGCCCTGGCCATTCTCAAATCGCCGGGGAAGATCGGTGCCTTGATGAAGTTGCAGAAAAAAACGCGGTTGGCCGCGGAACGGTTGGCAGCCGTTTTGGAAAAGATCGTTTCTGCTTAGAGCTTGTCTGAAAATGGAGCGGCGGGCCTCCCGGCCTGCCGCCCGGAAGAATCGCCGGCCTGCCGCCGCTGCCCGGGAATTCAAAAGCGTTAATAATTGCGGACGGTTTTTTCCGCCGGCTGGAAGCCCGGCTCTACGTCAGCCAAGATGGCTGACGCTACATTTTCAGACAGGCTCTTTAACGCAGAGACGCAAAGGACGCAGAGTGGCGCAAAGAACAACGGTCATAATTTGTGCTGCCAAGCTGCTGTTAACAATCTCTGCGACCCTCCGCGTTCTCTGCGCCTCTGCGTTAAGATCCGCTGCAAGCTTATGGTCCGACCGCCGTCAAACTCATTTTAATCCCGTTTCCGACTGGCTGATCGCCGGTGCCGGCGCCGGCTTTTCCTTTTGATGTTCGCTGTAGCTGATAAAGGCCGCTCCGAGCATGATGAGCGCCACCCCGCTCCAACGCATGGCGTCCACGCGCTCATGCAGGAGAAATTGCGCCGCCAAGGTCGTCATCACGAAGCTGATCGCCGTCAGCGGCCAGACGAAGCTCACGTCGCGCTGGCCGAGCAGGTAATTCAGCAGGATGAAGAAAATTGTTTCCAACAACAGGCCGAACAGCACGTCCGTGTTCGTGAACCAGTTGCCGATCAGGGTGACGACATTCTTCCAGACCGGGAGGGTGCCCTCGCGTTCGGTGTATTTCGCTCTGATTTCGTTGATGCCTTTTTTCAGGGCGATGACGCCAAAGGCCTCAAAGGCGAAGGCGATGAAGAGAATGATCAGAATTTTTGTCATAAAATTTCTTTTTGTTTGTCACGAAACACACGACAGACGCGACGATCCAATTTTGGATCTGCTGGTTCTGTTCAAGCTTTCGCGGATTCAACTATAAATCCTGGTAGCGAATCAATTCGACTCCGAGTTTTCTTACCAGTTCCTTCACGCGCGGACTGACCAGCGCGTCGAATTCGTGCTTAAATTTGTCGAGGGACGGATGCGAGTAAAGCTCGGAATCGCCCGGCGGCAGTTCCGGCAACAGTTTTAAAACGTAATCCTCGTCCACGAAGGAATCCTGCAGCAGGCCGAAGGTGATTTGCGCGTGCTTGATCCCGCGGCGTCGCAGCGGTTCGCGGGCGCGTTTGGACAGGCGATCGTGGATGAACGCGTGCGCGACGCGATAAAACCAGCGTCCGCGCGCCAGGCGTTGACTGCGTGCGAAACAATCGCGGGTGAGCCGCAGGTGCCGGATGCCGAGCTTTTCTGCGTCTGCCATCAGAATTTGGAACACGGTTGGATGCAGGTGCAGATGCAGGTGTCCATTGACATGGTCGAGGGGCAGGCCGGTGGTGCGGAACCGGCCGAACTGGGCATGGATCTCCGCGCGCACTTGTTCGCGCAGACCGCGATGGAAAAAGTATTTCAAGCCGACGCCAACCGGGTTATTGCTGAATTCGCCTTGGTTGTTGACCAGACCAGGAATTTTTTCCGAAGGCAGAGCCGAATGTCCCATCAGCAATGTGAGGTGCAGCCCGACACCCAGTTTTGGATTTTCCTTTGCCAGTTGAACCGCCTCGTCGAAGCCGGGTTCATTCACCATCAGGCTGGCCGAGGTTAAAATGCCTTCGCGATGCGCCCGGATGACGGCGGCGTTGATGGAGCGGGAACGGCCAAAATCATCGGCATTGACGATGAGACGGCGAAGAGATTCCCGGTTGCCGATCGCCGATGGCGGATGGTTAACGCGGTCCATAGTTGGATGCGGTTGCGCCGACGACAAACCGCAACCAGCTTTGAAGAATCAGAAAGGTTTTGTGTCCATTGCTGAGCCGTGTCGGTTGCGGGCCGAAGACATTGAATTGGCGCGATTCCAATGTGAGCAGCAGCCGCCAATAAACCGAGCCCATCAATTCGGCGGCAACCATGGCCCGGCGATCCTCGGCGGGCAGGGTCTCGCGGGCGAGGCAATAGAAATTCCTGGCGCGGGCGGCAAGGTGCCCGGCGAGTTTGAGGTAACGTCCGGAATATTCGGAGCGCAAAATTTCTTCGGGCGTGACCCCAAATGTTTTCAAATCGGCGAGCGGCAGATAAATCCGGCCGCGTCCGGCATCGGTGCGGACGTCGCGCAGGATGTTGGTGAGCTGCAGCGCCTTGCCGAGGTAAACGGCATAGTCGCGGCACGCAGGGTTTTGGTAGCCGAAAATTTCGATGCTCAACAGGCCGACAACCGAAGCAACACGATGGCAGTAGAGTTCGAGGTGTTCGAAGCTTACATAGCGCTGGACATCCAGGTCCATCTCGCAGCCCTTGATCAATTCGTCGAACAGCGCAAACGGGAGCCGGAATTCGCGGATGACCGGCTGCAACTCGAGATTCACGTCAAATTGTGGGGCTTCATTGTCGCACGCGCGGCGAATGTCCGTGCGCCAGGCGGCGAGCTGCTCGCGGCGTTTTTCCACCGGCACGGAATCTTCATCCGCCACGTCATCCACCTTCCGGCAAAAGGCATAAAGCGCGGACATGGCGTCCCGTTTGGCGCGCGGTAAAATCACAAAGGCCAGCGCCAGGTTGGAGGCGCTTTTGCGGGTGATCGCGCGGCTCTGGTGCATTTACGGGCGGGGCGTTGGCGGCGGCGGGCCGGAAGATTCTTCCTCCCGGCGGATCGGCGGCAGACCTCCGGCTTTGGAAAGGGTGAGTTCGCGCGGGTGGGAGTGGTGATGATGATGATGGTGTTTACGCCGCCGCCGCCGGGACCGGCGAAAGAAAAACATCCAGATCAAGCCGCCGGCCGCCACCAGCAGAAAGACGCTGGTCATGACCAAAAAATCCAACCATCCCGGCGTCATCCGGCTGGTGACTGGTATTACGCTGCCCATGGCATCAAAATAAAATCAGGCCTGAATTTGCCGGTTAAAAGTCACGGACTTTCTTCCGGGGCATTGTCGCTGAAGTCCATCTTCAGCCGTTGCATCCGGTAACGGAGCGAATGCCGGGTCAATTTAAGCTGCTCGGCGGTGTGCGTCAGGCTAAAATTGTTTTGTTCCATCGCCCGGGAAATCAGTTCGCGTTCCAAGCGCGCCATCGCGTCATCGAGCGATTCATCGGGCGCGGCCTGTGCTGCCGCGGTCTTTTGCAAACGGGTTTCAACCTGGAAATCCGGCAGGCTGGACGCCTGGATTTCCGGCATGGTTTCCAGGATCAGCGCGCGTTCGATGACGTTGCGCAATTCGCGGACGTTGCCGGGCCACGAATGCGACAGCAATTTCTGGCCCGCGGCGGGCGCCAGGCCCTGCGCGTTCTTGTTCATCGTGGCGCGGAACATTTTCAAAAAATGGCGGGCCAGCAACACAACATCCCCCTCCCGGTCGCGCAGCGGCGGCAGGCGGAATTGCACGACATTCAGGCGATGAAACAAATCCTCGCGAAACTGGCCTTCGGCAATGGCCTGCACAATATCGCGGTTGGTCGCGGCGATAAGGCGGACGTTGACCCGGAGTTCCCGGGTGCCGCCGACCCGGGTGAAGGTGCCGTCTTCCAGAAACCGCAGCAATTTGGCCTGCAGCGATTTGCTCATGTCCGCGATTTCATCGAGAAAGATTGTGCCGCTGTCGGCTTCTTCGACCCGGCCGGGTTTTTGTTTCAACGCCCCGGTAAAGGCGCCTTTTTCGTGGCCGAACAATTCGCTTTCCAGCAGGGTTTCGGGAATGGCGGCGCAGTTGATGCGGACGTAATTTGATCCGCGCCGCAGGCTCAGCCCGTGCAGGGCGCCGGCGACGAGTTCCTTGCCGGTGCCGCTTTCACCCAGGATGAGCACCCGCGCGTCGGTGGGGGCGACAGTCTGGATCAATTTCCGCAACTCGCGAATCTTTTGCGATTCACCCACGATTTGCTCGAGGCCAAAGATTTCATTGGCGCGCGAGCGCAGGGCGGCGTTTTCCTGCAGGAGCCGGTAACGCTCGGCGCACCGGGCGACGGCATGCAGCAATTCCTCCGGCGCGAACGGTTTGGACAGGTAGTCAATCGCCCCGGCTTTGATGGCTTCCACGGCCAGTTTGGGGGTGGCATAGGCGGTGAGCATGAGGGCCGGCAGGTCGGGCCATTGGTTGTGGAGCTTGGCGAGAAATTCATAGCCGCTCATGCCGCCGAGCCGGGCATCGGTGATGACCATGAAGAATTCCTCGTGGGCCAGCAGGTTCAGCGCTTCCTCGGCGGATTCGACCGTGTGGGTGGCATAGTTTTCGCCCTTCAGCACCGTCTGGAGGGACAGGCGCATGTTCTTCTCGTCATCCACGACGAGCACCGGTGGCAGTAACACACTCATTTGGATGGTTTTGACAATGCTTTCGCAGGAAAGACTAACGTAAATTTTGCACCTTTTCCAAGCTCGGATTCCACGCGCACCGATCCGCCGTACAGTTCAACGTTGTGCTTCACGATTGCGAGGCCCAGGCCCGTGCCGCGTTCCTTGGTGGTGTAATAAGCCTCAAAGATCCGCCCGATCTTGTCCGGGGCAATCCCCGGGCCATCGTCGCGCACGGAGATTTCAACTGAATAATCACGACGGCTGCTGGCGGCGACAAACAGGTTGCCCCGTTCCGCGAGCGCTTCCCGCGCATTGAGCATGAGGTTTGAGATCGCTTCCGACAAATGGCCGCGTTGCATCAACAAGGGTGGAAAATCGTGACCGAACTTGCGGTGAACCCGGATGTTTGTCGGAACGGCGGGGGGAAACACCTGGGCCAGAGCCCGTTCAATCTCCTCGATGACATTGAGTTTTTCGACATGACCTTCGCTCAATTGCGCGTAGCCCATGATTTGGGTGATGACCTGGTCGGCGCGGGCGACTTCCTCCTGGATGATGTTGATTTGCTGGGCCAGTTCGGTTTTGACGCCGGGCAGGGCGCGTTGCAGGGAAAAGGCGGCATTATTGATGATGGCCAGCGGATTCTTGATTTGATGCGCAAATTCAGCGGCGAGCCGGCCGGCAGAATGCAATTGGCCTTCGCGGAGGGCAAATTCCCGGGCTTCCTCGAGAGCCAGACGTTGGCGTTCGGCCAGCACCTGCACGCCATAACAGCAGGCCGTCAGGAGCCATAACATGAAAAGTCGCGGCAAGTCCGGTCCACTGGCATTTTCTGGCGGCGTGGAACTGTAAGGCATGTCGCTCACCCGGATCGGCCGGTTAGGCCGGGAAATCCGGTTGGTATCCGGGAAGGAGCGAAACCCATTCGTGCTGGCGGGGCGGAAGGCAACCGAGGGCAGATTTCCGAAGGTCGGGTCCGGCACGTTGGCGTACAAGGTTCCCGCGCCCAGGTAGAAGAGGCTCAAAAACAGGTTCAACGCGATTTGCGGTGTTGCCAGGGGAATGCTGATCGCATTCAACACGATCATGCCGGGAAACATCCAGTAGGTGGTGCTGTCAAAGCCGCCCGTCAGAATCATCAGTTCCGCCACAAAGAGACCGTCCAGCAGCCCCAGCAAAAATACGAGCCATTGAAAAATGCCCGGCGGGAACCGGCGCCAGAGCAACAGGACAATGGCCGCCAGGACGTTGCCGGCCACATAAATCAGAAAGTATCGCTGCAACGTTTCCTGCACCACCCAGCGGACGGTCAGTTCCTCGGACAACCAGCCGGCATAAAACAGGTAGTAGAGCACGACCGCGATGACTCCCACCTTGACCGGCAGAACGATGTGGAGCTGTACGGTGACGATCCGTTCGGCCTGTTGCGGCGGTTCCGCCGGGGAAGTCGCCAGCAACTTGGGCAGGCCTTTAAACGTTTGCCAATCCAACGGTTTCATGGGCGGAGACCGCGTTCGGATGGATGGCCCTTCAAGCCAGCAGCTTGAGGGCGCGCGCCGCCACCTCTTCCACCGGCCACATCCGGCCAATGCCTTCGTAGCCGCACGAAAGCATCCCTTCATCCGGCCCGATGAATTCTGCGCCGCGCGCCTTCAGGGTTTTGACATTCTGTTGCGTGGCCGGGTGCAACCACATTTTGCCGTTCATCGCCGGCGCAATTAGAATTTTTGCCTTCGGATTCAACGCCAGCGCCATGCAGGTCAAGGCATCGTCCGCCAGTCCCTGCGCCAGTTTTGCAAGCACGTTGGCTGTTGCCGGCGCGATCAACAACAGGCCGGCCTGATCGGCGAACTCAATGTGCGTCGGTTTCCAGCCTTCCTCCTCGTCGTAAAGATCGGTCACGACCGGATGGTGCGAGAGCACCTTGAACGGCAGGGGCGTGATGAAACGCCGGGCATCGGCGGTCATCACCACCCGCACGCTGCATTTTTGTTTGGTCAGCAGACTGGCCAGGTCCGCCGCCTTGTGCGCGGCGATGGAGCCGGTCACGCCCAGAATCACGTTCTTGGAAGTGCTCATGTTTCGAGTGTAACTTGAACCGCTCATTTTCGCCAATGCTGACTGATTGGCGGCCAGCGCACCGACGAGCGGTTAAAACTCCGGTGACTGCGCCCGCGCCGTGCGCATCTTCTCCGTTTCGACAATCGACAGCATCCGCCGCAAATCCTCGGGAATGGTCGAACTGATCAAAAGGTAATCAAATTTGTTCCACTGCGCGATTTCCTCCCGGGCGACGCCGAGGCGTTTCTGGATTTCCTCCGGCGCATCCGCCGCGCGCTTTTTCAACCGCTCTTCCAGCACCCTGAGGGAGGGCGGCGTCAGAAACACCGTGACCAGTGCCTGCTTCAATTCAGGCTCGGCTTGTATCCGGCCGCGAATGGTCGCCGCACCTTGTACATCCACATTCAGCAGCATATCCCGGCCCCGTCGCAATTTTTCCAGCAATTCGGAACGCAGAATGCCGTAACTGTGGCCAAAAACCGTCGCATGCTCGATGAATTCACCGGCCTGCACCCGCCGTTGAAATTCCGCCGGGTCAAAAAAATAATAATCCACACCGTCCTTCTCACCCGGTCGCGGGGCCCGGGTGGTGCAGGTGACCGCGCGGATCATGTCCGGTCGGGTGGCGAGCAACTGCTGGCATAACGTCGTCTTCCCGCCGCCGGACGGGGCGGAGATGACAATGAGCAACGGGCTGTTTCCCGCCACCCTTGGGTGCCGGCTTTCAATTCCCGACTTTCGGATCTCGACATTCATGTCACGTGTCATTACTCGACGTTCTGCGCCTGCTCGCGGAACCTCTCCAATTCCGCCTTCAACGTCACGACCTCGCGCGAAATCAGCGCGTCATTGGCTTTCGAACCGATGGTGTTGATTTCGCGGTTCATTTCCTGAGCGAGAAAGTCCAGCGTCCGGCCCACCGGCTCCTTCGATTTCCGGCAATCCTCGAACTGCTGGAAATGGCTCTGCAGCCGGGTCAATTCCTCCGAGATGTCCGAACGATCGGCGAACAAAACGATTTCTTTCAACAAGCGCTCGTCATCCGGCGCGGGTGATTCGAGTCCGGCGCTCTTGATGCGTTCGATAAGTTGCTGGCGGTAACGCTCCGCCGTCTGAGGCGCCTGTTCTTGGATGCGTCCGGCGCATTGCCGCATGATCTTGGTGCGGGCGGCCAGGTCCTGCGCCAGATGCGCGCCTTCGCGTTCACGCATTTTCACCAGCGCCGCCAATGCCTGCCTCAATGCTTTTTCAACGACCGGCCAGAGGTTCTCCGCGTTGACCAGTTCCTCGTCCGATTGAAACACGCCCGGGGCCCGAACCAGTTGGTCCAGCGTGACCTTGTCGGCGAGCTTGAGCTGTTTGGCCAGGCGGTTGAGTTCGGTGGTATAGGCCCTGGCCAGCGGCAGATTGATGTGGGCGCGCGCCGATTGCCTGCCCTCGGCGGTGTGGATGGAAATCCGCGCCGTCACGCGCCCGCGCGCGACGTGGTGATTGATGGCATCGCGCACCGGGGTTTCCAGCATTTCCAGCTCGCGGGGCAGATTCACAGAAATTTCCGTCTGGCGGCGGTTTACCGCACTGAGTTCCACGGTGATTTTAAAACCATCCCGGGCACTCTCACCGCGGCCGTAACCTGTCATGGATTTCATCGCGGGGAATATGCAAAAATCCCGCGCGGCAGGCGAATCAATTTTCAAAATGCGCCGGGCGAAATGAATTCAAATCAATCTGGACGTGGCGGAAATGAAGATTAAATGTGTGAAAAACCATTTACGCTCATGCCTTGCGGGCGAATCATTGAAGGAATGGTTGTTGGCGCAGAACCGTGGAAAGATTCCCCGGAAGAATAATGGCTTAACCAGGAATGAATTTCAGCGGGGCGCGGAAATCCTGCGGCCGCGGCCCTTCAAACAAACTCGAAGTCCACGTCGGGAAAGGTCTTGGTCCGGCGACGGTCATTCGTCAGGTGCGGAAGATTCA
>CAZKTW010000010.1:0-29938 GCA_964555775.1 uncultured Bifidobacteriaceae bacterium | reverse complement strand
CGCATCCGGAGCCGGGGATTGAAATTGCGCGAGCGGGTGATCAGTTCGGTGGACATGGTGGGCCGGCTGGGCTGCAAGCTGCCGCGTCTGGCCAACCTGTTTCTGGAGTTTTCATTGATGCGCCAGACAATTGGCCGCCTGTTCGACGTCACCACTCGGCGGCCCTTTCCGGAATTCGCGCTTGAGCGGTTTGACCATTGGTTTGCCAAACGACCGCCGTTCCGGGCGGCCTATCGTGGCCGCGTCATGCTTTGGGACGACACCTTCGTGCGCTATCACGAACCCCATGTCGGCCAGGCGGCGATCAAGGTGCTCGAAGCCGCCGGTTTTGAAGTGGTGCTCCCCGCGCAACGCAAATGTTGCGGCCGGCCTGCCTTCAGCCAGGGCAACCTGGACGAGGTCGCGCGGCTGGGACGGCATAATCTCGCGTTGCTGAACCAGGACCCGGGCAACACGCCAATTATTTTCCTCGAACCCTCGTGTTATTCGATGTTCGTGCAAGATTATCGTGAGTTGAAACTGCCGGGACTGGAACGCGTCGCCGCCCGTTGTTTTCTGTTCGAACAATTTGTTGACAACCTTTTGGATCGGGAACCCAAGGCGCTGATCTTTAACGACCATCCCGCGCGCATGATGATTCACGTGCATTGCCACGCCAAGTCGCTGGCCAATACGGATTACATGTACCAGCTGGCCACCCGGCTGCCGCAACGGGAGGTGAAGATGCTCGATGCGGCTTGCTGCGGCATGGCGGGCATATTCGGAATGAAAGAGTCGAAATACGAACTCTCGGTGAAAGTCGCGGAACCGCTCATTCAAGTGATCCGCGGCCAGCCCTTCGGGAACATTGTGGTGGCGTCGGGAACCAGCTGCCGCCATCAAATCCAGCACCTGGCTCCCGTCCGCACCCTGCACATGGCGGAAGTGCTGGCCGAGTCACTGGTGTGAACCGGAACCGTGACCGCCGTCGTGAGGAGGCGGAATTCGGCGGAAATTCTTATTGTTAAATCCGCCTCGTGACATCGCCGGCTGCTTTTTGGTTCAAATTCCGATGCAAGAGTTCATGCCACGGTGGTAGGTTCGTCGCGCTGCGATAGCCTCGCCCGCGTTCAGCGGGCGAAAGGAATTGTGCGGAAGGTGCGGACATAAACAATCGCTCCGCGCCGGATACGGCGCGGGGTCATCGCAACGCGATGACCCTGCCGACTGCGGAGTTCGGGTTTAAGCGGACGCCTACCGGTAGATATCCTTCAACGCGCCGCGCAAGTCGGGGAATTTGTATTCGAAGCCGGATTCCAGAAATCGTTTCGGCGCGCAACGGCAACCTTCCAACGCGAGCGACGCCTCGGACTGCGTCAGTCGGCAGCTCAGTTTCACCAGCCAGGCGGGGACCGGCGGAGACCACGGACGATACAGGGTATGCCGTAGCACGCGCATAAATTCCGCGTTGGTTTCCGGCTGGGGAGCGACAGCGTTGTAGGTGCCGGCGAGATAATTATCAAACATCAGGGCCCGCAGGAACATCCGGGCCAGGTCCGCGTGATGGATCCAGCTGATGAATTGCCGGCCGTTGCCGGCCGCGCCGCCGAGGAACCACCGGGTATAATTGGCCAGCAGGGGAAACGCCCCGCCCTCGCGTCCCAAAACAATTCCGATGCGAAACAGGATGCGCCGGGTTTTGGGCGCGTTTGCTGAAAAAAAGGCCTCCTCCCAGCGCCGGCAAATCTCCGCCAGCCGGCCCGGTCCGTTGGAACTTCTTTCGTTGCACCATTCGTCATGCCGGTTGCCGTAAAACCCGACGGCACCCGCCTGCAACCACAGGCGCGGCGGGCGTTTCACATGCGCAATCCCACCGGCAATCGCCCGCACCGGATCGACGCGGGATTCAAGCAGCTCGCGCAGGTTGTCCGGCGTGTGCCGGCAATTAATGTTGCGGCCGGAAAGATTGATGACCGCTTCCGCGTCTTCCAGGCATTGAATCCATTCGCCGACGTGTTCCCCATCCCATTCCACCTCCTGAATGCCGTCGTCCTCGCGTTCGCGAAGATTGCGCGTCAGAACGACCACGTCCCAACCCTGCTGGAGTAATTCCCGGGCGAGGGTCTGGCCGATGAATCCGGTGCCCCCCGCCAATACCACCCGTTTTTTGTTCATGCTCAAGCTCAAAGGTGAGGCAATTCCAATGCCAGTTTTGGCGCATTGTCGTCCGTCAGCGGGTTCGTTTTGAAATCCGCGGATTCCAGCCTGCCGAGCCAGCTTCGGATCCACGTCCGTACGGCGGCGACATCCAACCGGTCGTGCGGGTTGGGATATTTTTCGAGATTGGCCTGGGCCAGCTTGAACAATGCGGCGGCGGGACGGAGGCGGTCTTTTTGCAGATGCACAAACGCGCCGGCGAGTTGGATCAATCCCTTGTAAAACGCCCCGTTGGGACCGTGCTTGTCCTTGAGCCACAAATGTTCGAGCACATCATGTGCCTCGTAAAAAAGCTGCCGGTTGAAGCAATCGAAATATCCAAGGTAATGCGCGTCAAGTTCCTGTCCGCGGAAGGACTCGATCATGGCGGTAATGCGGGCACTCTTTTGGCTCACGGGAAAAGTCTAAAGTCCCAGACCTAAAGTCCAAAGCCTAAAGTCACACATTCAAGGTAGGGCGCGTCACTCCGTGCGCGCCGTCGGCAAACCAACCACCAAGTCTACGGAATGGTAGTTTCCCTCCGTCCGTTTTCAGCGCCGTCAGGTGCGACATCTTTGTAGAACCAACAACCCTAACACAATTTCATCCCCAGTGGGGCGGCATATTCGGAAGATGTCGCTCCTCACGGAGCTTTGCCCGATAATAAATTGCTGTTCTACAAATATGCCAGCCCTACCGGCTTATCCCATCACATTGATCCTGGTGACGGACGTGGGCCATCTATCAAGTTCCAACGGCTTCGCGTTGACAAGTCCGCTGCCCTGCGACACCCTGCGCGCATGGCGAAACCTGCTTTGGGACGCGGTCTGGGCGCGTTGCTGGGCGGCAATCCGGTTCTCACCCAGCCGGCTCCCGCGTCGGTACCGTCCGCATCGCAACCTGTTGCTCCCGCACCCGCGCCCGAAGCGCGCGAGCGCGTGCAACGCGTGCCGTTGGACCGCATCCGCCCCTGCCCGCTGCAACCGCGCAAGGATTTTTCCGCCGAGGCGTTGCGCGAACTGGCCGATTCCATCCGCGAACAGGGCATCGTGCAGCCGCTCATCGTCCGTGAACGGGGCGGTTTTTTTGAATTGATTGCCGGCGAACGCCGCTGGCGCGCCGCCCAACTCCTGCAACTGGCAGAAGTCCCCATCATCACCCGCGAAGCCGACGACCGGGCAGTGCTGGAACTGGCGCTCATCGAAAATTTGCAGCGCGAAAACCTCAACGCCATCGAGGAAGCGCACGGTTACGAACAGCTGGCTGGACAATTTCAACTCACGCAGGAGGAAATCGCCGTCAAGGTCGGCAAAAGCCGCGCCGTGGTGGCCAATGCCATGCGGTTGTTGAAACTGCCGCCAACCGTCCAGAATTTTGTCCGCGAAGGCCGGCTGTCGGTCGGCCACGCCAAGGTCATCCTCGGAATCACCGACGAGAAAAAACAAACGCCCGCCGCCGAGCGCGTCATCAAGGAAGGCTTGAACGTCCGGCAGACCGAGGGACTGGTGGCCAAATTACAGGCCCGGGATTCGCGCCGGACGGGGCTCAAACCCGAAACAGTCGCGGCGCCGGGCTCCGATCCGCATGTGGCGAGCCTGGAGGACCGGTTGCGCGAAAAATTCGGCACCAAGGTCCAACTGCGGTACGTCCAAGGCAAAGGCGCGGTGGAAATCTCATTTTTCAATGACGAAGATCTCGAACGGATTCTGCAGTTACTCGGCATATCTCCAGAGTAACAAGTGGACATTGACACGAATGCACATTACGCCGCAGACGCAACCAGACAGAATATGCACTTTAACGCAGAGTACGCAAAGAACGCAGAGAAACGCAGAGAAGAAATTCTCTGCGAATCTCTGTTTTTCTCCGCGCCCTCCGCGTTTAAACATTTGAGCAGATTGAGCAAAACCATACAAACCATCGAGAACCGTGTCCGCCCTCAGTCCTGATCCCGTCACCCGCCATGCGTCACTCTCCATGATTCTAGAAGTTGTCAAATACGGCCATCCGACGTTGCGGCAAAAAGGTGCCCGCATCGAAAAGGTCACGCTGGAAATCAAAAAGCTCATCAACGACATGTTTGAAACCATGAATGCCAATCATGGCGTCGGACTCGCCGCCCAGCAGGTCGGCCAGGCGTTGCAGCTCACGGTCATTGACGTGCGCGAAGCCAAGGAACGCCCCTCCTGGCTGGAATTGAATGGCGAGCCCGCCGACGTGAATGAGTTCATGCCACTGGTTCTGATCAATCCGGAACTCAAACCCGATGGCGAACCGGTGGCCGGCGGCGAAGGCTGCCTGAGCTTCCCGGAAATTTTCGCGGAAATCACGCGGCCCGCATCGGTGGCCGTCAAGGCTCTGGACAAAAAGGGAAAGCCGGTTGAATTCCGTTGTGGCGGCCTGCTGGCACGGGCGATCCAGCACGAAGCCGATCATTTGAACGGCATTTTGTTCATCGACCGGATGGGCAAACCAACCAAGGAAGAACTGCGGCCGGAACTGGAAGAGCTGCAGGCCAAGACCAAGGCGGAACTGGAAGCGGCGGGCAAAAAGTAACTCAATAAACCTTCCGCAGATTCGACGGCAGGATGTTGAGTTCCAGGCGGTATTTGGCGACGGTGCGGCGGGCGATGACGATGCCTTTTTCGCTCAGCATTTTCACCACTTCATGATCGGACAATGGCTTGGCGGGGTCCTCGTTCTTGAAAATCTCGGCGATCATGTCCTTCACGCTGGTGTTGGACACGTTTTCGCCGCTGGCGGTCTGCAATCCGCCGGTGAAGAAATATTTCATCTCGAAAACACCCTGCGGCGTCTGCATGTATTTGCCGGACACGGCCCGGCTCACGGTGGTTTCGTGGACGCCGACGGCCTCGGCGATCTGCGCCATGATGAGCGGCTTGAGATGCGAGACGCCCTTTTCCATGAAGTCGCGCTGGCGTTTCACGATCTGCTTGCCGATGTTCAAAATCGTCTGCTGCCGCTGGTGCAGGCTCTTGATCAGGAATTTCCCGGCACGAATCTTTTCGCGGATGTAATTCTTGACCTCGGCGGTGTTGCCGCCTTGGGACATCAGATCCTTGTAGATGTTGCTGATGCGCAGGTGGGGAATGTGCTCGTCGTTGGTGGTGACGATATAATCGTCGCCCGCCTTTTGCACAAAAACCTCGGGCAGGACGTATTGGTTGGCGTCCGGCAAAAAGGCCCGGCCCGGCCGCGGTTCCAGCCGCCCAATGCGGCCCATGGCCTCCTGCGCTTCTTCGACGGTGCAACCGGTGCCGCGCGCGATTTCCGGAATGCGCCGTTTGCCCAACGCTTCCATGTGGTCGCGCACGATGCGGTATTCGAGCGAATCCTGGCGGCCGGCGCGTTCGAGTTGCAACATCAGGCATTCGCGCAGGTCGGTCGCCCCCACGCCCGGCGGATCAAAGGTCTGAATGGTCTTGAGGACCTCGGTAATCCGGTCCGCCGGCAAATTGTTGGCAACCGCCATCTCCTCCACCGTTGCCTTGAGATAACCGTAATCGTCAATATTGCCGATGATCAATTCCCCGATGCCGCGTTGTTCTTCGCTCAAATCCGTCTCGCGCACCTGGTCCATCAACATCTGGGCAAACGACGTTCCCGCCGCGAGCGAGTCGAACATGAACTGGCGCTTTTCCTCCTCCTCGGCGGACTGGCGCATGGGAATGTTGGTCTGCGAAAAATGATCGCGCCATTCCTGGTCCAGCTGCACGAGCTTTTCGAATTCCTGCTGAAAATCGTCGGCCGGCGCCTCCGCGGCCTTTTCCGCCACGGCATCAAAATCCGCATCCGCCACGGGCTCGGCCGCCTCGGGCGCTTCCGCCACCTCGTCGGCATCGCGCTCCGATTTGTCATGCAAATCGGTGTCGGGCACCTCCATCTCCTCGAGCACGGGATTTTGCTGGAGTTCCTGTTCGACGAGGGCCTTGAGTTCGAGGGTGGGGGCTTGCAGCAAAGCCAGCGACTGCTGGAGCTGTGGCGCCAGCACCAACGATTGCGTCAAACGCGTGGATAATTGCAGGCCTTGAACCATTTGCCGCAGCAAGATAACCCGATTTTACGCAACCACAAGGAAAAAGTGGCACGACTTTCGCTACAAGCCTATAATTCAAGGAAAAACTGGATTTCCTCACCAGCCAATTGCATCTTGGAATCATGAAATTGATTCTGTCCACGCACAATGTCACCCTGACCAAGGCCATCGAGGATCACGTTGTGAAGCAACTGGAGAAACTCGACCATTTTGACCAACGCACCATCGATACGCGAGTCACCCTCGAACACGACCACACCCGCGCTGCCGGTAAACAATTTTGCTGCTCCATCCGCCTGGGCGTGCGCGGACCCGACCTGTTTGCCGAGGATGTGGAAAGCGATTTGTACACGGCCATCGACAAGGTCGCCAAAAAAATCGAGCAACAAATCCGCAAACGTCACAACAAACGGAAGGCCCGCAAACACAAGCTGGCCGCGCGCGGCAAACGGACCCGCCAGGAAACGGACTGAATACGCTAAAAGGTGAATTCGTTGAATCGTTAAATCACACCGGCCGTTCACAGATGAAACGACCAGCGCTTCGGCCCCTATGATTCTTCGCGCCCGCACCCTGTTGCCGGTTTCGCAACCGCCCATTGAAAACGGCGCGGTGGCCATTTCCGGAAACCGCATCCAAGCCGTGGGCCGCTGGCCGGACCTGCGACCCTCCGCCAGCGAACCCGTCTGCGACCTCGGCGAGGTCATTCTGCTTCCCGGCCTCGTCAACGCCCACTGCCATCTGGATTACACCGACATGGCCGGGGCGTTACCGCCGCCAAAAACCTTCACCGACTGGATTCCCCTCATCATGGCGGCCAAATCCAACTGGGGCTATTCCGACTTCGTGCGTTCCTGGCTGAACGGCGCACGGATGCTGGCACGCACCGGGACAACGACCGTCGCCGACATTGAGACCGTCCCCGACCTTTTGCCGGAGGTCTGGGATGCCACTCCGCTGCGGGTTTTTTCGTTTTTGGAAATGACCGGCATCCGGGCACGGCGTGATCCGGAGGCCATCCTCCGCGAAGCCGTCGAAAAAATGAATTCGCTTTCCCACCCGCGTTGTTCCGCCGCGCTTTCACCGCACGCCCCCTACTCCACCCTCCCCGGGCTGCTTCGCCTCAGCGCCGAGACCGCCCGGTCCCGCGGTGGGCGGCTTTGCACCCACGTCGCGGAATCGGAACAGGAATTTGAAATGTTCACGCACGCGCGCGGCGCGATGCATGACTGGCTGCAACGAAACGTCCGCGACATGTCCGACTGCGGCCTCGGCTCGCCGGTCCAGCACCTGGCCCGCAACGGGATGCTCGGGGAAAATCTGCTGGCCATCCACGTCAACCTCCTCGGCCGCGACGATGCCGCGTTGCTCGGCAAACATCACGTCCACGTCGTCCATTGCCCGCGCAGCCACGATTATTTCCGTCATCCGCCGTTTCAACGCCAGCAGCTGGCCAACGCCGGGGTCAATATCTGCCTGGGCACCGACAGCCTGGCCACCGTCCGCCCGGCCGGCAAACAGAAACTGGAACTCAATATGTTCGAGGAAATGCGGGCGCTGGCCGGCCGGGAGCCGGAACTTTCGCCGGGGGAAATTTTGCGCCTGGCCACGGTCAACGGCGCCCGGGCGCTCGGTCTGGGCGGGCAAATTGGCGAGCTTTCAAAAAATGGCCTGGCCGATTTGATTACCCTCCCGGCCCGCGCCAATGCGGCTGATGCCGCAGAAGCGGTGCTGGCCCACACCGGCGCCGTGAATGCCAGCATGATCGATGGACAATGGGTCGTATCGCCGGAAGGATTTTAGATTTCTGATTTACGTTTGACGCTTGGTCCGCCTTTTTGCTCGTAAATCGTAAATCGTAAACCGTAAATTCCCGAAGTGAACTCGTTCGACGAAGAGTTAAACCGGCGGCTGACGGCATTGCGCGAGCAGAATCTGCTCCGGGGATTGCGCCGTGTGGATTCACCGGCGGGGACCCGCATCCGGATTGACGGCCAGACGCTGCTGAACTTTTCATCCAATGATTATCTTGGCCTCGCCAATCATCCACGGCTGAAGGCGGCGGCCATTGAAGCCATTGAAAAATTCGGCGCGGGTTCCGGCTCGGCGCGCCTGGTCTGCGGTTCGCTCGCGCCGCATCATGAACTGGAGGAAACGCTCGCCCATTTCAAGGGCGCCGAAGCCGCATTGAGTTTTTCGACCGGCTACGCCACGGCCAACGGAACCATCTGCGCGCTGCTCGGCAAAGGCGATGTAATCGTGATCGACAAGCTCGTGCATGCCTGCATCGTGGATGCGGCGCGTCTCAGCGGCGCGAAAATCCGTGTCTTCGCCCACAACGACGTGGCGGACCTGGAAAACATTCTAAAGTGGACCGAGAAAAACATTCAACATTCAACATCCAACTCCGATAAGCTCCATTTCGGGGAGCACGCGACGAAGTCGGTGTCGCGAGCCGGCATCCAACCTCGAAGGCGCGTTCTCATTGTTACCGAGTCAGTTTTTTCGATGGATGGCGATGCTGCGCCATTGCGCGAAATCGTCACCCTCAAGGAAAAGTACGGCGCGTGGCTGATGGTGGATGAAGCTCACGCCACCGGGCTTTATGGCAAAAACCGCCGGGGTCTGGCAGAGGCGTCCGGCGTCAGTGACCAGATTGAAATCCAGATGGGCACGCTGGGCAAGGCGGTTGGCGCTTCGGGCGGCTACATTTGCGGCTCGCGGGTGTTGATTGATTTTCTGGTGAACCGCGCCCGCAGCTTCGTTTTTTCCACGGCCCCGGTTCCGGCCGCCGCCGCCGCCGCCGCCACCGGCATCCGGCTGATTCAATCATCCGAGGGCGAAACGCGCCGCGACCGGCTCTGGACACGGGTGGAGGAACTCAAATTGAAAATCAAAAACCAACCCTCACGAATTTCCGGCGCCATTGTCCCGATCTTGATTGGCGATGCCGCCGGGGCGGTTGCCGCTTCCGCCGCGCTGCGGATGGAAGGTTTTTTTATTCCCGCAATCCGTTACCCGACCGTCGCCCGCGACCAGGCGCGTTTGCGCGTAACCCTGACGGCCGCCCATGAGACGGAAGAAATCCATTTGCTCGCCGCCGCACTGAACAAAACCGTAGGTCGTCAATCGTAAATTAAATGCGCAAGCTCGCGAAACTCGACCATCAATTCGTCTGGCATCCGTTTACGCAGATGCGTGACTGGCTGAAACGCGAGCCAGTGGTCATCGCCGCAGGCCGGGGCGCGATGCTGCGGGACATTCACGGACGCGAATATCTTGACGCGAATTCCTCGATTTGGACCAACCTCCACGGCCACAATCACCCGAAGATCAATGCCGCCATCCGGCGGCAGCTCGGGAAAATCGCGCATAGCTCGGCCCTCGGCCTGGCGAACGAACCGGCAAGTTTGCTGGCTCAAAAACTGGTGGAGGCAGCCAACCCACGTAGCCGCCGAGGTGACGAGGCGGATGGGTCGAAAAACCAACGATCCGCCTCGTTACCTCGTCGGCTACAGAAAGTTTTCTATTCGGATGACGGCTCAACCGCGCTCGAAGTGGCCCTCAAGCTGGCTTACGAATACACGCGGCGTTCGGGCCGGGCCAAACAACCGAAATTCCTTTCGCTGGAGGGAGCATATCACGGCGACACCGTGGGCGCGGTGTCGGCGGGTCACATTGACCTGTTCCACAAATGTTATTCCGGGCTGTTGTTCAAGACGGACAAGGTCATGGCCCCGTATTGTTACCGGTGCCCATTCAACCGCGCCCGGCCGGAACGGGCCGACGCCCGGGCATACCGCAAATGCAATTGGGAATGTGTCGGCCTGGTGGAAAGGAAATTTGCGGCCCAGCAACGAAAAGGCAATCCTTATGCCGCGTTTATTTTTGAGCCCCGGATGCAGGGCGCCGCAGGCATGATTCCCCAGCCCGAGGGCTGGCTGCGACGGGTGGCCGAAATTGCGCGCCGCCACGGTGCATTGCTGATCGCGGACGAAGTCATGACGGGATTTGGGCGCTGCGGAGTCGAAAGCCGAAAGTCGAGAGTCGAGGGCCAGACAGCCAACCAACACCACCTATCGACCCTCGACCCTCGACTTTCGACTTTTTTCGCCTGCCATCATGAAGGCGTACAGCCGGATTTTCTGTGCCTGGCCAAGGGCCTGACCGGCGGTTATCTGCCCATGGCGGCAACGCTCACAACCCGGCAGGTGTTCAATGCGTTCCTGGGCGAATACGAGGAATTCAAAACATTTTTTCACGGCCACAGCTACACGGCCAATCAACTGGGAGCAGCCGCGGCGCTGGCCAGCCTGGACATTTTGCAGAGTCAGCAATCGCTGCGGGCGCGGGAAAACCTTGAAAAGACTCTGCACGCTGAATTGCAGGCGCTCTGGTCCCTCCCCCAGGTTGGCGACGTTCGACAGGTTGGTTTGGTGGCCGGCATTGAACTGGTCCGTGACTGGCGGACGCGCGCGCCGCTGGCCTTGCGCGATCGGGCGGGCACCCGTGTCTGCGAGGCCATGGCACGAAATGGAGTGCTCACCCGGCCCGTCGGCAACGTCATTGTCCTGATGCCGCCCTATTGCACCACCCCGCGACAGGTGAAAACCATCGTTGACGTTTTGCAGACCGCGATCACCAAAACTTTCCGGTAGAACGCATCTGAATACCTACGCCGAATGAAACAACTCCCTCCCCCCGCCCAAGCGGGGAGAGGGTCGGGGTGAGGGGTTTCACACACTGGCCTCCCTCCCCATGATCCTCCTGGGAGCACCGGCGTCCCGCCGGCCAGTTGGGAACCAAAAACTGAAACCCGCCGGCGAGACGCCAGCGCTCCCAGGAACTGTGCCTTGGTTCAAAGGTTCAAAGCGCGAATTTTTTTGGGAAATCTCACCCCGGCCCTTTCCTCCCCCGGCGGAGGAGGCGGAGAATGATGAATGCATGGATCCAGATGCGTGTCTATTCCGGAAGGAGTAGAAAAATATATTTTGACTATTTGAGCGACTACCTGTAAAAAAGCCGTGTTGTCGGTCTGGCGCTCAGACAGGGCCAGCAAAGTTTTAACCAAGGAGGTAGATGAAATCAGGAACCCGGTCGCGTGACGTGCGGCTTGATGCTATTCGAGGTCTGTTGTTGATCTTAATGGCCGGGGTTCATGTCCCCACACCGGTTTCACACTTTCTGCAGGAACCGTTCGGTTTCATGAGCGAAGCCGAAGGTTTTATTTTCCTCAGCGCCTGTCTGGCGGGTTTCGCCTATGGAAAAACTTACTGGCAAGCGGATTGGACCGCAATGTCCCACCGGGTCTGGAATCGCGCGGGGAAAATTTATTTCATTCATCTGGCCGTGGTCGTGCCGATGGTTTTGATCGCGTGGCTGTTCGCCGCCTGGTTGACACCTCTGGCCAATCACTTTCATGACTTTCTCGTTCATCCACGTTGCGGGCTGGTCCTGATACCGCTTTTGCTGCATCAACCTCCCCTGTTCGACATTTTGCCGCTGTACATTGTTTTTCTGGTCGCCACCCCATGGCTGCTGGCAATTGGCCGGCGGCGTGGCTGGGGAATCGTGATGCTGTTTTCGGCGTTCGGATGGCTGGCCGCACAATTCCACCTCGACGGCCATCTCACCAGCAATCCTCCCTTCCGTTGGGGTTCCTTCAATGTTCTGGCCTGGCAACTGATCTGGGTGAGCGGGCTGGCGTTCGGTGAAAAGGCCATGCACGGGCCCCTGCTCGCCGGCAAATGGCGGCCCGGGGTGGCCGTCATCTCTGCTTCCGTCGTTTTGGCTGGCCTGGTGGCGCGACATGGATTTTTCTCCGTCAATCCCGACTGTTATCTCTGGATGGATAAATGGACGCTCGGGCCGTTGCGGCTGCTCAATTTTGCAGCCTGGGTTGGTCTGCTGCTGGCTTGGAACCCGCGCGTGCCGGCACTCCCGCTGGCACCGCTTGCCCTTTTGGGACGGAATTCCCTGGCCGTGTTTTCCTTCCATCTGCCGCTGGTGATTGCCGCCAGCACGGTCGTGCAAGTGCTTGCCTTGTCGCCGGCGGAACAAACCCTGGTTGGTGTCTTGGTAATGGCGGCGCTTTTCCCCTGGGCAACCTGGCTGGAACGCAATTCCCGTCCGCCGTTCCCGGTGGTGGTGGTCCCGATTCCAGCCCGCCGGTTGTCCTTGCGCGGCGGCAGCCTCTCCGCGGAATTGTCTCCCGCGGTTCCCCTCAGGCCTTTGTTTCCGCGAGTTCGAGCAAGCGCGAGAATTGTTCACGCGTAACCGGCGATACGGACAGGCGCGACAGTTTGACCAGCTTCATCTCCCGAAGAATTTTGTCCCCCTTGATTTGCGAAAGCGCAACCGTCCGGTCCACGGGTTTGACCGGCACCAGATCCACCGCTGACCAGTCACCTTCGTTCGCCGTGGGGTCGGGATAGAATTCCTTCACCACGCGTGCGACACCGACGACAGATTTTTCGTCGCCGCTGTGATAGAAGAAAACCGGATCGCCGGTTTTCATCGCGCGCAGGTTGTTTCGCGCCGTATAATTGCGCACCCCGGTCCAGGCGGTACGGCGCTCCTCCGCCAGCCTCCGCCACGAGTAGGTGCCGGGCTCTGATTTCACCAGCCAATAGTTCATGGAAAGAATTTACGATTTACAATTTACGCCTTACGATGGCGCATGAGTTTAGCCGACAACCTCGAAAAAATTCAACTGCGGATCAAAGCGGCCTGCGAACGTGCCGGACGCGATCCCGGTTCCGTCACCTTGCTGGCAGTGACCAAGGGCCAGCCGCCGGAAGTCGTATCCGCCGCGGCCCAGCTCGGCCAGGTATTGTACGGCGAAAACAAGGTGCAGGAAGCCAGGGCAAAAATCCCGCTCTGTCCGGCCAAACTGCGGTGGCATTTCATCGGCCACCTGCAATCGAACAAATGCCGCGACGCGGTCGAACTGTTTGCGATGATCCAGAGTGTGGACAGCCTGTCGCTGGCGCAGGAAATCAGCAAACGCGCGGAAGCGGCGGCCCGGACGATGCCGGTGCTGCTGGAGGTCAACGATGCCGGCGAAGCGAGCAAATTTGGTTATGCGCCGGAAAAGCTGTTGTCGGAACTTCAGGAACTCAATGCGCTGCCGCGGCTGGAAATCCGGGGTTTGATGACCGTGCCACCGTGGACGGCAGAACCGGAAAAGACGCGGCCGCATTTTCGCATGTTGCAGGAATTGAAAACGGAAGCCGAACAAATTCTGGGGGCCTCCCTGCCCGATTTGAGCATGGGCATGAGCGGCGATTTTGAAATTGCGATTGCAGAAGGCGCGACCATTGTCCGCGTCGGCACGGCCTTGTTCGGGCCGCGGGCAAAGGCCCGACCACGTGCGGAGACGGACTAAATTTCAGGCAGGGTTTCAATTTCAAATGGCAGGGGCTGCGCCCGCGCCGTTATTACCCCCTCAGAACATTGCCAAATTTTAATGCATTTTGGCCAATCTGGTATAGTTTGCATCTATGACAGTTGAATCGTTCAAACGCGAAATCACCGCCGCCGTCAAAGCCTACGACAAATTCGTCGTTTGCCTGGAAAAGACACCTGAGGATTTCGAGACGGCACTCGTCTCGTTGATGGGCAAGGCGATCCAGGCTTATGAGAATCGCGGCGTGGGTTTGCGCCACGGCATCGCGCTGGACAATCAGGTGACGATTATTTTGAGCCAGGGCGACGGCGAACAGCCACTATGCGGAATCTATTTCAATCTCCATTCGCCCTACCAGAAGGATAAACTGCCCAAAACCGTCAAGTCCTTCACCGAAAAGTCGCACAAGAAGGAAGGCTGAGCCCGCCGCTCTATTGGTCGCGCACTTCGTCACCCACCTGGGCCTCGCCGGTGACCAGATCCGCCACGATGTTGCTGTCGCGTTGCGGACCGGTGACTTTGACTTCGCCGACTTTCATGCCGTTGCGATACAGGAAAAGGCCCTGCTCCAGTTTCGGCATCTGGCCGACGGGAAAACCCAACACGACAAAGCGCCCGGCTGAATTGTAGGAAACGACCCGGGCGGTGAGCGAATTATCCGGCGTCACGATCGCCGGCACGGTTTCCCCGGTTGCCGGTGACGTTTTTGCCGCCTTCGGCTGGTGATGAAAAATGCCGCACCCGTTTACCAGCGCGGCCATCAACAGCAAAGTTCCAAGAACGGAAATCTTCATGGCGAAAGTTAACCGCGCAGCGTCACGCAGGTCAATTCACGATTCGGTGTATCCGCCAATTCAACCACGGATGGACACGGATAAACCTAACGCGGCTTGCGCCGCAACCACAGATGAAGGCCGCAAAAGAACGCAGAGACAAAACTTCTTTTCTTTGTGTTCCTTGCGTTCTCTCGCGGCCAATTCTTTGCCAGGAAATCAAAGATTTGCATAATTGTAGTACAGATTAGGACGAGGCAAAGCGCCTCTTCCGCAAACTTGGGGGCCTCGCTTACTGTTGAACTTGTCTGCCCGCCAAAATCAATTCCCTATCCGTGTTTATCTGTGTCCATTTGTGGTCAAAAACTCAAGGCATTGTTTCCGTGATGATCGTATCGCTATGTTCGTAAGCCGGCGCGCAACAACACAACAATCGCAACGGTCCGGAGCCGGTGTTCCACAGTTTGTGTTTGCAGCCGGGCAGGATGGCGATGGCGTCGCCCGGCTGCACCTCGCGGGTTTCACCGTCGATGCGGATCCGTCCCGCGCCGTGGGTGATGTAATATATTTCCTCGGTCCGGACGTGGTAATGTTCCTGTGTGCTCGTACCCGCCGGCAAACGCGCCTCCGCCAGGCTTTGGTGGCGAATGATGGAATTGCGGTGCGCCAGCAACTCACGGATTTCCGAGCCGTCTTTGGTGATGAAAGGCGCCACTTCGCCGAGATTCTTTATGTCCATGATTGCTTAGTAAAACATCTCTCTCGCCCCGCGAGCTCCGAGTGGGGAGAGAGGGGTTTCTGACTTAAGCTCCACCTCCCCGACCCTCTCCCCCACTTTGTGGCGGAGAGGGAGTCATTTGATCAAAAACCTTCGGGCATGCCAAATATTTTCGTCCAGTTGGCCTGTCCCAGCACCACACCGGTGACAATCAAAACCATGGCCGTCCAGAACGTGGAGGTGATCGGTTCATGCAAAAAGAAGTGGGCCCAGGTCATGGTGCTCAACGGCAACAGATTGTTGAACAACACAACCTGGCTGGTGCGCCAATGGCGGAGCGCATTGTTCCAGAGGGCGTAGGGAAACACGCCGCCGAACAGGACGCAGAGGGAGAGTATGCCCAGGGAGGTGACATTGACGGTCAGGCGGGACCTGGCAATTTCGGCTAGTCCGAACGGCAACAACACGATTCCGGACATCCACATGGTATGCGCGGCAACTTCCACGCCGTTCAAGTTTGCGCTTAAAATGCGGATTTGATGGCTGAAATTCGCCCACAAAATGCTCGCGGCCAGCCCGAAAAATTCCCCAACCAAGTCCATTTTTCGCAATTGAAGCGCCGGCCAGAACAGGACCAGCACACCGGCAAGCGCCAGCAATGCCGCTCCGTAACGACGGGCGCTGGCCCACGTGCGTCGGGGTCGCTCCTCCCAGAGCAACGTCCAAACTGGCGACGCGCCGAGATACAGGGCCACGTGCGAAGCCGCGGTCAGACGGAGGGCCCAGTTGAAAGCGACAACGTACACCGCGAGGCTCAACCCGCCACGCAGCCACAATTCCCGGCGCAGACCGGCCGTCAAAGGCCGGTATTCGCCGAGCCACGACGTGAAACGCAACACCGCCAGCAGCAGCAATCCGGCCAGCACGAAGCGGACGGCCCCGGTCCAGATGGGCGGCCAGAGGGCGACCAGCCATTTGGTACCGGCGTTGTTGCCGCCCCACATGATGGAGACGAGCACCAGGCTTCCGGCGATGGCGGCATTGTTTTTTGGTTGCGGCACGCGGCGAGTAAGCCAATGCGCGCGCCGGTTGCCAATGAAATTTGTTGACCACCCGCAGCGGCGGTCTAACTTGCCGGCATGGATCATTCACCCGGTTTTCTCAATATTGTGACCGACGCCAAAACGCGCGTCCGCGAAATCTCCATTGACCAGGCCCGCGCGTGGCTCCGGCAAAATCCCAAGGTGGTCTTGCTGGACGTGCGCGAAGATGCCGAATGGCAGGCGGGCCACGCCGCCGAAGCGGTGCACCTGGGCAAGGGCGTCCTGGAACGAGATTTGGAGAAGATGTTTCCCGACCCGCAGACGGAAATCATCATGTACTGCGGTGGCGGGTTCCGGTCGGCGCTCACCTGTGACGCGGCGCAAAAAATGGGTTATCGCAGCGTCCACTCACTCATCGGCGGTTACAAAGGAATGGTGGCGGCCAGCTGGCCGATGAAAAGCGGCAATTAACTGGATGGCGATTCCTGGGTGCGCCGACGTCTCGTCGGCGAGTTGAATGTCCTCACAACGCAGCACGCCGGCGGGACGCCAGCGCTCCCAGGGGAAGCGAAGTGCGCCAACTAACCTTTGATCGGTTGCGCAACCCGGGAAGCCACCCGTTCACGGGAGCAAACCCGGTGAAGAGCATTGGCAACTGGAGTTATTTTTTCACGCGAACATTCGCCCATCAGGCAGATTTGGATCCAGTTTTTGCGGCACAGGTAACCGCTGTTGTAACTCAACAGATATCCGGCTTCATGCATGGCCTCCCCCACCCGGACTGAATTCAATTCCGGCGGCAAAGCGATGGTGATCACCGCCGGCGAAGTCCGGGCGCCATTGCCAATCACGGTAAAACCCGTTTCCGCGAGGCGCAGGCGCAACCCGGCGGACATTTCAGCCGTCTCAACCAATCGTTTTTCCAGGTCCAGCCGCCGGACGGCGGCGTGCAACGCGTGCAGCAAATTCGATGAAAATGTGAACGGAATTCCCTCCTGCTGGGCGAAATAACCGAGATCCAGGTAACGCGGCAACCGTTCCGGCGCGGGGACGGCATCGTGCTGATAGAAAACCATCGCCAGGCCGGGATACGCACGCAATCCCTTGCCGCTGGAACCCGACGCCAGATAAACGCCGCTCAAATCCACCGGCATGGTGCCGATGGTGCTGATGCAATCCAGGCACAGCCTGGTCCCGCGCGCGGCGCAAAGCGACTGGAGCGCAGCCAGATCATTGAGCACCCCGCTGGACGTTTCGCAATGCGCGCACCAAAGCCAGGCCGGGCGGGCCGAAAGCTTCTTTTCCACTTCAACCAGGTCCAGCGGTCCGTCCTCCGCAAATTTCAGCACCTCAAATTTCAGATTGAACCGCCGCGCCTGGTCCACCAGCCGGTCGCCGAATTCGCCGTTGCTCAGCACGAGGCCGGACCGGTCCAACAGTGACAATTGCCCGGCGATCACGTCGTTGGCCAGCGTGCCCGAACCCATCAATAACTCCATGTTTCGGGCCCGGACGAGGTGGGCAAGGATCTGTTTGGTGGCCTGGAAATCCTTTTTAAAATCATTGCCGCGGTGCGATTCAGGCGCCTGTTCGAAGGCGCGGCGTACTTCGCGACGCACGGCCACCGGCCCGGGCAGAAAGTTCACCGCGCTGGGATGGAACGAGCGGGCGGGCGAGGAGCGCAGAAATTCGCGGGCCGTGACCTCGAAGGTTTCCAGCGTCACGTACATCGGCTGAAACTGCGCGTCGCCGCTGCCGACGAGCGGCCCGAACGGAACGAAGCCGAGGTGCTGATAAAACTTCGTCTGCCGCGTGGTGCCGGAAATGATTGCCAGGTCGTAGCCCTTTTCGACGCCGAGCTGCCAGAGCAACGCGAGAATGCCCTGCAATACCTGGCCGCCGCGGGCCCCGCGGAATTTTTTTTCGATGGCGAGCAGCCGGATCTCACAGATGGTGCGTCCCGGCGGAAGAAATGAATCAAGCTGCGGAACCTTGTGGTCGAGCGAAAACGGCCGTCGGCTGCGCACGGCCAGCATGCCGACGAGCTTCTGGTTACTGAGACAGATCAAATACGTGTTCTCCGCATGAAATTTATCCACGAGCCGCTGATGGGCGGACGGCTGATGTTGCGGGATTTCCTCGACGAAAGTCCGGTAGTTCAAGCGGTGAATCTGCTCGAACTCCCAGTCTTCCGTCGCCAGTTTGAATACCAGCGGTTCCGATGCGTTCATAACTCAGTTGACTCCGGTTTGGGCTCGGCATGGCGCCGCGCCGACAACATGGCAAATTCTTCGGCAAAATTCTTCCGATGCGCAAATAAAATCATGGCCGACAAGACGGCGATCAGTGTGACCGTCAAACCGTCCGGGTCAAACCACAAGCCGGCCAGCGGCAGGGCAGCGAAGGCGAACATTCCCGGCAAAACACTTTTTCGCGTCAGCGCGAAACCGGCCAGAAACAAGGCAGCAAAGGTGAGGGCCATCCGGTAATCAAACACGAGCAGGGCGCCAAGAGAAGTGGCCACACCCTTGCCGCCGTGAAAGCGCAATTGCGCGGGCCAGATGTGACCGGCAACGACGGCCAGCATGGACAGCGCAGCGAGGTGATGGTGGTTCGTCCATTCCTGCGCGCCCCAGACCGCTAGGGCGCCCTTGCCAAAATCAGCGAGGACCGTCAGCCCAAAACCGGATTTGCCCAGCAACCGGCCGACGTTGCGCGCACCGGTGCTCCCGCTGTCGGTTTCACGGATGTCCTTGCCCGTGCGGGTGCGGACCAGATAATAGCCGGTGGCAAGGCAACCCAGGAAATAAGCGCCCAGCACACACCCGGCCGCTTGTACCCAGTTCGCAGACTGCAAATGTTCGCTCCACGTCATGTGGACATCCACTTTCCGATGATCTGCTCCCAGTTTAAGCCCAACGGCGGCGCGTTGCGAAACAATTTTTTGGCCGGCCGATGACTTTAATGCTGCCAGCGGTTGGGAGGTGCGAACGAAATCGTGCTGAATCGCTGTTTCCTGCCGGCGGCCTACCGCGCTGCCACACCGCGTCCCGGATTATTTCACGACCGGTTCGGGGTGCAGCAATTCGTTGATGCGGCGTTCCAGCCGCGGGAGGTCCAGCGGTTTGGTGAAGAAATCCTCAGCCTGGATGGTCGCGGTGCGTTTGGTGACGTCACCGGAAAGCGCGCTCATGATGATGATGGGGATTTTTTTGGTGGCCGGCTGGCGGCGCAAAATCTCGCAAACCGACAGGCCGTCGAGATCCGGGAGCAGGATGTCGAGCAGGATCAAATCCGGCTTGAACAAGCGCGTCTGGCTGAGCGCCTGCACACCGTCGTTGGCCACGATGAATTCACAGCCCAGCCCGGCGAGACGATATTGCACCAATTCGACAAAATCCTGCTCGTCGTCCACTATCAAAATCCGCGGCGCCATTGTGAATAACTTACCCTATCCCGGGCCAATCACAATGGCGGTCCGGTTAAAGCCAGGTCACGAAATGGAAACGGGCGGATTTACGATTGGCGATTTACGGATGCAAAACTCCCTATTGACCGTAGCGGCGTCTCGGCAGAGCGCCGCAAACTCCAAGAAATTGAATAATCCGGCTTTCGGCCGAAAGCCGCTACGCCTGTTTTGCAGAGGTGTCATATCGGAAATCGAAAATTGAATGCCTCCTCACCTCGGCGGCGACAGCTTCAAAAGCGGCCCCGGCCGTGCCAAAAACCTTGTTTCCCTTGGTCAGGTGTGTGATAAGTTTGCGCGACATGCCAACGCGCCAAGGATCCATCCGGTTATTTCAGCTTTTCGGAATTAATGTCTATTTGCATTGGTCCTGGTTCATTGTCGCGGTGTATGGCATTCAAAGCCGGGCGCACCAGTATCATTCCATCGGCTGGAACGTGCTGGAATATCTTACACTTTTCTTGATCGTGCTCATGCACGAGTTCGGCCATTCGCTCGCCTGCCGTTCGGTGGGCGGCCGGGCGGACCAGATCGTGCTCTGGCCGCTCGGCGGAGTGGCGTATGTCTCCCCACCCCAACGACCGGGCGCCATGTTGTGGAGCATAGCGGCAGGCCCCCTGGTGAATGTGGCGCTCTTTCCAATTTTTTCATTCAACTGGTGGTTGGGCCACACCGCGGGTTGGGCGGAAACCATGCCGGATCTTTATCGTTTCGTCATCACCCTCTGGTACATCAATACTATTTTGCTGGTTTTCAACCTGATGCCGGTCTATCCGCTGGATGGCGGCCAGATTTTGCGCTCGTTGCTGTGGTTTGTGTTTGGCCGGGCGCGCAGTCTGCTCATTGCCAGCAGCATTGGCTTTGTGGGCGTCGCGGGCCTGATCCTGTTTGCCATTTGGGCGCATTCCATTTGGATTGGAATTATGGCCACTTTTATTTTGATCAATTGCTGGGGTGGTTTGACCCAGGCCCGCGCCATGGCTCGCGTCGCCGCCGCGCCGCGGCATGAAGGTTTTGCCTGCCCGATCTGCAAAACCGCGCCGCCGCAAGGCGCTTTCTGGGTCTGTGGCAAATGCCGGAAGCCCTTCGATACCTTTGCCAGCGGGGGAATCTGCCCCAACTGCGCGGCTCAATACAACGTCACTTTCTGTCCCGAATGCGGCAACCTGCGGCCGATGAGTGAGTGGGGTACAACGGCCAACCTCCCGTCAAAGTTGTAAGCAGGGTTCCCAAGCGGAAAGTTCAACCACGGGTGGACACGGATAAGGTCAGGCAGGGCGTGTCACTCCGTGCGTGCCGTTCTGGATGTGCGGCCGAGCGGCGGGAAGCAGCCGCAGTGGCGTTTTGGCGCGCCGCGAAGGTGGAAGGACTGCCCGCCCTACCATGCCAGTTTTGTTTATTTATCCGTGTCCATCCGTGGTTAAACATTTTCCAGCCAAAAAAATCAGGCCGCCCTCGTGGACGGCCTGAACAGTTCCCGTTTTGAAGGAAAATTACTTCAACTTGGCCAGCGCCGCCTTCACGGCCTCAAAGTTGGGCAGATCCTTCGGCGTTGGCGTCTGTTCGCTGTATTGCACCAGGCCGTTTTTATCAATGACGAAGGCCGCGCGCGCCGCCGTGTCGCCCACGCCGGCCAGCATCGGGAACACCACGTCGTAGGCCTTGGCGGTGGTCTTGTTCAGGTCGCTGGCGAGGGTGATGCCGATTTTTTCCTTCTGCGCCCAGACCTCCTGCGTAAACGGGCTGTCCACGCTCACCCCGATGACCTCGGCGTTGAGGCCGGTGTAGGCGCCGAGGCCGGCAGTGAGGTCGCACATCTCCTTGGTGCAGATGCTGGTGAACGCCAGCGGGAAGAACAGCAGCACGGTATTCTGCTTGCCGAAGTTGTTGCTGAGCTTCACATCCACCAGGCCGGAGGCCTGCTTGGATTTGAGAGTGAAGTCGGGAGCTTTGGATCCGATGGGAATTGGCATAATCTTTTTATGTTTTGTGTTTAACTTTTCCTTTTCTGTGCGGGGAGATATGCCAGATTCGGCCCGCGCCTGTCAAACCAGGATTGTGACGCCCCAAGCCGCCGAGTCGCCGCTGGGCGCATCCGCGCACTGCCCCAATTCCCTTTCCTCCCTTGGGCAAGACGAGGGCGAAAATGGGGGAAGTGTCAGAGGCATGCTGCCCAAAGACCCGGAGCGCGGACCTCTGAGTCCGCGCCTTCCCTTTTACCAGTCATTTGGAGTTTTCAAAGATGTTCACAACATGCGGACATGGCTGTCCGCGCTCCGGTTCGATTTGGCCAACACGCCCTCGCGATGCGCCCCACCCATCGTCACTGCAACAACACGGAACGGTAAAACTGCCGATTTATATCCAGCCCCGCCGAGTTCGTGAAGCTGAACATCCCGTTCGAAGGATAATTGGTGCAGAAGTCTGTCCAGTCCAAGAGGTTTGAGGAAACCTGCACTGCGTAGGCATGATCATCATACCCGGTAAACTGCACAATGGCTTGGCCATTCAGCGATGCAATCGAACCGATTGAATCCGCATGCAGCAGCGAAAGCAACTGGCTCGGAATTGATTCGTAGGCTTCGTCGGTGATGCCAAATTGTTGTTGCCCGCTGTTGTTCCAGTTCAGGAACGGTGATTGTTCGGTGAATTGTGGCGTCGCCAGGATGTCTCCGACATCACGGAATAACTGTCCTGGCCGACCGGTTCGCGTGGACTGAACTGCATTGGCGACTGTCGATGCCTGCGGTGAGTTGGATGAAATGATGAATACATCAAGAGTGTTGGTCAACGCCGTCAACCCATCGAACAGAACCTGCCACGCATTGGGATTGGGATTGTTGATGGAAAATAAAGACCGAAGGTCGTTGGTGTTGAACGTGGACGCCAGCAGGCTTGCCAGATGCCGATCCTGCACAGGCACCATGGCCGCGGCATCGTTTGCATCCAAATCTCCCGTCCAGTTCATCCAGGTGTTGGTACCAACGTAAACACCACCCTGAACTTCACCTAGAATATCCGATGATTTGAGATACATGGTCTGCCACGGTGTGCCGCGATGCACTCTGCCCAACCAGTCACTGCTCAATGTTTCGTTTGTTGGAAAATTCCAGTCATCGGAATGCCACACCAATGGGTCCTTGAGCGCAAGATTGTAGGGATTCGGGTCTGAGTTCGGAAACGAGAGCATTCTTCCCCACGGTTTGTAACGGTTGTTTAAAATGCCGAACACCGGTCGCGGCAAAGGTGCATCGCTGTACCATACGTGTATTCCAGTAGGCGGAGTGGTGTCTTGTCCGGTATAATTCAAGTCGCTCGCCAGAGAATGGACCAGCGGATCGTTCGCCTGCCATGAAATATATTCATAAAAGGTTCGCACCGGCGTGAAGGGTGCCTGCATGCTGAGGTTGGTATTAACTATGGTCCCTCCTGTTGGCAAGTTATAGGGTTGTCCCTTGAACCAAAATGCGTTGAAGAATGCTTGTTCCAACGCTTTGTTGGCGTCGTTCCACGGAGGTTCAGTTACAGCCAGAACAGTCGGTCCCAAGGCAAATATTCCGCGCGAATAATTAAGTTGATTCACAACCCCAAACGGCACCGGACCGTTCATGAAACCATTTGTGCTCCACATGTACGCCGAGTTTGCATCACCGTGGGAATCTGGATCCCTCAGTTCCGCATTTAGATCGCGGCTGCTGTTCGGGCCGGAGAAGTGGGCATAATCAATGACGTGATTGCCATCCAGGATGACCACCTGCAGACGATTCGTGGTCAGCAAACCAAAGTGCGGCAATTGCGAAATGCCGGCATCCAAATAGTTGGAAGGATACAAGGATCGGGGGATGAAACAAGGACCAGTAAACGAGCCACCACCGACAGGAGGGGTATAAGTGCCTGGCCCATAATAATAGACGGAGTTGGTAAGCAAGACGACCGTCGTTATCGTTGGATTCAACGGAATGAAGAATGAGTTCGCTTGGGGCTGGCCGGTGTACTGATCTGAATTCCACGGAGCGGAACCCGGCCAACTGGAAACCGAAAAGGTATTGGTGAAACCTCCGTTGATGATCTTCGGCGGGGAAACCATTGGAGCATCATTTGTCAACACCATCGAAATATTGTCACGGGCCAAACACTGGATCGAACCAATATAATTGGAGTCATACGAGTTCCACAGTTCAGCGCCCACAGAATTGCTGACGCAAAAAACGTACAGTTGATTGGTGGCGATGGGTCCGGCAAGAGTCTGGCGGGTCACCTGCAATTTGCGTTCCACCACCACCACATTTTGCATGGTAAACTGGTTGAAGTTGGGAAAACCCTTTTTGGCGCCAATGACCCACGGGACGCCATAAACATTCACCGCCTGGTTAACGACAACCCCGTTCATCGTTGCCAGAGTTGGAGCGTCAACCGGTTGTGCCAATTGCCCGTCGTTCAATCCCGAAATCAACGCGACATTCGTATAACCGCTGACAAAAACATTCGTGCCGAATCCATCGGCGTCCCGCGAAAAGACCGGGCGAAAAACCGAAGGATAAAAGTTGGTCGTGGTGGCATCATAGACATTCGCCGTGACCTGAAGCAGCCGGTGGACGGCCGGCGTGTATTGGTTGGTCGGATAAATCTGAATCCGCGTCAAATCGAGATTCAATTCAGCCAACAGCAGCCGCGAGGCAACATTGGTAAAAAAGCCGACGGGACTTTCGGTGTTGAGGGGCGGCGTGGCGCCTGCCAGCACCAGGTTTGCCATCAGCACACAACCACAGAGCAGAAGTTTCAGGCAATCAACCAGGTGTGACTTCAAGCATTTCTGATTCAAGCCGCCATGACCGTCAATGCGGGCCATGTAGCAAACACTACTGGAAGCCGCGCTGGTTTGCCAGGTTTTTTCCGCCAGGCATGACCTGCTTTTTCAAGGCTAATTACACATTCCCCGCTCGCCATGCCTCGTTGGCCGGGTTATTCTTCCCGCCATGACGCCACTGCCGCAACCCGAAGTGATTATCACCCACGAAAGTGACCTGGACGGGTTGCTCTCCGGAGCATTGCTGCAGCGGCTGGCCAAACATCTGTTCGGCATGGACGTCCCGCTGCAGGCGTACCACTTCAATTTCTGGAAACAGCGCGAATTGCGCGAAAGATCAGCCTGGGTCGCGGATTTCACCTTCGAACCGCGTCTCGACAAGCCGGATTGGGTGGTCATCGATCATCACGTCACCGAAACCGCGCCGAAAAACGCGCGGCTCATCCACGATGTCAACAAATCCGCCGGCCTGCTTTGCTACGAACTCTGCCGGCGGCACGGCATCAGTTCGCCCGCCCTGGACCGGCTCGTGCATTACAACAACGTCGCCGATTTGTTTTTGGAGGATGATCCCGACTTCGAGATCGCCGGCGATTATGCGAACCTCGTCAAGATTTACCAGTTTTGGAACCTCCACACCTTGATCGGCGGGAACCTTGAAAAATTGATCGACCATCCACTGCTCGAAGTCATGGCCGTCAAGCGGCGCGTCGAGAATCCGCTCGGCTTTGAATGGAGCAAATCGAACGTCACGGAAATCAGCCCGGCGGTCGGGTTTGTGGACACCGTGGTGGGCAACAACAATCTCGTCATTCACCAGTTGCTGGAGCAGTCGGCGACGAAGTATCCGGCGCTAGTCACGTTGTTCCGGCGTGGGAACGCGGTGTTTGCCAGCTTTCGCAGCCGCAACGGCGAAGCGCTCAAGGTCGCGGAAAAGCTCCAGGGCGGCGGCCACGCCAATGCCGCCGGCGCGGTCCTGCCCAAATCCGTCCGGAATATTTCCGACGGCGTTGATTACCTGCGGCTGATCTTGAATCCCAAGAAGGAGACGCAACAAACGCGTTTGAACAGCCTGGAAAGTTTGTTTGCCGGAATCGAAGCGGAGCAGAAGAAGTAACTGCCACCGCAGGCGGGTTTCGAAACCGAACGGGGAAGTCATTTTCTGATTTCAGTCTTCGGTGGCACGTTGATTCGCGGTGGTTTTGCCTTTCCTTGAAACGGTTGACGATTAACATGACCAGCGTTTATGCCTGATTCATCCATTCGCGCCGACGGCCGTGCCGACAATCAACTTCGCCCGCTATGCTTTCAAAATCATATCGCGCCGTACGCCGCCGGCTCGACGCTCATCGAATGGGGCAACACGCGTGTCATTTGCGGCGTGTCCATCGAGGAAACCGTGCCGCGTTGGATGAAGGAGCAAAAGGTCGAGGGCGGCTGGATCACCGCGGAATATTCGATGCTCCCCTACTCCACCTTGCAGCGCAAACCCCGCGACATCTCGAAGGGCAAGCTCGACGGACGTTCGTCGGAAATTCAGCGGCTCATCGGCCGCTCCATGCGCGCGGCGCTGGACCTGCAAATACTCGGCGCCCGCACGATCTGTGTGGATTGCGACGTGTTGCAGGCCGACGGCGGCACGCGCACGGCGGCCATCACCGGCGCCTTTGTTGCGTTGTCCCTCGCGGTCAAAAAATTGATGGCCGAAAAAAAACTGGCGAAAACCCCGGTACTCCACGCCGTCGCCGCCGTGAGCGTCGGCATCGTTGAGAATCGGACGCTGTTGGATTTGTGCTACACCGAGGATGTGGCCGCAACGGTGGACATGAACCTCGTCATGAATGCCGCCGGTCAATTCATCGAAGTCCAGGGAGCCGGCGAGGAAGCCACGTTCACCGAGGCGCAACTGGCAGAACTGCTGGCGTCCGGCAAGGCCGGCATCCGCGAATTATTGGCGGCGCAGGACAAGGCCATCGCTCAAGGTTGATTTTCCGTGGGCAAAACCTCTTCGAAACCTTCCCGCCGGCCCACCCCGCCGGCCGCCACCACGCGCCTGTGGCTCGTCCGTCATGCCGAGGTGGAAGCCCGTTACCAGAATACCTTCGGCGGCCGGATTGACATGGACCTTTCCCCGCGCGGTCGCACCCAGGCCAAAGCCCTGGCCGGATACCTGCGCGGCAAAACCTTTGACGCGGTTTATGCCAGCCCGATGAAACGCGTCCAGCAGACCCTCGCGCCATTGCTGCCGAACGGCGCCCCGGCTCATGCCATTCTGCCCGGATTGCGCGAAATCGATTTCGGCGACTGGACTGGATACAATTGGTTTCAGGTCCAGAAGAAATTCGGCGTTCATCCTTACGACTGGCTTGATGAAATCGAGCTGGGCGCGGTGCCCAACGGCGAAACCGGCCTCCAATTCCGCAGCCGCGTCGAACCGTGCCTGTTTGAAATCATCCGGCGGCATCCGGGCGGAAGGACCGCGGTTTTTTGCCATGGCGGGGTCATCCGCATGATGCTGGCTATTTTGCTCGACCTGCCGCTGCCCAAGACCAATGCGTTCGAGATTGAATACGCCAGCGTCACCCAGGTCGCCCTCCACCCGCACCTGAACGAAATCGAGCTGCTCAACTTCACGCCGTGGCGGGATATCAGCGCATGAAATCGCAATGGCTTTGGCGCGTTTCCGTCATCACGACCTCCGAAGCCGAAGACGCCATTGCTGAACTGCTGGGCACCATCCTCCGCCAGCCGGCTTCAATCTATTTTGACCTGGAAACCCGCGCCATCACGGTGACGGTTTATCTCCAGCAAACATCCATGAACCTGGGAACGCTGGCATCTCGCCGACGGGTCCGCGGACAAATTCTCACCGGCCTGGAAGGAATCAAGCGTTGCGGGCTGAAAACCGGCGTGGGCAGGATCACGTTGGTGAAAATGCGCCGTGAAGACTGGGCGGAATCCTGGAAACGGCATTTTCATCCCGTCGAAATCCGCGGCCAATTGCTGATCAAACCCAGCTGGAGCAAACGGCGGGCGCGAAAAAACCAGGCGGTCATGGTGTTGGATCCCGGCCTGAGCTTCGGCACCGGCCAGCATCCCACGACGGCATTTTGCCTGTCCGAACTGGCAAAGTGTGGAAAAAATAAGACACCCCGGTCGTTTTTAGACATCGGCACCGGCTCGGGAATCCTGGCTATTGCGGCGGCGAAGCTCGGCTGCTCACCCGTCCATGCCTTCGATTTTGATCCCGAAGCGGTCCGCATTGCCCGCGCCAACGTCCGCATCAATCGAGTTCACAATGAAGTGCGTATCAGGCGTGGAGATGTGACAAAACTGCCGATTCGACAGGAACGACAATACGATTTGGTCTGTGCAAATTTGATCGCACCGCTGCTGATAGCCGAACGGCGGCGGATCGTAAACCGGCTGCGGCGCGACGGAACGCTCGTGCTCGCGGGAATATTGGAATCGGAGTTTCGCGCCGTGCAAAAGATTTTTGAGAAACTTGGTTTAAAACTTGCTGCCTCCAGACGCGGAAACGAATGGCGTTCAGGGTCATTTTGTTTCCCCAAAGAAAATCTTTGGGGAAATTTGAATGACAAACGCCGTAAATGGTCGTATACTCAAGAGCGTAAGCAGCGGCCGCGGCCGACAAGGAAGGCGCGGCCCTGTTAAAACTCTATAACCAGAGTTGCACTATGAAAAGAATGATGGAAGTCATTACGGAGGTTGTCCGAGATCCGAAACATCCCTTCCCCAAATTGGTTCATCAACCCAAGAAGACCCTGAAGAACCGCTACGAACGCAGAAAAATCAAGGAATACCTGCATTTGGGAGATTGGCAGGAAGAAATGGCGTGAACATTAAAGCCCAACCAGTTTGAACGAGCCGCGCAGACGCGCGGCTTTTTCCTTGGTGGGGTCGTGCCTATTGGCACTCCGGGCAAAGGCCGAAGAATTCAAGCTTGTGGGTCACGTTCTTGAAACCGTTGGCCGCCGCAATGCGTGATTCAATCGCGCCCGGAAAACATTCCTCAATTTCAACCACCTCTGCACACCGGGTGCAAATCAAATGGTGGTGATGACCGTCATCCCCCTCGCGCACCAGTTCAAACCGCGCCGCGCCATCACCAAAATCAAACCGCTTCACCATCCCCATCGCTTCCAGCAGATGCATTGCGCGGTAAATCGTGGCCAGATCGCACTGGCCTCCGGGCATGGCGGCAAATATTTCCTTGTTCGTGAGCGGATGCGGATGATGCCGGAGAATTTCCAGGATGGCCGCACGTGGGCCGGTGATCTTGCGCGCTTGCTGGCGCAAACGACCCGTCAGGGCGGAGAGTTCCTGTCGCTGATGCGAATGAGCATGCTTGGGAGGTCTCATGACGCTTCAAAAATCACACTGGCCACGCCCAAAATCAAGCCGACGAATACAGCCACCAGTTTGCCCACCGGAAAACGGTGATGATCCTCGCTCTCGAACAGAATCGTCGTCGAGATGTGCATGAAAATGCCGATGACGATGGCCATGAGTTCACGGGCATAAACCGCCAGGCCGGTATGCGTGCTGGTGAACATTCCGATCGGAGCCATGATGGCAAACAAGCCGAGGCAGGCCAGCGCCGAACTGCGTTTCACTCCGCTTTGCAGCAACATGCCCAACAGGGCGATGGAGATGGGATAATTGTGGACGACCACGCTGACCAGAAGAAAGTGATGGGCCGCGAGGTCATGGGCATTCTGATGTTGCGATGACTGTCCCAACGCCAGCGCCTCGACAAAAGCGTGGAGGCACAGCCCGGCAAGGATACCGATGGCCATCCGCCCTTCGAGGTGATGCGCATGCCCATGCTCGATGCCCATGGAAATGGCATCGAGCGCGATTTGCAGAAAAAAACCGAACAGGATGAACCCGCCGAGGACCAGCGGCTTCAGCACCAGGCCGGCTTCCGGCGCATACAAGTCCGGCAGCAAGTGCAACATCACCAGGGTGATCAGATACGCCCCGGTGAAAGCATTGAGCAGCTTGATCTGCTTCGGCTCATGCAGGCGCAGCCAAAAAACCGTGATGGCCCCGAGCCCGATGCTGGAAAGCAAAATCAGATAATCCATAATCAACGCTGGCCATCTTCCTCAATTGCAAATCGTTTGCAATCCATTTCCAATAAAATGCCGCCCGGCCACGATCGCAGCCCGGCGGCGTAAACTCCGTCACTTCATCAACAACATCTGGCGCGCGCGCTTGATGGCGCGGGTCAGGCGGCGCTGGTAATGCGCCGGCATCCCGGTGTATTTCCGCGGCAGGATGCGGCCCTGATCGGTCACATATTGCCGGAGCAGATTAGTGTTTTTGAAATCCAACGCGTCGGCGGTAAAGTCAATTTTCGGCTTCGGCCGGGGCGTGCGGTTTTCGGTCTGACCGCGGCGGGAACCGCGACGGTCCTTGTCGGCATGGGTCTTGCGGGGCATAAATTATTTGATTTCGCGGTGCA
>CAZKTW010000009.1:0-32606 GCA_964555775.1 uncultured Bifidobacteriaceae bacterium | reverse complement strand
TCGAATGCGCGCTCGCCGAGGCCGCCTACATGACCGGCCTGGAACGCAATGCGGACGTGGTGCGCCTGGCGTCGTACGCGCCGTTGTTCGCCAATGTGGATGCCTGGCAATGGACCCCCGATCTGATCTGGGTGGACAGCCTGCGGGTTTACAAAACACCCAACTATTACGTGCAACAACTTTTCAGTCGCAACCGGGCAGACGTCGTCCTGCCGACGCAACTCGGCGGAATCGGGGAGCCGGGCTCTTCGGGACAACCGCTCTACGTCACGGCCACGCGCGACGATAAAACACGCGAAATCATCCTCAAGGCCGTCAATCGGGAACACACCGCGGTGGACGCGGATATTAATCTTGTGGGGGCAAGTGGCGTCAAGCCTGAGTGCGACAGCATCGTGCTTTCCGGGGCTGATCCGGATGGCGTTAATTCCTTCGATGAACCGGCCAGGATTTCGCCGGTTGAAACCAGGCTGAACGGAGCGGCTTCGCGTTTTGGCCACAGTTTTCCGCCTTGTTCCCTGACTGTGTTGCGAATAGGACTGCAATAACCTTAAGGCCCTGGCGTTGCCTGGTTTGAACATCCAAAACCGGCCGGCTGAAATTTTATCGGTTGGCGTGCCATGCGTTTTCAGTTTCAATGGCGGCACACCATGATTTGTTCCTCTGCCTTGGTCGAGCCGGTGAAAAAGGAATCGCTTTCCAGCCGATTTCCAGGGGCCGTGATCGTCGGCGGCGCGCTTTTGTTTGTGGCTTCACTCCCGCGCCCGACGGCGGCCGCACCAACGATGGAGGCCGTTTCCGTGGCGTCGCCCGGGTTTGCATCGCAACTGGCGACGTCCGGTTCCCGTCAGGTCCGCGCCCACGACCCATCCGCGATTGTCAAAGACAAGGATGTGTATTGGATTTTTTACACCGGTCGCGGTGTTCCCTCTTATCATTCCCAAGACCTGTTAAAATGGGAAGCCGGTCCCGAGGTATTCACCAACGCGCCGGACTGGGTTGCCCAGTCTGTCCCGGCCAACCATGGGATGAATTACTGGGCGCCCGATGTCATTCACTTCGGCCAGCGTTACCTGCTTTACTATTCCGTCTCGTCTTTTGGCAAAAAGCGGTCGGCCATTAGTGTGGCGACCAATCCCACGCTGGACCCTGCCGATCCGCGATTTCACTGGACGGACCAGGGCATCGTGGTTCAATCCACGGAATCCGATAATTTCAATACGATTGATCCGGCGGTTTCGCAGGATGCGGATGGCAATCTCTGGATGGCCTTCGGTTCCTTTTGGAGCGGAATCAAAATGATTCAACTGGACCCTGCGACCGGCAAACGGATGGCCACCAACTCGCCCCTGTATGCGCTCGCCTTCAACGATGCCATCGAAGCGTCCTATATTTATCGTCACGACCAGCTTTATTACTTGTTTGTGAATTGGGGGCACTGTTGCCGGGGCACGAACAGCACTTACGAGGTCCGCGTGGGCCGGAGCAAAAAAATCACCGGACCGTATCTTGACCAGGACGGAACGGATTTGATGGCCGGTGGCGGCAGCCGGTTTTTGACGACCGAAGGCGCCTTCATCGGACCGGGGCAGGTGGGGATTTATTCCGAAAATGGCACGAATTGGTTGAGTTGTCACTTTTACGACGGGATCCATTCCGGTCGGCCGACGCTCGCCATCCTGCCGCTGCACTGGGACACCAACGGCTGGCCGGAGGTGCGCCTGCCTTTGGTGAAATAGATGACCCTGTTTTTGCCGATCAGTTGACTCGTTATGCCGCTTCACTGATTTGGGTGATACCCCCGAGATGCCCAAATGACGTTGTGTTAGGGCAATAGTCAGCCTGGCTGCCCTGCCTTTGGGGAAAGATTTCTCCTGAATGAACCACCATGCTTTGAATTCCTGAACGGAAATAGCATCCAACCTTCAACGCTCAACACCCAACGTCGAATGACGCCGGTTCCCTGAATGTTCGTTGTTGAATGTTAAGCGTTGAATGTTCTTGGGTTTGTGGGATGGGATGATGGTCATTTACCATCGGCGTCCGGCCGCGGCAGAAATTTTTCTCGTCAGTGATTTGGGGTTTGATAGGTTTTCCCTGACACCGTTCATTACCCGTGAAAATGTCGCATGCCAGGTCCGGCTTTGTTTTGATTTTGATGGCCCTGGGTGTTTCCCTGGTTTCCGGTGCAACGGGCGGCACGCCGGCCAACACCTTCGGCGGCGCCACGCCATTGCAATGGTCGGGGTGGCTGACCGATTTGGAGATCGCCCGGCGCGGAGATGGTCCGGCTTGGAAGCAAGGCGGGAATCGAGTTGCAGCGGCTGACTGGAACAAAGATACAATAACCCTTTTGTCCTTTCGACATTTAAACTCGCATCGGTATCCGATCATACGTTCAACATGAAAAATTCCCTCACTCGTTTTGCCGGGTTCACGACAGCCATTTTGCTCCTGGTCGATCTTCAACTGGGCGCGCAATCGCAGGATCTCATCCAGGATGCCTTGACCACCAGGCTTTCGTCCGAAATCAAACCGCTGCCGGTGCTGACGGCGATGCAGCGCGTGGCCGACTGGCAGCTTGCGCACATGGCTACCAATCGTCCGACCGGCTGGATCCAGGCCGTGGGTGACCTGGGGATGATGGCGCTGACGGGAATTTCCGGCGATGCGAAATATCGCGATGCGATGCTGGCCAAGAGTGAAGCGAACGGCTGGCTGCTCCCCGAATACACGGGACGGAAATATCATGCCGACGACCAGTGCATCGGCCAGACCTACGCCGAACTCTATTTTCTTTACCGCGAAAACAAAATGATCGCGCCAATGCGCGAAAGGTTTGATTACATCCTCGCCCATCCACCGGCAACGACGAGCCTCGACTTTTCCCAGCGCGAACATGGCCAGGAATTGTGGTCGTGGTGCGACGCGCTGTTCATGGGGCCGCCCGCCTGGCTGCGGCTTTACACGGCGACGGGCGACCCGCGCTATCTCGATTTCGCAGTAACCCACTGGGGGCAGACGACGGATTATCTCTACGACCAAGAGGAACATTTCTATTTCCGGGACAGCACCTACTTCAAAAAGCACGAAGCCAACGGCAAAAAAGTTTTCTGGAGCCGCGGTAATGGCTGGGTCCTGGCCGGTACGGTCTGGATGCTGCAGTATCTGCCGGCCAATCATCCTGATCGGTCGCGGTTCGAGCAATTGTTCAAGGACATGGCCGAAAAAATCCTGGCCTGCCAGCAACCGGATGGCCTCTGGCGCGCGAGCCTGCTCGACCCGGAAAGTTTTCCAATGCCGGAAGCCAGCGGTTCCGCGCTGTTCACCTACGGCCTGGCTTGGGGCATAAACCAGGGCCTGCTGGACCGCGCGAAATATGAACCAGCCGTCCGCAAGGCCTGGCCGGCACTGGTCGGTTGTGTGAATGCCGACGGCAAGCTCACGCACATCCAGCCTGCCGGCAGCGAACCGGAGAAATTCGCAGCGGATTCCACCCAGCCTTACGGCGCAGGAGTGTTTTTGCTCGCGGGCAGCGAGGTATACCGGATGGCGCTATTGAAGAATGCAAGTCCGGTCGTGATTAAAGTTTCCAACCCGGCTGATTTTCGCCGTGATTGTGAAACGGTTGAACTTAATTTAAGTGACATTGCTAATAAAATTCATACCCAAGGATTCGCGGTCATGGACGGTCGTTCCTCGCGCATTTTGGATTCGCAAATTTATGCCTCCGGGACGAATCAGTCGCCGGACAAACTGCTTTTCCAGGTTGACCTTGCGCCGGGTGAGACGCGGATGGTTTACATTTTGGACGCATCGGCCCTGGCCGCCGTGCCGCCGCCCGTCGTGAAGACGTTCGCGCGTTACGTGCCGGAGCGCATGGATGATTTCGCCTGGGAAAGTGACCGCACGGCGCATCGGATGTACGGCCAGGCGCTCATCAAGGGCGAAGGCACGATTACCAGCGGCATTGACGCGTGGATCAAAAAAGATCATCACCTCATCATGGATGAGATGTATCGCACCAAACATTATCATGAGGACAACGGCAGCGAGATGGACGATTATCGCGTCGGCAAAAGCTGTGGTGATGGCGGCAGCGGCATCTGGGACGGGAAAAAGCTTCACGCGGCGATCAATTATCGCAATTGGAAACTCATCACGACCGGTCCGATCCGCTCGGAATTTGAAGTGACTTACGACGCGTGGGACGCGGGCGGCGGCAGAAAAGTTTCCTCGACGAAGCGGATCAGCATCGACGCCGGTTCGTGGTTGAGCCAGGCGCAGGACACGTTCGCGAGCGAAGACAATTCGCCGCTGACTGTTGGCGTCGGGCTGGCCGAACGCGCGTGCCCGACGAACCGCGTGGAATTTATCATGCACGACCAGGGCGAAGGCTGGATGGCTTACTGGCAGCCGGAAGACCAGCCCAAAGGCACAATGGGGGTCGCGGTGATTTTGCCCAAAGGCAGCGTGCAGACATTCACGAACGACGCGCCGGATTTGCCGGACTCGGTCGTTCACGGCAGCGTGCCCCAGCCAACGCACGAAGGTTATCCGCCCATCCGCAACCTACTCGCGATTTTACCGGCGCAAGTCGGACAGCCGTTCACGTATTATTTCGGCGCGTGCTGGGACCGGAGCGGCGATTTCACAAACCACGTCCAATGGGAGAATTATATCAAACGTTTCGCCGAATGCCGCGATGCGCCGTTGCAGGTGACGGTTGGGAAATAAGATGGTTGTGTGGCGGTGGGCGTTCTCGCCTGCCGTAGAGCCGTGGCGTCCCGCCCGGCGGATAAAACCGCGCGTTGCCGGCTTTGCATGGAAGATTCCTTGCGTCTCTGAAAATGCGGACGCTGTTTCGGGCGGCAAGATGCCGGCCCTCCACGGCAGGCGGGACGCCCGCCGCTACGTTTTTTGCGGCTGAGCGATGATCTTCATCGCTTCGGCAGTCAAGGTGGTGATCTTTGACCACGCCTTTTCCGCCACGAGTTTGCGCTCGGCCATCCAGGAGCCGCCAATCGCCGCGACCTGGGGAATCGCGAGATAATCTGGCAAGGTCGCGGCCGTGATACCGCCGGTCGGCACAAATTTGACGCCGGTATGACCGAAGGGACCGGCGAGCGCCTTGAGCATGGCCACGCCGCCCGCCGCTTCGGCCGGGAAAAATTTCAGATGTTTCCAGCCCAAGTCAAGCGCCCGGCCCACTTCTGTCGGCGTCACCACCCCCGGGAAAAACGGCATGTTGTTTTTGTGGGCCAGCGCCAAAACCGATTCATTCAGGCCCGGCGACACGCCGAATTGTGCGCCGGCGTCCAGGGCGCGCTGCACCTGCTCCGCAGTCAGCAACGTGCCGGCGCCAATGGAAACGGCAGGCAGACTCTTACGGATGCGCGCGATCGAGTCGGCGGCGGCGCTGGTGCGGAACGTGACTTCCATGACGTTCAGCCCGCCGGCGAGCAGGGCCTCGGCGAGCGGCACGGCGTCGTCCGGTTGATCGATCACCGCCACACAAATCAACCGTTGTTTGAGAATGGATTCGGGATTCATAAAATCGGTGCGCGAATGATACAGAATTTCTTGTGCGAGTGAACCTGAAATTGAAGTGTGGCTGTTGAAACGAGAAAGTCGACGCTCACAGAGAGTGCCGCTAGAGCATTTTCAAAAATTGTTTAGCCGCCGACGTCAGTCGGCGCAAATCGATTTAATGGAAATGATATGGCGCGAACTGACGTTCGCGGCTACGAGTTTATTTAAACCGCTCTAAAGTTATTTCTTCTGCACGCGCACGAGGAGGATGGGGATCAGGGTCTTGTGGCGGACTTCGGTGATGGTGCTGCCGTGCAGGATGTCGCCGAACAACCGGTGGCCGTGGCTGCCCATGGCAATCAAATCGCAATGTTCGGCCTCGGCGACCTTGCGGATTTCCGCCGGCGGACTGCCCAGGGCGAGTTGCGTGGAGGTGGTAATGCCGGCCTGGCGCAACTGGCCGGCGGCGTTCTCCAGATAGGCGCGGTCACTCTTCATTTCCTCCGATTCAGCGAGGGTCAACTGGTCAAAGCAGCGCGCGGCCCAGCCATCGGCAACGTGCAGCAGGAGGAGTTCGGATTTGAATTTTTTTGCCAGTTCCATGACGTGCGGCAGCAGATTTTCATCCGCCGGGCCGTTTTCGAGGGCAACTAGAATTTTATGGTACATGGCCAGGATTACGGGGATGGAATGGGCAGACCAAGATGCCCATAAAATATTTTCAAGACCGCCGCTGGCATGAAGATATCAAAGAGCAGTTTCAGGTTGAGGACAATGATAATCGCGGCGACGGTCCAGCCGAGGATTTTGATCCAAAGCGGGTTGACGAACTCCCCCATCTTGGCTTTTTCGCCGGTGAAACGCATCAAAGGCCAGATGGCAAACCCGAGTTGCATGCTCAGGACGACCTGGCTGGCGACGAGCAATTCCGTGGTTTTGCTTTCGCCAAAATAACCGATCACGCACACGGCGGGAATGATTGCGAGCGCGCGGGTGATCAACCGGCGCAGCCACGGACGCAGCCGGATGTTTACAAAGCCTTCCATGACGATCTGACCGGCCAGCGTGCCGGTGAGCGTGGAATTCTGTCCGGAAGCCAGCAACGCCACGGCGAAGAGAATGCTGGCGGTGCCCACGCCCAACAGCGGGCTTAATAATTTGTAGGCGTCCTGAATTTCGGCCACGTCCTGGTGGCCGGACCAGTGAAATGCCGCCGCGGCGAGCACCAGAATGGCGCCATTGATGAACAAGGCGAACATGAGCGCCACGGTCGAGTCAATGGTGGCGAATTTGATGGCCTCGCGCTTGCCGCCGGTGTTTTGTTCGTATTTGCGCGTCTGAACGATGGACGAGTGCAGGTAAAGATTGTGCGGCATCACGGTTGCGCCGATGATGCCGATGCTGACGTAGAGCATGTTCTGGTTCGTGACGATGTGCGAACTCGGAATGAAACCGAGCATGATCCCGGCGAGACCCGGTTTCGAAAAGAACAGTTCGGCGGCAAAACAACTGGCGATGGTTGCAATCAGGGTGACCACCAGGGCTTCGATATAACGGAAACCCTTGTTCTGCAAATACAGCACAGCCAGCACGTCCGCGGCCGTGATGAGGCAACCCCACACGAGCGGAATGCCGAAGAGCAGTTGCAAGGCGATGGCCGAGCCGACAACCTCGGCCAAATCACAGGCGGCGATGGCAATTTCACAAAGAATCCAGAGGCACCAGACCGTGGGCGTGGAATAATGATCGCGACAGGCCTGGGCCAGGTCACGTCCGGTGGCGATGCCCAATTTGGCCGACAAGTGCTGGAGCAGAATGGCCATCAGGTTCGAGATCATGATGATGGACAGCAGGGTGTAGCCAAACTGGGCACCACCCGCCAGGTCGGTTGCCCAATTGCCCGGATCCATGTAGCCGACGGCGATCAGGTAGCCCGGGCCGGAAAAAGCCAGCAGCTTTCTCCAAAAGGGAGCGGTCTTCGGAACGAGAATACTGCGGTGAACCTCCGCCAGCGAAGCCTGCCCCGCCGGTTTGCGCCAGCCGGCGTCCGGCGCGGGTCCGGAAGTGTCTTCGGGTTCACTCATGAAATGTTTATCGTTGTTCCGTCAGTAAATTCAGTTTTGACCGGCATCAAAATCTCACGGTGATGCCGGCAAAAGTATTCGCATTGTCGGCTGCGGGTGTGACTCCCAGATTGCAGCCACAGTCGAGTTGAACATTTTCCGTCACGAGGAATTCCAGGCCAACATCCACTGTGCCCACCCAGGCCGAATGACTTTCCGTGCTGATGTCGCTGAACAATTCCAGGTAACCGCTCAGCTTTCCCAGGATGACGTGGTCCAGGGTGATGGAATTGATGAAATCCTCGTGATAAGCGCTGTCGGTATCATCGCGTAAAAAGCTGACGGCGGTTTCCAGGCCCAGGTCAAAATCAGCGGCCAATTTCAATGCGAGCGGGAAAAGGATGCCGCCTTCGATCGCGTCATTGCCCAGGCTGTCCGAACTTATGGGACATTTGACGTAAGGCAAAAGCGCAAAAGCGGTTTGGCCGCCGTCATTGCCCCAAAGATTGATTTTCAACCGGGTGGTGAAATCGCCCACCCCGGAATGGGTGGTGGTGTCGGAGGTGCGGTCGTTCGTGCGCACGTACAGGTAGTCATCAAAAATGAATTGCAGGTCAACGTTGTTCAAAAGTCCGGCTTTAAGGTTGAAGGGAGCGACGTTCCAGGCTCGCGTGGTGGTGCCGTCGGTTTGATCCCAGGTGAAATTGGCAAAATCCAATTCCAGTTGGTAGTGGCCGGCATCGACGGTGTAGGGCGATTCGGTCTTGTCGGGGCGGTCGGGGCTCAGTTCGCGCATCAGTCCTGGCGGCACGGGGTGGAAGAGATTGTAGCTGGTTTTGTCGGGGGCGTTGGCGCCGTCAGGGGATGTTTCCTGGGCGCTGGCCGGGAAGAATGCCGCCGGACCGAACAGGCTGATGGCCACGGCCAGCGGGAGGCAGGGCAGGGCGGGCCAGCGAATAGTGGTATGTTTTGGTGGGGCGAGGCTGCTGACGAGCCGGCCTGGGCACGTCAAAGCGCAGCGACGACAGCTCGCGAGGACGCTCGCCCCACCGAAAGTTGCAAAACATAGCACTACCAACCAGCGAACAAAATTGTAAAATCTAACCATGTACCAAATTATGTAGCCTTAGTTACAATCTAAAATGGGGCCTGTCAACCCGTTTGTAGCCGAGGGTACAAAATAAAACCTCGACTAATAAACGGCCTTTGGATTCACTCTTGAGGTTATGCCACGAGCCACCCGCAAACCGTCCGCCACCCGGAACCGGGAGGCGCGTCCTTCCGTGCAGCACCATGCGGAGATCTTCCGTCGTTCGCGCCGGGACCGGGCCGAGGAGATCACGCAGGACTATGTCGAAACCATTGCCGACCTTTCGGCGTCCCTGGGCGAGGCGCGGGTGGTGGACCTGGCGCGGCGGCTGGGGGTGACGCACGTGACGGTTAATCGCACCCTGGCCCGGTTGCGCCAGGCGGGATATGTGAATACCAAGCCTTACCGGGCCATTTTCCTGACCGAGGCCGGTCATAAACTGGCCGAGGAATGCCGGCGACGGCATAAAACCGTGGTGTCGTTTCTACGTTCGTTGGGAATTTCAGAAAAAGTGGCCGAGATGGACGCCGAGGGAATCGAACATCACGTCAGCCCGGAAACACTGGCGGCCTTTGAACGATTGTTGAAGAAGAATTGATGAAACCGGTGGACATACAGCCAATTGGCAATGAGCTGGCCGTCAAATGGGATGATGGCAGCGAGAATTTCATTCCGCTGGAGAAGTTGCGGCTAAGTTGTCCGTGCGCGGGATGCCAAGGCGAGGTGGACATCCTGGGCAACGTCTATAAAAACCCGGAAAAGGTGCTGGACGCTAAGGCTTTTGAACTGGTGCGAATCACCGGGGTGGGTGGGTATGCGGTCCAGCCGGTCTGGGCCGACGGACATTCGTCAGGGATTTATTCCTTTGACTATCTGAAACGAGTGGCAGCAGAAAGTCCCGGCCATTGAAAAGTGAAACGGCGCGTTTCGAAAAACGCGCCGTTGAAATTTCCCGGAAACGTCCGGGTTGTCTGTCGGTTATTTATCAAACTCACCGGGCATTGGGGCCGGGTCGCTCCAATCACCACGGGGTTCGGCGCCGTCCATCATTGTATGTGGGTTCATCATATGTTTCATGACCGTCGGCTTGGATTTGAGGAAGTCAGCAGCGGCGGTTGTGCCCTGTTGGAAGTCCTGGTCTTTGATGATGGTGGGTGTCATAAAAATGATCAAATTGTCCTTGGTGGTGGATTTGCTCTGGCTGCTGAAAGCCCATTTTAATCCGGGGATATCGCCCAAGACCGGCACTTTGGTGTACGTAGCGGTCGGGTTGTCCTGGACCAGGCCGCCCATGACCAGCGTATTGCCATTGGGAATCATCACTTGCGAATCCACTTTGCGATAATCGAACACTGGAACGGGGTAGGTGGTTGCTCCACCTCCGCTCCCGCCTCCCACGGTGACACTGACATCCCCAAAATGGTCGGAAACAATAGGTATTACCTTCAACCAGATGTAATCATTCGCGGAAATACGCGGTGTTACTTCCAGGATGGTTCCCACGTTGGAATAGGTGATCGACGAACTCCCAGCGTTGTTTGCGGATCCGCCGGTGAGATTTATGATAGGGAAGCTGCGGGTGACTTCAATAGTGGCCATTTCGTTGTCCAGAGTGACCACGCGGGGGGTGGAAGTAATCTGGGCATCAAAAGTTGAATTCAGGAAGGAGAGCACGGCATGCACGCCATCAGCGTTGAGGAAGCCCGTTGAGGGGTTGAATCCGTGACGGGTATCCAGCAGCAAGGCAGGATTTTGAACGAGGTTGTTGACGCCATAAGTCGTGGTTACCACAGGGCCAAGCACGGGATCATTAACTCCGGCAACAGTTTGCGAGTAAGGCTGACCTGACTGTCCGCCGAGAACATTGTTACCAAAGGTCACGTTTTGTGCCGCAAGCGTGCCGGTCCAATCGACGCCCTTTGTGGTCTTGGGGTTGCTGGAAATCTGGACCAGTTTGGTTTCAATCAACACCTGACGGGTGGGCTTGTCGAGTTTGTTGATGAGAGAGTCGACTGCTTCCTGCTCGGGATCAGTGGCCACGACAACCAACTGGCTGGTGCGCACATCAGGCAGCACCTTGCTGCGCTTGTCCGTGAACGAAGCCTGGATTGAAATCACCATGTTTGTCGTGCTGGTGTATTTGAGTTGAACGACGCGTGTGGAAAGCGGGGCGGGTGCCGAGGGATCCTTGGTGGTAATGCGGGCGATCTGGGTCTTATGGTCTTCACTGATTTGCAGACCGTAGTTGTCGAGCAGGGCGTTAAGCGCCTGTTCGGCGGTGACATTTTCCCAACGGATGGACAGGGTGGGTTCAGGCTTGATCTGACCACTCTGGTCAGGCTGGCCGTAACCAATTTTCGGATCAATCAGGTAATTGATTCCCGCTTGGCGGGCCAGGTTTTCAATGGCGGTGGTGATGGGAACGTCCTGAAATTGAATCAAAGGTATGGTGGGCGGGCCCGACGGCTGGGTGCCGGCCGCGCCGGCCGTTTCATTGTTGCTGGTCGTGCCGGCAACTTCATTGGTGCCGGTTGCGGCCGCCGGTGTGTTGGTGTCGGTGCTGGTCGCAACCGCCGCTGGCGCATTGGTATCGGCCGCAGTTGCCGCCGGCGCATTGGTGTCGGCGGGCTGGGTCGCGGGCGCAACTGTGTCCGAGGTGGATGGATTTGTTGCAGTGGTATCAGTTTGGGACAGTGCCCCCTGCTGCCATGCAAGACATCCCAGCAGTGTTGCGATTAGTATTTTTGTTTTCATACTTTTATCTCCGATCCGGCTCCGACTTGTTTTTATGTTAAATACGAGCTGTTAAATTTTTACTGGCGTCCGGCTGTTTTGATGGTCGCCGTTTTATTGTCTGTGATATGGAAAGAAAGTTTCATGCCAGTAGGCCGCCCGGCCGGTGAAAGATTTGTCCAACGGGACTGGTCAGAATTGTGGGGGGCAGCGTCCATTTTTGGGATTCAGTGGTTGGGAGTGTACTTCAACTCGTGGTTCTCGCCGCCGGATTCGATCACGACGGAATCGTTTTTGATTTCGACCAGGTGAATGTGAATCCGGCCCTGCGGGGTGAGCAGATCCTGTTCGTCGCCGACACCGAAAGTGTGATTATTGATAATCGCCAGTCGATGGTCGGGAGGGCCGGAAATGCCTTTTAGAATAAGCGACGACACATCGCTGAAGTTTTTCCTGGTGGCCGGCGCATATTCATACGGCCGGACGGAATTGGGGAAGAACGGATCGCGCCCTTCTTGCTGGTTGGTCGGAAGAACGAAAACGGAGTGTGCTGCCACCTCGGGCGCGGCGGAGCGGGCAACCGGGGCTGCTGCCAGCGGCAAAACCATGACGAACGCAACCGAAAGTCCGGCCGCGATCGCGCTTTTGGAGGAATGAATGCACCGGTTCATATGATTTCAATCATGAGGGGTTGGTTTTTACCAGGGCGATGATTTCCATTTTGAAGGTAAGTTTCTCGTTGCCGCCGTCCGCGCCGGCCATGGGTTCAACGACGAGGTTAACCACCCGGGCGTGTGGGAAATTATTTTCAAAGTCGGCGACGAACCTGCCCAAATCGTGGTAATAGCCTGTCCCATTAATGCCAATTCGGATTTGCTTGTAGGGAAAGGCCGGCAGCAGATCCATCTCCCCGATTGTGGGATGGCCAACATCCGGAATCTCCACCTTGTATGGCTGTTTGAAGCGGCGGAGGGTGTCATAAGTCCAGGAATACAGATCGCCGGAAGCCATGTCCGCCTCGATCTTGGCGAGGGCGAGTGTGGTTTGGGACAAGTCATTTGTCACCGTCCTGGCGCTGGTGATGGTATTCTTGATGTCCCGAAGTTGTTTTTCCGCAGCTCTGGTGTCCCGGGCGATTTTGGACAAGGAGGCGTACTGGGGCCGGATCAAACCGAAATAGGCCGCTCCCAGCACGGCCAGGGTGATGAAGCTGACCGTAATCAGTTGATTGCGCTTTTCTTTGGATAATCTTTTCATCGGCTATTCTCCGGGAGACTGCATTCCAAAGTGAACGACACAAACGATTTGCCATCCGGTCCCGGCTGGGGTGACGACAGATAACTTAATTGAACTCCGTTGGTCCTGTTCAACATCGTCTTGAAATAGGCTTGGTTGGCGACAGATTCCTTGAACTTGTTGACCTGGTCTCCCGGGCTCGCGCTGGAATCGCGCGCATCCAGCGAAACAACGATTTTTTCCGTCACCTGGCCGATTTGCGATTTCGTCCCGGGGGTGTAAGCGTAACTTTGGTTTACTGTTATCCTCATGAGTTGCACGCCGGGCGAATTGACCTGTTGCAGGGCGTTGAGCAGGTTGCCCTGCAGAAAACGGCTGGCCGTCATCTTGTTTAAGGCATCCAGTTTTCCTTGTACGTCCGTCAATTTCTTCTGGTCCACCTGCACCCGCTGGAATTCATTGGTTTGCGTCTGGATCTGCATTTGCCGGTCCGTCACTTCCGTTCGGGCGAGCATGGCTTTGAGTTGGAGCGAACTGCTCCAGACCAGCATCAGCGCCACCAGAAACGCGGCGCAAAAAACCATGCGCTTGACGGGATCGCGACGGCGCAAATCCTCCGCGGCCTGAGCCTCTGCCAGCAAATTGATGCGAATCGGCATAATGTAAATTCGTTAAAAGACCGCCAGCGCCGCGCCAATTGCCACGCTCAATTGCGGTCCGATGTGTTCAATTTCCACCGCTTGTTGTCCGGGCAGCGCCAGCTGCAATGACGTTGACGGGTTCCACGCTTTGCAGTCCGCAATCAGTTCCGCATGCAACATTTGCAGAATCATCTCCGACTGGGCCGATCCGCCGGTGATATAGACTTGCGATATCGGGCGGTCCTGCTGGTGTTCAAAAAAGTCGAGGGAGGCGCGCAATTCGCGTCCCAAGGGCTGCACCTGGGCTTCCAGCATGGACTGGACTTCCGGCGCCATGCCCACCTTGATGCCTTCGGCTTCGGCGTAGGTGATGTTCATGGCCTCGGCCAGCCCGGCCGTCAGTTTGTCGCCGCCGATGTTGACCACGCGGCTCAAGACCAATTCGCCGCGATCCACCACGCAAACCGAGGAATGTTTGAAGCCGATGTCCACCAATGCGACCGACTCACCGGCAAACGCTTCGGGGAACGCCAGTTCAAAAGCATTGACCGGTCCGATGAGCCCCGGGACGATGTGGTCCGGGGTCAGCCCGGCATCCCGGATCGCCTTCTGAAAATCATCCACTCCTTGTTGCCTCATGCCGGCCACAAGCACCTTCAATTTTGGAATGGTCCCCGCTTTGGGGGCCTCGGCGGATTTGCCCTGTGCCTTGGGCGGGAAAATGTGGCAGTCAAAAACATGATTGGGCATGTCCTGCTGCAAATATCCTTTGGTGTTGTTTTTCAAAACCAAACGCATGTCATCAATCGGAATCTGCGGCAACTCCACCTGCCGCACCACCGTGTCGTCCAGACCGACGGCCAGGGTGACCAGCTTGGTTTGCGATCCGAGCGCGTGGGAGACGGCCCGCAAATGTTCGGCGAGCATTTCCGTGGAAAGTTTTTTTTCGTAGATCGGCGCGTCCAGCAGCGCAAAACGGGTGAGCGCCAGAACTTCGCCCCGCCGTTCCAGAACGACGGCCTTGGTTGTCCGGCTGCCCAGATCCACCACCATCATCTGGGACCGTTTCTTCCGCGTTACGCCGTTTAAAAATGGCAGTGCCATGTGTTGTTGCTTGTTAATTTTGTCAGTTCCGGAATTGCGAACGGCAATTCAAATCGAACTGGAGATTGGTTCAGCAACTGCCGCGCCAAGGGGATGTGCCAGGGGCAATTCGCCTGAAAAGACTTCCGATGCCACCGTCATTGTCCAAACCCAAGGCGCGGGTGTCTTGGAACCCGTAATCGATCATTTGGGGAAAATAAGCAGAAAAACCGTCTGCGCCATGGGGTATTCACCCCATATGGGGATTGGGACCAGTTTAGACCGGGAACCGGTTTTGGCGTGGACGTTTCAGGCCAGCTCCTTGGCCCGCGACTTGGATTCTTCGATGAAGGCCTGCAACAACGGGGTCATGTGTCCTTGCCACAGCACCCCAATCATGATCGGGGCAAACCCCGGCAGCGGCAACGCGCGCACGCCGGCCGGCAGCGGCTTTTGGGGAACCGCCACCGACAAGCCGATGCCGAGGCCCTTCGCCACGTAGGTTTCAATCAGGTCGGTTGAACTGGCCTCAATACTGGGAAACCAATCCACGCCCAGCTGGTTGAGCCGGTTGAGAAAATTCCGGGAAAGCGATTCGGCCGGCGGCAGGCAGATCAGGGATTCATCAATCCGGTCACGCTGCCACAATTCGTCCGCCGATTTGATGCGGCTGGCTTTTGGCACGAGCAGCACCAGTGGCAATTCCAGCAGCGTCAAGGATTGGAATCCCGGAGGATTTTTCTTTTCCATCAAGGTGATGGCCAGGTCAATCTCGTCCTTTTCCAGAAGCGCATACAGATGCGCCGGGAAGCCTTCGCGCAGTGACAGCTTCAACCCGGGGAATTTTTTGCGCACGCCCCGCAGCAACCGGGGAACGTGATCGCGCAGGATGATCGTCGAGGCGCCGATCCGGATGCGCCGCGCCTGACCGCCTTGAAATTCGCCGGCGATTTTGTCGAGGTTCGAAAAAAAAGGCTGGATGAATTCGTAAAGCTTGCCGCCCTCCGGAGTCAGGGCAAACGGCCGCCGCTGAAACAATTTCACCCCGAGAAATTCCTCGAGCTGGGCGACCTGCGCGCTCACCGCCGGTTGCTGGATGCCGTAGGGAATGTTGCGCACCGCCGGCATGATGCCGCCGTGCCGGGCAACGTAATAAAACAACTCGAGGTGATGAACGTTCATTGAGCCAGCCGATGCTGCGCCAAGTTTTATCAATTAACACGATTTAAGCAAGCTGAGTTAAAGAAGACGGCATGAACAACAGCTGGGTTATGAATAAGCCTTTAAAATTTAGGTTTCCCAGCGGGACACGGTCTTTTAAAGTTATGAAAACATTGAACCACCCTGGCCTAACTTTTTCGGAGCATTGTACCGCAAACCTGGCGGATCGTAATTCATGCCGTTTCATCGGCATTGATGCCGGGGCCGAGACCCTCAAGCTGGTCGAATTGCTGCGGGACGAAGACGGGCTTCGTATCGGCCGGCGCGAAATTCTCGAGCACGGCCAGCAGCCCGGTCCGGTGTTGCTCGACGCCTTGCGGCGCTGGGATTGGCAGGAGGCCGACGGTGCCGCGGCCAGCGGCCGGTTTGCCGGCCAGGTTCGCCTGCCACGGATTCCGACGAAGCAGGCGCTGCTCCGCGGTTGCCGGCATTTTTTTGGCGATGAGCCGGTGACCCTGGTCAACATCGGCAGTCATGGTTTTTCCGTGTTGGAACAGCGCGCCGGCGGGTTGACGATGTTCCGTGAAAACAGCCGCTGTTCGCAGGGCACGGGCAATTTTCTCCGGCAACTCGTCGAACGCTTTTCCCTCACCGTCGGTGAGGCCAGCGCGTTGTGCGCCGACGTGGCCAACCCCGCGCCGCTGTCGGGTCGTTGCCCCGTGATCCTCAAGACGGACATGACCCATCTCGCCAACAAGGGTGAGGACCGTGCCCGCATCTTGGCCGGGCTGTTCGATGCCGTTTGTGAAAACGTTCTCGTTCTCATCAAGCCCGGTGTCAGTCCCGCGCGGGTGCTTCTGACCGGTGGGGTGAGCCGGTCACCGCGCGTGCGCCGGGTGTTCGGCGAAGCGCTGGCACGGCAGGGCATGAGCCTGGTCCCCTTCCATGAGGAGGATGCGCTTTGCCTGGAGGCGCTGGGCAGCGCGCTGATCGCGGCGGAAGGTTCTTTGGAGTTGCCGGCGCTGGATGCCTTGTTGCTGCCGCCGCGGGAATTGAAACTGGAACGACTTCCGGCGTTGGCGGGATCGCTTGACCGCATCCGCCGCCTCCCGGCCCAACCCTGGGCGGTGGTCAATGGCGAACTCCGGCGCATTATCCTCGGTTTCGACATCGGCTCGACCGGCGCCAAGGTGGTGGCGATGGACCTGGCAACCCGGGAAACGGTTTGGGAAGCTTATCGTCAGACGCTCGGCAATCCGGTCGGCGCGGCGCAGGATTTGTTGCGCCGCTTCACCGCCGGCCCGGCGGCGAAGTGCGCCGTGGTTGCGTTTGGTGCGACCGGCAGCGGCCGCGAGGTGGCCGGGTCGTTGCTGACATCCTGTTACGGCAGGGATGCGGTGTTCATCGTCAACGAAATCGTGGCTCATGCCACGGGTGCCCTGCATTTTGATCCGCGCGTGGACACGATTTTTGAAATTGGCGGGCAGGACGCGAAATACATCCGGCTGGCGGAAGGCCGGATCATTGATTGCGCAATGAACGAGGCGTGCAGCGCCGGCACCGGCTCATTCATCGAGGAACAGGGCCGCAAGTTTACCGGCATCGAGGACGTCCGCCAGCTGGGGCTGGCCGCCATGAATTCCACCGGCGGTGTTTCGCTGGGACAACACTGCTCGGTCTTCATGGCCGAGGTGATTGACGAGGCGGTGGCCGCCGGCGTGGCCCAGCCGGCCATCATTTCCGGACTCTATGATTCCATCATCAAGAATTATTTGAACCGGGTGAAAGGCAACCGCTCCATCGGCCAGGTGATTTTTTGCCAGGGCATGCCTTTCGCGGCCGATGCGCTCGCTGCCGCCGTGGCGGGGCAGACGGGCAGCCAGGTCGTCGTTCCGCCCAATCCCGGCACGGTGGGCGCGCTGGGCATCGCGCTGCTCGCGGCGCGCGAACTGGGAGCGACCCGGCTGGTGCCGCTTGACTTGGCGCGTTTCCTCGAAGCCAGGGTGGAACAGAAGGACACCTTTGTCTGTGGCTCCACGCGCGGTTGTGGTGGCGCGGGCAATCGTTGTCGCATCGAACGGCTGCGCACCCAGGTCAGCCACCAGCGCTCCACTTTCACCTGGGGCGGTGGCTGTTTGCTGCACGACAAGGCAACGCGCAAGAAAAAACTGCCCGATCTCGCCCCGGACCCGTTCCGTGAGCGCGGAGACATGCTGCAAAAACTGATTGCGCCGTTCACCGGCACACGCGGCAAACCGCGCATCGCGCTCAGTGAAGAATTCATGCTCAAAGGCATCTTCCCGTTCTTCGCGGCTTTTTTCCACGACTCCGGATTTGATCTGGAAATCGTGACGGGTGCCGGCCACGAAACCCTCAAGCGCGGCATCCAGACGGCCAATGTGCCGTTTTGCGCGCCCATGCAACTTTTTCACGGACTGATGGAACAGATGATTGCGACCGGGGCGGATTGGATTTTTGTGCCGATGCTGCGCAGCACGCCGCGAGTGAACGGCCAGCGTTGCTCGGTGGTTTGTCCCTTGGTTCAGGCAGCCCCGGATTTGATGCGCTGGACGGCCGGTTTCGTTCGGGGTACGGGCAGCCATGCCCGCATGAATTCGCGCCCGGTTTCCGGTGCCTGCGGCGAAGGTGGTTCACGCTCTTCGGTTCCGCGAATGCTTTCGCCCCAGCTGGATTTCGATGAAGCCAACCTCGAATCGAAACGGTTTCTGGCCGGTTGCCGGCGGCTGGCCGCGGAACTGGGCTTGAGCCAGACTCAGTGGCGCAATGCCTGGCGTGCGGGTGTCGCGCGGCAACGGCAGTTTGACGCCGCGTGTTTGCAGATCGGGCGTCGCGCGCTGGAATTTTGCCGAGCCCAAAATATCGTGCCCGTGGTTGTGCTGGGCCGGAGCTATACGATTTACCATCCGGTGTTGAACTCGAATGTGCCCGCCATTCTGCGCGAGCAGGGCGCCATCGGAATTCCAGCGGATTGTTTCCCGGTGGCGGCGGACGCGCCGATGTTCCCCGACATGTATTGGGGTTACGGGCATAACCTCCTGCGCGCCGCGCACCAGATCCGTCGTACGCCGGGACTGTACGCGTTGTATTGCAGCAACTACTCGTGCGGGCCGGACAGTTTCAACCTTCATTTCGCCGCCTACGTGATGGAGGGCAGGCCGTTTGCCATCATTGAAACTGACGGTCACTCCGGCGACGCCGGCACCAAGACGCGCGTTGAGGCGTTCCTGCATTGTGTTGAGGAAGACCGGCGCGCGGGGCGCAAAGGCGCCGTCCTGAACGATTTTGAAACAGCCCAGTTCAGTGGCGTGCGGATGGAGCACATCCGCCCCCGCCAAGGCACAAAGGAACGGTTGCTGGTGCCTTACATCGGCCCAGCTTCGGCAGCCGTCGCCGCCGTGTTTCGCGGCCTGGGACTGGATGCGGAAAGCCTGCCGGCGCCGGACGCGGGTTCGCTGGTTCGGGGGCGCCGCCATACCTCGGGCAAGGAATGCCTGCCCATGCCGCTGACGCTCGGTTCGCTCCTGCAACGATTGGAACGAGCCAGGGACGGCGAGCGTTTTGTTTATCTGATGACCAGCACGGACGGTCCCTGCCGGTTCGGGGTTTACAATCTGCTCAACCAGATTGTGCTTGAACGCCACGGTTGGCGCGACCGCGTCCGCATCTGGTCGCCGAAGGACACCGGTTATTTTGACGACCTGCCCGCGGGCACCGAGATGCTGGTTTTTGCCGGGATCGTCGCCAGCGATTTATTGCTCCAGGCAAAATTTGACGTGCGGCCGATGGAACGCGATCGCGGTGCCACCAATATACTATATGAGCGCTGCCACCGTGACCTGTTGGCGTGTGTGGAATTGGCGGCGCGCGGCGACCTTTCGCTGCCATCGGCGTTGTGGGAGGTGGCCGGCGGCCGGTTGTTTGGCATCCGCAAATTGCTGCAACGCGCGGGCCGGGACTTTGCCGCACTGCGGGGGCCGGGCGACCTGCCGCTCGTGGAATTGACGGGTGAAATTTACGTTCGCGGCGTGGACTTCAGCAATGATTTCCTCATCGAGAAACTGGAGGCGCGTGGATTGCGGGTCCATCTGGCCCCCAAATCCGAATGGATCAATTATTGCGGCCACCTGCAACGGCAGCAGGACGGACGCAACCCTGTCACCGACACTTTCAGCTATCTCGTCCGGCGCCGGATTGAGTCCGCGGCGTTCACGGCGCTGGCGCCTCAACTCAACTGGACTACACCGCCTTCCACGGCCGAGGCGCTGGCCGCCGCCGCGCCGTATGTCAATGCGGCGCTAGAAGGCGAGGCCGTCCTGACGGTGGGCGCGCCGCTGCACGAGTGGCGGCGCGGGCAGATTGACGCGGTGGTTTGCCTCGGGCCATTGGAATGCATGCCGACGAAAATCGCCGAGGCGCAATATCATCACCTGGCCGAGCGCGAAGGGATATTGAGCCTGACCCTCCCGTTCAACGGTGACCCCGTCAGCCTGGCGACGCTGGATAATTTCGCCTTCGAAGTCAAAGCCCGGTTCAAAACCGGTCGGGGCCGCGTGAGTGCGAAAAGACAGCTGAACGAATGTTCAACATTGCGCCCGGTGCCGGCTCCATGTTCAACGGCGGCAAGTTGAGACCACGCCGACCGCCAATGGTGGAGAGTCGGCCTCGGTGGCTGCGCTGAACAGAATTTGATTCCATGCTTCTCTCCTCCTCCGAATTCCGGTATTAGTTTTCCCGTGAGCGACTTCACGGTCATGCGGCAACAAATCGAGTCGGGCGATTCCCCGGCGGCCGACCGGCTGCTGTCTTTGGTTTACGATGAACTGCGCAAGCTTGCTGCGCAAAAGATGTCCCGCGAAACTCCGGGCCAGACCCTGCAGGCCACCGCGCTGGTTCACGAAGCCTGGCTTCGTTTGGGCGGGGACGAACAACCGGCCTGGCAAAATCGCGCCCATTTTTTTGCCGCCGCGGCCGAGGCCATGCGCCGCATCCTGATTGACAACGCCCGGCGCAAAAAAGCCCTGCGCCACGGCGGCCCGGCCGAACGGGTGGCGCTCGATCCCGATAGCCTGGAACTCGCGGCTGGCATGGACGACGACCAGTTGCTCGCGCTGCAGGAGGCGCTGGAGCGTCTGGCCGCGCACGACGCCGCCAAGGCGGAGCTGGTGAAGCTCAGATTTTTCGCTGGCCTGACGATGGAGCAGGCGGCGGAGGTATTCGGGTTTTCCGTGCCCACGGCGAAACGGCATTGGGCTTATGCGCGGGCCTGGCTCTACCGTGAAATGAAGGCCGGGGAAAGGTAATACTATTTCCGGCCCGTCTGTGACCGCCGTTGCACATACGCGAACGTCCCAAGCGCGACGAGCAGTCCGGCAAAGCCGAGGCCGATGATGAAGGGTTTGCGGTCCACGATTCCCAAATCCACCAGCAGATAGCTTCCCAGTCCGCAACCGGCCAGCCCGCCGACCAGCAACCGCCAGCGGGAGCGGAACGGCGCCAGCACCAGGAACAGCCCCGCTGCAGCGAGGTAAAACCAGACGTCCACGCGCACGTGAACCTCATTGCGGTGCCCCATCGCATTGACGAACAGCGCGCTCAACGTATGGACAATCGCCAGCACCTCCAGCAGCTTGCTGGCGCGCCGCAAATCCAGGCTCGCCGCGCGTTCCGTGAGCAGCATGAGCAACAGGAAAAACAGGCCGTTCAGCGCAATCGAAAACGCATGCAGCCGCTGGTCGTCAAAATACGCCCAGCGCGCGCCATCCACGCCCAGCATCTTCAGCGTGGGTCCGTTCAGCGCGATGACATCGAGCCCGGCAACGAGCGCGAGCAGCGCCAACAAATGGAAGGGCAGCGTCCAGTGTACGCGTCCTTTTCGCTCGAGCGCGAGCGCCACCGGTTCCATGGCGGCCAGCGGCAGACACCACAGCGCCTGGATTTCCGGTTTTTTATCGAGCCAGTTGAAACAAAGCAGCAGGCCGACGTAGCTCGCCGCCGCCAGGGTGGCCGTGGTCCAGGCAAACCCCGTCATCTTCAGCCGCCGCAGGCAGAACACGGAAACGGCCAGGGCCGTGAACGCCGCCGCCAGCACCTGTTGGTTGGTGAACGTTTCAGGGAACAGTTGTTTCACGTTTGTCAGAGGAGTGGTGAAGACATGCAACTCGGCCAGCAGGGCAAGCACGCACGGCGCAATGGCCAGAACGGCCCCGGCCAGAAACGTGGCCGCCGCCAGCGGCTCGCGCTCCCGCCGGGCGATTTGACCCGCCAGCAGGAGGGTCAGGGTAAAATAGGTTGGCAAAATCCATCGCCACGTCGGGCCGAGTTCGTTCCGCAGCATCCAGACCGTCAACACCGTCGCGACCACCGCCAGCCAGGTGGCGCCGGAAAGAATCGTTTGCAAAGGCGTGATCCGCCGCGCGTCAATGATCCAGTGATCTTCGTCGGCAAGCAGCCGGCGATGCACCACCTCCAGGGCATCGCGTTCGTCACGGGAGATGATGCTCTGGCTTTCCCACCCGCGGGCTTGGCTGGAGTATTCACTGATGCTGCGACGCAGAAGGTCATCGTAGAGCTTGGGTTTGAGCCGCACCGGTTCGCCGACGAGGAAGCGGCCCAGTTCCAGCGCGACTTCGGACGCCGTTGGACGGTCCGCCGGATCCCACGCCAGGCACGCCAGGCAGACCGCCTGCAAATCTTCCGGCACGCCCACGGCGACTTCCCGCAGGAACGGTGGCGCGGTGGTGGCAATGGCCTCGAGCACTTCGGCGGCGGTTTCGCCCGCAAACGGCGGCCGCTCGGTCAGCACCTTGAACATCAAGCTGCCCAAGGAGAATACGTCCGTCGCCGCCGTGAGCGGCTGACCCCGGACCTGTTCGGGTGAGGCGTAAAGCGGCGTGCCTTCAAACCCGCGCCCTTGCCGGCCGGCTTCCTCCAGCGACAGCGCCAGGCCGAAATCCAGAATGCGCGGGCGCAGGTCGGGACCGACGATGATGTTGTCCGGCTTGAGATCGCGGTGGATCAGTCCGCGTTCGTGGGCGACTGCGAGGCCGCGCGCCACTTCACGCAGCAGGCGCGCTTTTTGTTCAAAGTTGAGTTGGGCCGCAAAGCGGTCGAGCGGAAAGCCTTCCACCATCTCCATGACGATGGCCGGGGGATCGGTTTCGTCGAGCACGGAAAAAATGGTGACGACCGCCGGGTCGCCGAGGCCAGCGGCCTTGCGCGCCTCTTCGAGCACGCGGCGGCGGAGCGGTTCATCCGCGCGGCGGCGCAAGACCTTGATGGCCACGCGACGGTTGAGTTTTTCGTCGTGCGCGGCATAAACCACGCCCAGGCTGCCTTCGCCCAGTTTGCGCTCGATGTGGAATCCCGGCAGTTGCGGCGGCGGCTCTTCGCGTTCGGCGGTGGGAGATTCCGCGTGGCCACGCAGTTGTCGTACGCGTAGGCCGGCCTCAATGCGTTCATGGACTTCCCGCCGCACTGCTTCTGGCAGCGTCGCGATATAGTTTTCAAGGTGCCCGCCCGCGCCTTCGCCGGTGTCGCGCAAGAAAACTTCCGCATGCGCCGCGGCGTTCAAGGCCGCCGTGCCTGGCTGCGAAGCGGTGGCGCCCCGGTGCGGGGGATCAGGGTGCTCCGAATGCGCGTGCAGAAAATCACCGGCTTCATCATGCGCGCGGAGCAGCGACTCGACCTCACGACGCATTGCCGGATCGCCGGCGCACTGCGCTGCCACGAATTTGTCGCGCGCGGCGCCGGCGGGCAGTTCAATTGCACGGGCAAACAAGCTTTCAGCGCTGGCCGTAGATGAGTCCATCGGACACGAAATTCCGGCAGGACTGTAGCAGCCAAGCCCATTGGCGCGAGCCAAAAGCCATTCGTCGCTCCGGGGCAATTGAAAATCGGATTTTGGTGATCCCTTTTGTCCGCCAATTCCGCTTTGTCTGGATGAAGGGGCGCTGCCATGATGGCAGGCCCCAAAAAGCGATAAACGCCAATCCGTACGGCAGCGGAAAATGATTATGAAAAAATTGAGAATTTTCATGCGCGGAAAGCATTCACTTCATAAATGCCTGCCTTTTGCCCTGGCGGCGATGGCTCTGTTGGTGACGGGGTGTCCGCACAACCAGTACGTGGTCCAACTTGAGCCGCAAGGCGACCACATCGAGCGAACGCTGGTTTTTTATTGTGAGGACGGTGTGGGCACCAACGGCGTCCCCAATTACCAGACCTTTGACGCGGATGAATTCGTGGCGATCACCGCCCTGTATCCGCCGCAGAGCCTGGCCAACGGCGGCGAGCGTCACATGGTCCGGGGTGAATTTACCAATGATTTGCCGAATGACGTCGGTGGCGCGGGCACTTACACCCATCTGACCACCAGCCTCGGAGAAGCGGGCTTCTATATGGAACGGTTCCGCGGCAATGACGATCTGGTGGGCATGTCCGAACGACGCCTCCAGGCCGGTGAAAGGTTGGCGGACCTGATCGTCGGCTGGAGCCGGCTGGAGCTGGGCGGGGAACCCGGCTACGACAATTTGCACCGGTTCCTGGATGCGGATTTTAGGCGCGATCTCAAGAATCTTGGCCTGTATTGCTGGGCGGGGCAACTCGCCGGCAGCTGCAAAACCAATGCGGACGAGGAATTGGCCGTGCGGTTTGGTCAATACCTTTCCGAACGCGGGTATTTCAAGGTCGGAGAAATTCCCGACCTGTTCCGAGCGGCGTCTGGAGACAACTCGCAGGCGTTGTTGCTCCGGATTCAACGGCTGGTGGCGGACAAAATGGGAGTGCCGGCGACCGAACCCGTGCCCGCTTCGCTCGCTTTCCTTGCCGACGAGACAACGATGAATAAATCGTTTGATGAATATCTCGTTGGCACAGATTACTATCGCGCCAGGCACGAGCAATGGGAGAGGGACAAACAGCTGAAGCCTGACGCCAAACCACCGGAGCCATCGGAGGTGGTGAACGAGACGGTCGGGGAACTGGTTGAATTCGACCCAGTTGGAGGATCCGATCATCTTGTCATCCGGTTGTCGCTGCCATCGCCTCCCGTTCACAGCAATGGCCGGTGGGATGAAGCGCTCAACCAGGTGGTCTGGGAAACCGACATTGAGGGCCGGACGAACGCATCTCATTTCCCGTTTATCTGTTATGCCCAGTGGGCACAGGCCAGCCAGGAGTATCAGGAAAGACATTTTGGCCGCGTGATTTTGACCGGGGATCAACTGACGCAGTACTGCTTGTGGCGGAACGGTCAGGATCAATCGAAGGGTGATGAATGGGACGCCTTCGTTGCCAGCCTGCAGCCTGGCAGCGGGTTGTTGGCGAAGGTTGATGCCTTCCGGTTCCCGGATGAACCGGAACCGGCGGGGACAAACGGCCAACAGAATTTTCCCGGTTCCTCCGCCTATCCGCGCGAACTCCTCAAAACCGCGCTGCGATAGCCCACCCGAGCGCGGTTGAAACGGCGACGAACACTTGAACTGAACAAACAGGAACCAGATGAAGCGCTGGGCCTTGATGTAGCTGCACTATATATATCGCGTGTATCGCCATCCTGATTGTGTCGGCGGGTTTGCTGGCCTTTGCCCCACGCGTCGGGCTGAAGGTGGCAACATTTTTTTGGAGGTCGCTCTTGTTTTTGTCGGGAAGTGCGTGCGGACTGGGGAGTTCAGGTGGGCAGAAAGGCGGGGTGGGCAGAAATTTCCCGGGGATCGTCAAGCGGGCAGGGCGGCAGCCCCCAATCTGATGATTGAGTGCAGTGCATTTCGCATTCCCCTCGCGGGCGGAATTGACGGCACAAATCCATGATACAATCCCTTAGGCTACGACCGGAGAGTTAATGACCTCATGGACATTGTAGCGTTCCAGTGCAATGCGCACCAGACGGACGTTCATTTCCGTCAAGTTATCATCGCCGAAGATGATTCGCACCACGGCGACGACGACTTTTTCGAATGCTTCGTCTTGTTCGTTGTTCATAATACTGTTTCGATTTCTGCTGCCTGACAATTTGGTAACATTCAGCGTGCCAGTTTCGCCGAGGCTTGGAGCCGAACTGAGGGGGGCCATGACATTGGAGAAATTGGTCGCGCGCGGCTTGGCGGCGGATGCCATGCTTGGCATCGCTATCGGTGGTGCCGCGCTGAGGGTCGGCGGAGGTGCTGTGCTTGCGGTGCTTTTCCCATTGCCGTTTGTGGCCGGACTGATTGCGATCGATGGTGCGGCTTTGAGCACCGGGGGAGGAGGTTTGACCAATGGTGGCGCTGGTTTTGGCGCCGGCGGTGCGGCTTTGAGTACCATTTCGGGGGCGCTGGCAGGTCGAGGGAGAGGCGCTTTGGGCGGTGCCGGAGTTGCGGAATCCCCGTTTTTTGCCTTGCCGTTGGTGTTGCCGTTGCTGCTTGCAGGTGGGACGGCTTGAACCGGGGGTGGCGGTTTGACGACGACTTCCGGTTTGACTTCGGGTTTGGCGGCGGCCCTGGCTTCCGGCTGTGTCGCGCCGGCATGTTGAACCTGTGCTTTGAACAGATGAATGGTGACTTTGAGTGCCAGTTCCAAAGGATCAACCGGCTTGGTGATGAAGTAATTGCCTCCGCTGAGCACGCCTTGTGTGCGATTACCAAAATTACTATGGGCAGTAACAAAAATAACGGGGGTTGTCTTATATTGAGGCAAAGCTCGCAGCTTTTCACACACCTCAAAGCCCGTCAGCTTGGGCATGTCGATATCCAGCAGCACAAGATCGTAATTGTTGGCCTGTAGCAGCTTAAGGCCTTCAAAGGGGTCTTCGACACTGGTGATGTCGAGGTTGGCCCGTTTCAGCGTGTTGACGATCACGTGATTGCAAACGGTGTCATCATCCACAGCGAGTACTTTGGCCCGGAGTGCCGTTTCGCCGGTACTTGCGTCGTCGCTTTTCAGCAAGATGCCCAGGCAATCCGCCGCCTCAGCCAGGGTCTGGAGAATGGAGGGCGTAACCCGGGCCGGCTTGGCCGCGATTTTGGCCAGCAACATTTCAAATGCTTTGGTCAGCAGATTGATGCGGGCGCAACCTGCTTTTTCAGCGTTGGCGCTTAGCGCCTGCACGCTCTTCGCCAAGGGCTCCAGTTTGGCGGTGGAAGTAGGCGCTTTTATGTAGGCCAGACACAGTTCGCGGAGTTTCGTGATGTCTGCCGGAGCGTCTTTGAGAAATTCCGAGCGCTCTTTTGAGGGCGCAGATCCCCCGGCTGCGTCGTTGGCTTCGGCGTCAGCCGAACCGTCGCCAGCCATGTGTAATTTGACCGCGGGCTCGGAATCGGTTTGATCCGCATTCGCGGCGTCGCCGGATGTGCCCGACAACATTTCCCGGATGGTTTGCAGCAGGATGGAGGGGGTGCAATCCGTTTTGCGAAGGTGCTTGGTGATCGCGTCCTCCGTGAAATCCGTGACTTGGGCGTTAGAAAATATAATGATCGGAATGGTCTTCAGCCGGGGATCGGCACGGATGAATTTCAGCACGTCCGCGCCGTCAAACTTCGGCAGCATCAAATCGAGCACGATCAAATCGGGCGTGGCCTGGGAAAGGGCCTTGAGAGCCTCCAACCCGTCTCCGGCTGACTCGACACGAAACCCTTCCCGCTGAAGCAGGTTCCGATACGTCGTCAATACAACGGCATCGTCCTCGACAAACAGAATGGATCTATTTGATTTCATTACTGTCGGCCTGCCGGCTGCTGCAAAACATCATATTTTATGGGTTCAACTCGGATTTAAAGCACAGTTACCGAACTTATAAAAAAGAGCACCGTTCATGCCAAAATATTGATGAAACTTCACCTTATCCGGCCTCAAATGGCAATGGAAACAGACCGATTAACACTCACATTACAAGCCACTTGTAAAAGCAATATGGGCTTGAAAATGGCTCAAAAAATCCACCGAGTCTGTTCGTCTCTGTGCACGTTTTAGCCCGTTGTCAAAGTGGGTGGGCAGAGTTTTCCCCCCTGCATTGCCGCAAACGATGTTGGGCGAAAGTTTTTTCGATTATGCCTTCCGGCGGCGGCTTGTTACGCTCTCTCCGTCGCCAAAAATGCCATGAACGAAACCAGGCCAGGAGTTGAAAATCAGCGTTCGGAACCCGTGGGATTGCGCGGTTTCTGGGCCCTCATCGTCACCCAATTCCAGGGCGCTTTCAGCGACAATGCGATCAAGCAACTGGCCCTGTTCATCGGCATCAGCCTGGGATTTAAAGAGCGCCAGCAGGACAGGTTGATCATGTTGTCGCTGGCGCTCTTAACCTTGCCGTTCATCTTTTTTTCCATGTTCGGCGGGTCACTCGCCACACGGTTCAGCAAGCGCAGCGTCACCATCGCGATCAAATGTTTCGAAATCGTCGTTATGATCATCGCCACGATCGGGCTGGCATATCAGTCGCTCAGCCTGGTGCTCGTATGCCTGTTCTTTATGGGCGTGCACAGCGCCATCTTCGGGCCGTCGAAGTACGGCTCGTTGCCCGAGGTGTTGCCGGAGAAAAAACTGTCCTGGGGAAACGGCGTGCTCGAACTCGGTACGTTCCTCGGTATCGTGCTGGGCATCCAGGTCGGCGGCATGTTGTCGGTGGCTTTCGAAGCGACACCCGGACGGGCGGGGATGATCCTGATCGGACTGGCTGGGGTTGGGTTGATCACCAGTTGTGCCATGACGCGTGTTCCGGCGGCCAACCCCTCACAGCCGCTGCGCTTCAATTTTGTTGGTGACCTGATCGGTCGCTGGCGGATCATCCGATCCGATCGGGTGCTGCGATTGGCTGTAATCGGCAACACATTTTTATGGTTTATGGCGGCATTGCTGTCCTCAAACCTGTTGGCGCACGGTGAATTTGCGCTGCATTGCGACAAGCCACACATCAATCATCTTTGGATCGGATTATCCATCGGCATCGGACTGGGCAGCGTCGCAGCCGGTTACCTGTCCGGTGGCAAAATTGAATACGGCCTCGTCCCTCTCGGGTTGGTCGGAATGACAACATTTTCCGCGCTGCTGGCGCGGCCGGGACTGGGCTATACCGGAGTGCTCTGGCATCTCGCCGCTGTGGGTTTTTTCACCGGATTTTTTGCGGTGCCGGTCAATGCCATCATGCAGCACCGCCCTCGCAAAGAAGACAAGGCCGGCGTGCTGGCCGCCGGCAACCTGATTTCAAGTGCCGGCATCTGCCTGGCCGCCGGCATTTTTTACCTGCTGCGCTTGTGGCCCCATGACACACGGATGATTTTTCTCATTGCCGCTGTACTGACGCTGATTGCCCTGGTGTACGCGGTGACGCTGTTGCCGGACGCGCTGCTGCGGTTTTTGCTCTGGTGCGCCACGCATTCGCTTTACCGGATCCGGATTGCCGGGCGCGACCACATTCCCGAAAAGGGCGGGGCGCTGTTCGTTTGCAACCATGTTTCATGGATGGACGCGCTGTTGCTCATCGCTTCCACCGACCGGCCGGTCCGCTTTTTGATGTTGAAGGAAATTTATGAAAAACCCTGGGTCAACTGGGGGGCGCGCATCCTCGGGGTCATCCCGATCTCCTCCGAACAACGTCCGCGCGAAATGCTCCATTCCCTCCAGATTGCCAGCGAGGCCATTCGCAACGGCGAAGTCGTCTGCATTTTTGCCGAGGGGCAGATCACGCGCCTCGGCCAGTTGCTGCCGTTCCAGCGCGGCATGGAACGCATCATGAAGGACGTGGACGCGCCCATCGTACCGGTGGCGCTCGACGGGGTGTTGGGCAGTCCGTCGAGTTTCAAACAGGGGCACTTCGTGTGGAGACTGCCATCACACATCCCGCATCCGGTAACGGTGAGTTTTGGCAAACCGCTGCCGCCAAGCGCAACGGCGTTTGAGGCGCGCCAGGCCGTGCAGGAACTGCTGGCCTCGGCCTGGCAATTCCGGCGTGACCGGATGAAGCCATTGCAACGGCAGTTTGTGCGGACCGCCCGGCGGTATCCGCGCCGGTTCGCCATGGCCGATGCCCAGACCCCGAAGGTGACCTTCGGTTCGGCGCTGGTGAAGACCGTCTTTCTCGCGCGCCGGCTGAAAAAGGCCTGGTCTGGTCAGAAGATGGTGGGAATTTTTCTGCCGCCGTCGGTGCCCGGAGCACTGGTGAATCAGGCGGCGCTGTTGATGGGCCGGGTGCCGGTGAATTTGAATTACACCGTGTCCGAATCGGCACTCGCTTCCTGTATCCAACAATGCGAACTCAAGACCGTAGTCACGTCGCGGACCTTTCTGGAAAAGGTGAAATTGGCCGTGCCGTGTGAAACCATTTTGCTGGAAGATCTTGTTGCCGGACCGGGGTTGGGTGAAAAGCTGGCGGCGTTTTTCCTGGCGAAGTTTGCGCCAGCCGGCTGGTTGGAATATGCGTTGTCTTCAAATCGGCAATCGGCAATCGGCAATCGCAAATCCCTGGACGACCTCGCCACGGTGATTTTTTCCAGCGGCAGCACCGGCGACCCGAAAGGCGTCATGTTGAGCCATTACAACATCGGCTCGAACATTGCGCAGTTGGAACAGGTGTTCGGCCTCGGCAAAAATGACCGCATCCTCGGCATCCTGCCGTTTTTCCATTCTTTCGGTTTCACCGGCACGTTGTGCCTGCCCGCTGCGCTCGGTGTGGGGGTGGCGTTTCATCCCAATCCGCTCGATGCCAAAGCCATCGGCCCGCTCGTGAAGCATTACGCCGTGACGTTTCTGCTGGCGACGCCGACGTTCCTCCAAATCTATCTGCGCGGTTGTGCGCCGGCGGATTTTGGCGGTCTGCGTTTGGTGATGACCGCCGCGGAAAAATTGCCCGATCGGCTCGTGACCGCGTTCGAGGAGCAATTCGGCATCCGGCCGATGGAAGGTTACGGCTGTACGGAATGTGCGCCCGCCGTGGCGGTCAACACACCGGATTTCCGGTCCGCCGGTTTTCATCAGGTCGGTGTGAAACGCGGGAAAATCGGCCATCCCTTGCCGGGGGTTTGTGTCCGCGTGGCGGATGTCGAAAATCCGCAGGCGGGAACGCCCGTGCCGCTCGGCCAGCCCGGCCTGTTGCTCGTGCGCGGACCGAATGTGATGCAAGGTTACCTCGGCAAACCGGAAAAAACGGCGGAAGTATTGCGTGATGGCTGGTACACGACCGGCGACGTGGCGGTGCTCGACGAGGACGGCTTTCTGCAAATTACCGATCGGTTGAGCCGCTTCAGCAAGATCGGCGGGGAGATGGTTCCACACATCAGGGTGGAGGAAAAGTTGCATGAACTGGCGGAGGCGACGGAGCAGACATTCGTGGTCACCGGCCTGCCGGATGAAAAGAAGGGTGAACGGCTGGTGGTGCTGCATAAACTTGCTGATGAAAAGTTGCACCCGTGCCTGCAAAAACTGGCGCAAAGCGATCTGCCGAATTTATGGAAGCCGCGTCCGGACCAGTTTTTCCGCGTGGAAGCGTTTCCGCTGTTGGGCACCGGCAAACTGGATTTGCGCAAGATCAAGGAACTTGCTCAGAAATCTTCAGACGCGGACCGGTAGCGGTGCGTTTTGCAACTTTATCTTTTGGTGGGGCGAGCGTCCTCGCGAGCCGTCGTCGCTACGCTTTGTCGCGCCCAAACCGGCTCGTCAGGAGCCTCGCCAAACCAAAACGTATCACCGCCCACGGATCACACGAACTGACCCGGATTCCAATTTGTGAAAATTCGTGTAATCCGTGTCAAAGCTTTAAAAACTCGTGCCAGATGTCGCCCTGGTCACAGTGCAACAGGGCAACGCTGCGTTCCGTTCCGTGTTTCGGTTTGCCGGCGTAACCGGGATTCAGAAATCGCACGCCGCCAATCGTCCCCCAGAATGCCTTGTGCGTGTGCCCAAACACGACGACTTCCGGATGTTCACGCGCGACGCGGCGCTGGAGATCTTCCTTCAGCGCGTACGGGTCCACAATGTGATGAACGAGAAATTTGCGGCCGTCCAACGTGGCCATTGCGATGGATGGAAACGTGGATAAAGAGTCCGTATTGCCCTGCACCGCGGTGACCGGCGCAATGGTTTTCAGTTCGCGAATGATGGAATCCGGGCCGATGTCTCCCGCGTGCAGGATATGGCCAACCCCGGCGAAAAGTCCGTGAACTTTCGGGTCGAGAAAGCCGTGCGTGTCGGAAATGACGCCAATCTTCATGGAAAAAAACGTGATGCGGGAAACGTGATGCGTGATGAGATGCTGGAGGTCTGGTCACGTTTCACGCTTTACGCCTTGGCCTCCTCCGGTTGCGGTTCGTTTTCGGGTTCACGCACCCCGGCCGTTTTTTCCGCCGGCGATTCGGCGGGCGCGGTCAATTTGGCGGCCCCGACGAACAACGCCGTGAACAACCCGCCGCTCAACAGCGTATTGCGAAAAAACTCCCAGGTCGAGGGGTATCCACCCACGCCTTTGGTGAGCGCAATGATCCAGCCTGCCAGGGTTTTTGTGTATTCGAGGTTCCCAAACGGATTGAAAAACCACGACGCTGTATTGGTGATGAGGTAGAACAAAATCGCGCCGAGAATTCCACCGCCCAGCAAGGCCAGGAATGACGATTGCGGTTTGAAGCGACGACCCAGCCAGAGGAGGGCCGCATAGGCGACGTAATTGAAAGCCAGGTTGGCCAGATTCCGCGAGTCCCAGACGTTGTGCTCCGGGTCATGGTGCTGGTAATACAAATTCAAACCGATGTCAGTTGCCAGCATCACGCCGAGCGGCAGCCACCAGGCGAGCCGTTTTGAGAAATAGACGCCGGCGCAAAACATAAATGCGTACACCGCACTGAAATTCAACGGCAGCAGGCCGGGGATTCGCGACAGCGCGAACAGCGCCACGAATATCAACGGCAGCCAGCGATGCCACTTTGTTTTCACCAGACGGAAGAATAATTCATGTTGCGTCCGGAACAAGCTTTTCAGTGGCCCGGCAATATGGCTGTTGCCGGTTTTTGTTGCCGTTCAAGAAAATCCGTGTTCATCCGTGTTCATCCGTGGTTAGAATCCGTCCGCGCTTGGAAAAACTTTTCGATATTC
>CAZKTW010000008.1:0-33084 GCA_964555775.1 uncultured Bifidobacteriaceae bacterium | reverse complement strand
TGGATTTTTACGAGCGCGCGCTCTACAACGACATCCTGGCCTCGCAGGATCCGGACACGGATATGTTCACCTATTTCATGTCGCTCAAACCGGGGCACTTCAAGGTTTATTCCACGCCGGAAGATTCCTTCTGGTGCTGCGTCGGCACGGGCATGGAGAACCACGCCAAATACGGCGACACGATTTATTTCCATAACGCCGAGGCTCTTTACGTCAACCTGTTCATCGCGTCCGAGTTGCACTGGACGGAGAAAGGAATCGTCGTCCGGCAGGAAACCCAATTTCCCGAAAGCGACACGACCATCCTTAAACTTGGGCTTTCAAAGCCGGTCGCATTCGCGCTGAAGATTCGCCATCCCGCGTGGGCGATGGATGGCGTGAAAGTCTCCGTGAATGGCAGGAAGCAGAAGGTGAATTCCGGGCCGGGAAATTATATCACCTGCACCCGCGAATGGCGCGACGGTGACACCGTCTCCATTCAAATACCGATGCGCCTGCGCACGGAATGCCTGCCCGGCTCGAGCAATACCGTGGCGCTGCTTTACGGGCCGATCGTGTTGGCGGGTGAATTGGGAACGAACGCAATGCCACGCCCGTTTGTCAAGAACCAGTCCGATTTCAGCAAATTGCCCGCGCCGTCCGCACCGATGTTTGCGGCCACGGCGGATGATGTGTTGAAGCACATCAAGCGGGTTTCCGACCGGCCCATGACCTTCCGCACCCATGGCATTGGCCGCCCAACGGACGTCACCTTGATCCCTTTTTACGACCTGCATCGCCAGCGCTACACGGTCTATTGGAAATTGGTCTCCGAGGCGGAATGGCGCGCGCGCGCGCCTGAAATTGCCGCTGCAGAGGCGCGGCGCATGGCAGCGGAGGCGCGCGTGGTGGACATCGTCCATCCCGGCGAACCGCAGTCCGAGACCGACCACAAGCTGCAATTCGAGAATTCCCAGACCGGCGATAGTTACGGCCGCAAATGGCGTGAGGCCGCGGGATGGTTCAGCTATGTGGTGAGGGTGCTGCCCGACCAGCCGCAGGAGCTTGTCCTCAAGCTTCGCGGCGACGCTGGCGCGCGGATTTTCAATGTCTTGGTGGATGGAAAAACCATCGCCACGCATGCCAGCACCAAACCGTCAGGCGTGGCTTATGACGCAGTCATTTCGATACCGCCGGAACTGACCAAGGGGAAGCAAAGCGTGACCGTCACGTTTGCCGCACAACCCGGCAACGTGGCGGGTGCTGTCTATGAATTTCAGGTGCTGCAAGGCAGGTCGAAATGAGGAATAAGCTGCTACCATGATCTCATCATCGGAAACGGAAACGAAACTGCGAATGTAGTTCGCATAATCGCCCATGTGCTCCGAGGCCCTGCCTCGTTAGGAACAAGTACTTGTCGGTTTGGCTCAATTTTCACAGGCAATGCTGCCTTCATTGGCAAATCGCTTGTTTCCAGCCAAACTTTGGCTCCAAAACGCTAGAGCATGACCCGGCCCCAGGCGGGCTTGTATACTTAGCAAACGCATCGGACCGTCATGTAAGGTAGTGACCACGCTTGCGATGCTGAGAATGCTACATAATCCGCGCCTAGCAACTTCCCAAAAGGGCCAAAAAACCAGTTGCCAAATCACCCCACCGAAAACGTTAATTTCAACCGCACAAACGTTGAAGTATTCAAACAATCTGCGTTTGCTAAGTATACAAGCCCGGCCCCAGGAGTCACCAGAACTGGCGATGGTTTGTTATTAGGCTTGTGGTAGCATCAGATTAATCCCGTTTGTCACGGCCTGAGCTGAAAACTGAAAACCGGTTGCGTCAGGCTGGGAACCTAAACCAAAAAAGCGACAGTGCAAAACATCAACCCCGTAATAAATTAGAGATTGAACCCCGACCTGCAATGCCTGGTTACACATCCGCCACGGTTATTTTTAATTTGCAAAAACACTGAACCCTGCACCCTCTAAAACACCATAATCATGAAAACAAAAAATCACCCTGCAATCTGGAATGATCCAATAAACCTTTTCGGCCGGGGGCTGGCCCTGCTCAGCTTGTTGGCTTTTTGCGGAACCAGTAACGCCGCGAGCGTGATCAAGGCCGACGGCGACACCGCCGCCCTCAACACCGCCGCGGCCTGGGTGGGTGGCGTGCCGCCGACATCGGCCGATGTGGCGGTGTGGGACAGCACGGTGACGGCGGCCAATGCCGTTGAAATCGGAGGAAATACAAATTGGGCAGGCATCGTCATTCTTAGTCCGGGTGGCGCGGTGACATTGGGGATCAGCGCGGCGGGCATTACCGCGGTCGCGAGTTCACCTACGTTGACTTATTCTGCTACCCCGGACAATCCGCTGGTCAACGGTGACCGAGCTTTCCTCGGCGGGACAACGGCACCCGGCGGATTCACTTTGGGCACGCTCTATTTCGTTGTCAATGCGACGGCGACCACCTTCCAACTTTCTGCGACTTCCGGCGGCACCGCAATCACCCCCACCAGTACTGGAGCGGCTGTGAGCGTGACAGGCGGCTCCGCGTTAACGCTTGGCGCTTCCGGCATTGACACCAGCGGTGGATCCCAACCTCTAACCCTGCCTGGCCCGGTGATTTCGGGTGCTGCTCAAAATTGGAATCTTGTTTCTGGAGTGACAATCAATGGCGGACTTAGCGGCAACAATAGCGTGACAAATATCGGCAGCGGCACATTGACCATCGGTGGCCAAGGCATGACACTTTCGAATCTGGTCGTCAATTCAGGTACTGTTTCGATCAGCGCCGGCGGGGCTGGCATTGTTGCTGTAAATGGAGGGACATTTACCGTAAACGGCGCGATCAACGAGGGATTGAATGTGATGGCCGGCGGAGGAACGGAACAAAACATTGGCGGCAACCGCACTTGGAGCGGCAACCTCACCGGCAGTGGCCCGTTGACAGTAATCGCAGGTTCCACTCACACGTGGTCCGGCAACAATTCGGCTTACACCGGAACCATTACGTTGCAAGGTGCCGGCACACTACGCTTGAATACGCTCACAGCGGTCAGTGCCGGAACCACATACAATTTTAACAGCGGCACCATGCTGGCGAACACCGCCGGCATTTTTAGTCTCGGCTCATTGAGTGGCACGGGCACCATAAACGCCGCCGCGGCAACACAGAGTTTTTCCATCGGCGCGCTCAATGCGAACACCGATTTTGGCGGCGTGATCATCGGCCCAACCGCAATCATCAAGACCGGCACCGGCACGCAGATCTTGAGCGGCGCAAATACTTACACCGGCACCACCACTGTCAGCAACGGCGTTTTGCAAATCGGCAACGGCGGCAGCGCCGGCTCGCTCGCTTCGTCGGTTGTTTTCCTTACCAACACGGCTGCGTCCACCTTGTCGTTCAACCGCAGTGATGCCGCTCTTAATTTTGCCGGCGTTATCACCGGCATCGGCGGCATCCAGCAGAACGGCAGCGGCACGGTCTCTTTGAGCGGAGCGAACAATTATTCCGGCGGCACGTTTCTCAACGGCGGCATTTTGAAATTCGCCACGGGCGCGCTGGGCACGGGCGGAGTTTTCTTTACCAATAATGCCATGCTGCAATGGGCGTCCGGCAATACGACTGATATTTCGTCACAAGCTGTGACCCTTGGCTCCGGTGGCGGAACGCTCGATGCGAACGGCAATACCGTGACACTGGCCAATCCGATCGGCAACAGCGGCCCCGGCGCGCTCACGGTGAAGAGCACGGCGGCGAACGGCATTGTGAATTTGCAGGGCGCGAACGCTTACTCCGGCGGCACGACCGTCAGCAGCGGAACCTTGCAAGCGAATAATACCAGCGGTTCCGCCACCGGTTCCGGCAGCGTGACGGTCGCCAGTGGCGGCGCGCTGGGGGGCAACGGCAGCGTCAGCGGCGCGGTCGAAATTCAGAGCAGCGGCATTCTCGCCCCCGGCAACAGTGGCGTGGGGACAAATACCGCCAGCTCGTTAACCCTGGATGCAGGCGCGATTTTCAACGTTGAATTTAATGGCGCCGCCAATGACCGGGAAGTGGTTTCCACGTCCGGGGGATTGACCATTAATGGCGGAATCGTCAATTTGTATCAGGCGGGCGGCACGTTGCCACTCAATGCTCCGGGCATCTACAAGCTGATCCAATTTGCCGGTTCCATTGGCGGCTCCGGCACCGCTGCGCTGTCGGTCGGCAACCCCCAAACCGGATACACCTACGTCTTTGGCGCCAGCGGCGGGTTTGTCACCTTGCAAGTCACCTCCGCCGTCAATTTCGGCAGCTGGGGCGTGGATGCCAACGGCAACTGGTCGGCTGCGGGCAATTGGACGGCGACCTCCGGCACCATGCCGCCGCGCAACGCGGGAGATGGCGCTACCCTCGGCACCGGTTCTGCATTGCGGACGGTTACGCTCGACGCCAATGAGAGCATCGGTTCCTTGACGCTGAACAATAACAACTCGTTTGTGATCGCCAGCAGCGGCAAGACTTTGACCCTGGATAATGCGGGCGGCGGTGCGTCGGTCGCCGTGACCGGTGGCTCGGCCAACGACATTCAAACCGCTGTCGCTTTGAAAGATAGCGCAACTGTGACGGTGCTTGCCGGCAAGTCACTGTCCGTCTCCGGCACAATTGCCAACAGCAGCACCGCCAAGGCGCTGACGGTGAACGGCGCGGGCACGCTGGCGCTGTCCGGCAACAATTCCTATGGACCGTCCGCGGGTTCAACCGGCACCACCTTGAGCAGCGGCACGTTGCAGGTTGGCAACAACAATGCACTCAGCGCTGGCGATGTGAATGTTTCCAGCAGCAGCACGCTGCAGGCTGGCGCGGCGGTCACTCTGCCCAACAACATTGATATCGCATCAGGTGCGACAGTAACGGTGGACAACAATGGCAACAACCTGGCCTTGGGAGGCATCATCAGCGACAGCGGCGCATTGACCAAGATTGGTAATGGCACACTGACGTTGAATGGAAACAACACGTATTCCGGCAACACCACGATGGATGAGGGTGTGTTGAGCATTTCATCGCCCAACAACGTCCAGAACAGTCCGAACCTCATCCTCAACGGCGGCGACCTGCTGGGCAACGGCACGTTTGTGGTGGGCAACAGCATAGGCATTGGAGCCACGAGTGGGACGGCTGGCACCAATGGGCTGATTGATGCGGCCAGCGGGCAGGCTTTCACTGTGAATGGCATCATTGCCTCGGCTGGCAATACGGGAACAAACGGCCTGGTGGTGAACAGTGGTGCTGGCAACAACGGCACCGTGATTCTTGCCAATGCAAATACATTTGGCGGCTCAACCGTGATTGCCAAAGGCATATTGCAAGTCGCGAATTCATTGGCCTTGCAGAACAGCACGTTGATTTACGACACGGGCACGCTGTCGTTTGACGGCAGTGTCTCCTCCGCCACTTTTGGCGGATTATCCGGTGCGACCGGCACGCAGAACCTGGTGATGACGAACCTGGGAGGCGGCGCCGTTGTTCTGACCGTGAGTGGCAACACCGTTACAAATGTTTACGGCGGCAACTTGAGTGACGGCGGTTTGGCCGGTTCCCTCATCAAAACCGGCTCAAGCTCGCTGACACTGAGCAACGCCAATTATACGGGCGACACAACCGTCAGCCTGGGCTATTTGAATATCATCGGCGGCACTTCCGGCAGTTCCAGCAGCACGTTTGCCGTGCAGGGCAACAGCGGCACCGCCCAAACAGCAGGTGCCACCGTCAGCGGCGGCACGCTGAATGCCAGCCAGGTCAACATCGGCATCGGCGCCAACCAAAACGGTTCCACTCTTACCATCAATGGGACCGCCAACGCAACATTTGCGACCGGTGTCAATATCGGCGCCGCCGGTGACACGGCCGGAGGCGTGATAATCAATACCACCGGTAATGTCAGTCTGGGTACCGCAGTGCCGGCTCGGGATACCGGCACTGGTTTGGTGGTTTCAAACGGCACTGTTACTGCCACCAGTGTGGACGTGCAAGGCGCAGGCGCGGCAACAGCCGGCAATGCAAACCTGAGTGTCAGCGGGGGTTCGTTGACCATTGGCAATTCCGGTTCGTCCGGTGCGTTCAAAGTGGGCGATGCAACGGCCGGCACGGGTCACGGTGGCAATCTGACCGTCAACGGCGGCACCCTGACGTATTTGGGCACCGACGGATTGCTGGCGGGCAATAATGGTGGCGGGGGCATAACACCGCACGGCAATGTGACGATCAACGGCGGAACGGCTGAGCTTACGGGCCTGACGTTGAACGCAGGGATCCTCACCGACGTAACTTCCACTTTGACGGTGAACGGTGGAACGCTGTATCTGGGAAGCGTGGGTCTCGTGACAAATCCGGCAGCGAGCGGAACGGTGACCATTACCTTGGGCAACGGCGTGGTGGGAGCGCTGGCAGGTTGGTCGTCCACCGCGAACATCACTCTGACCAATGTTGCGACCTTCCAGGCAGCGGACGCTTCGAGCGTTGCCCATAACATCACCTTGAGCGGTGTGCTGTCCGGCAACGGCGGTGTGACCAAAACCGGCAACGGCACGCTGGAGCTTGCCGGCGCCAATACTTACAGCGGCAACACCACCGTGAGCGCTGGAACGCTGAAATTGGATCTGCCGTCGCTGTTCACCAATTCAACTGTTTCCGTGGCCACTGGGGCGACGTTGAATTTGAACTTTGTCGGCACGAACCAGGTAAGCGCCCTGGTATTGAATGGGGTCAGCAAACCCGCCGGCCTTTATGGCAATGGCACCGACCCGACCTTCCTCACTGGCACGGGCAAGATTCTGGTCGCACCCAGCATCAACCCGAACCCGCCGGTATTGGGTGTCAGTGTCAGCGCCAATGTCATGACCCTGGGCTGGCCCACGAACGCAGGTTGGATTCTCCAGTCCAACAGCGTGGGGCTCGCGAGCAGTTCGGCCTGGTTCAACTATCCGGCGAATGGCGCGGTGGACGTGACCAACATCAACATCACGATAAATCCGGCGACAAAGAACGTCTTCTTCCGGATGCTTAAACCGTAATTGTGGTTTGGGGTTTGGGTCAAGGGTCGTCGCAGGCGGGTTCTGCGGCGACCCTGCCCCAAAACGGCAACATTTTATCAGTAATCGTTACGCTGAAAATCAATGAAAGTTAAGCAGGCTGAAAAATCTTCTGGTTCTACACTGATTGAATTACCGGTGGTGATTGCCCTTATCGCCATTCTTGCCGCGATGTTGCTCCCGGCGCTGGCTACGGCAACAGGAAAAACCGTGCGCGTGGGCTGCTTGAGCCAGCTTGGCCAGATCGGAGTGGACATGACAAACTATGCCGGCGATTACGATGATTATGTGCCACCGGCAGCGGGCGGCAACATTCCCATCGAGTTTGATGATGTCGGTGGCACGGCAGCCAAGGCGGCCGGGCTGCCCTTGCAAACAAAATCCGGCTTCCGTTTGAACCCGGCCCGGCCATCCCGGCCTGCCGAAATTTGATGCTGGTTTGCTGCAGTGGAACATCGGCTTTCAATACTATCGCGGAATCAAGAACTGCATGATTATGCGCCTCCTTAAAATCGTCTGCAGTCTGCTGATGGCGGCCTTGCCCGTATTTGCCAACATCCCCGGCGGCGGCAATGGAACCGGCGCCAATGTCACTTTGGTCAACAATGGCGACGGCACGGTGACAATGGCCAACGGCATCGTTACGGCACAGATAAAAATTTCGACCGCGCAAATTCTTCAGTTGACCTACCTTGGGGTTCAGGTGACCAGCGGCGGCACGGCGGGCAACAGCGCTTTTTACTGGCAGGGAAACTCCGGCGGCAGCGACACGCTCACGACCATCGTTGATCCTTCCACCAACGGCGGCAATTGGGCGATGATTCGACTCAACGATTACCTGACCAACAACGCGTCCAATGCAGACGCTTATCGTCACTTCGCCATGTTCCGCGGTTCGCCCGGAATTTACGTGACCGAGGCCATGGAGCGGACCACCAACGCTCCCAGTGGCGGCGGGGACATTCCCAGTCTGACCTGCAAACTTGGCGGGAACATCTTCCAATGGCTGGGGCAGGACACGGGCCGGTTTCTGGCGCGCGAGAGTGCGTCGGACACTCAAATCGCCGTGGACAACGGGCCAAAAGAGGTCACGCTGATAACGACCGGTCCACTGGCCGGCCAGTTCGAGTGCAAGTATGATTTCTCGGGCGACCTTGGCTCCTTGCATTTCATGGGCTGGTGCACCACCAACCGCGCCACCAATTTCGGCTTTTGGATGGTTCATCCCAGCCGCGAATATTTTACCAGCGGCCCGAAGCATCCGGAAATCATCGGCCAGATTTTCATGATCAACAGCACTTTCAGCTCGGTTCATTTTGGGTTTGGCACTGATTTGAATTTCACGAACGGCGAAACCTGGTCGCACGTAATCGGCCCGCTGTTTTTCTATTTCAACCAGGTTGCGCCGGGCACGGCCAATCCCCAGATTCCACTTTATGCGGACGTTTACGCCCAATCCGCCGCTGAAGCGGGTGCATGGCCTTACACGTGGTTCACCGACGACACCAATTACGCGCAGGCCTCGGGCCGCGGCACCGTCACGGGTCAAATTGTGATCAACGACAGCGGCAATCCGAATGCCTCCGCTGCCGGCATGTGGGTGGGATTGGAACAGCAGTCGCCTTCTTCATTAAGCCCGCCCACGACGGATTTTCAATTCTTCGGCAAAAACCTTCAGTTCTGGGCCCAAACGGATGCCAATGGAAATTTCACGATTCCCAATGTCTATGCCGGCACCAACTACACGTTGCTGGCGTTTGGGCCGGGAGCCATCGGCCTGTATCAGTCGCAATCCTTCGGAAGTCCCGCCCCGCCGGTGCAGCTTTACGTCCCGCCCTCGCCATTCGCCGTCACCGTGAGCGGCGGGCAGACCAACGACCTCGGCCCCGTCACCTGGGCGCCGGCGCGCGTGGGCGCGACGGTTTGGGAGATGGGCTTCCCCGACCGCGACACGACTGAATTCCGGCACGGCGCAGATTACTGGCACGGCGACCTCGGCAACTCCACCAACTTTGCCGTCAACTGGGCGCAGTGGATGGATTACAACCTGGATTTTCCCAACGGCGTCAATTACACCAATGGCCAGGGCCGCTGGTCGGTGGATTGGGACTACGCGCAGCCGACGTCGCTTGACCCGACGACCGGCAATTTGAACGGCACCTTGCAGAATATTTTCTTCAATTTGCCCTCCGCGCCCGCCAGCAGTGCGCAGGCTTCGATCTATTTTGCGATTGCCGGCGATTATGACGGTCCCGTCATTGTCACCGTCAACGGCACGGTTTTGAACGGGACGGGGTTTTTCCCATACTATTCTGATGATCCGATGATTCGCATGGAATCGCATGGGGTATTTTGTGACTATCGCCTCAACTTCACCGGCAATCTGCTGCACGCGGGCCAGAACAAAATCCAGTTGACCATGCGCAAGGCCGGTTATTTTTCCAACGACATCATGTATGATTACATCCGCTTGGAACTGACGGGTTACTTCCCGCCGACCCCGGCAGGACTGACAGCCATCGCGGGTAATGGCGTCGTGGTTTTGGACTGGCCGGCCAGTTCCGGTGCGACCAGTTACACCGTCTCGCGTTCGACGACTTCCGGCAGCGGCTACACCGCCATTGCCACCAACGTGGTTGGCCCGATCGTCGGCAGCGATGTTCCCGATGCGACTTACACGGACAATTCCGTGGTCAATGACACGACTTATTATTATGTCGTTGCAGCGGCGAACATGAATGGCAGCGGCACGAATTCGGTTGAAGCCGCCGCCACGCCGTCGTCATCCACGCCATCCGCTCCGTCCGTGCCGACAGGCTTGACGGTAACGCCGGGAAATTTGCAGGCGACGCTCACTTGGAATGCAACGCCCGGCGCGGCGACCTATACCATTCGTCGCACGGTGCTCACTTACGGCGCGGTGGTTACTCAACCCGACGGCACTATTCCCACAAACATCGTCAACAGCTTTGTCACCACGACCAATTACACCGACGGCGGTCTGGCGAACAACTGCACTTACGCCTACACCGTCAGCGCCGCCAATGCCAACGGGCAGAGCAGCGCGTCAGCGCCGGTCAGTGTCACGCCCTCCGCGATTGCGCCCCTGACGCCGACCGGCCTTTCGGCAAATGTGACTTCGAACCAGGTCAACTTGTCGTGGAATCCAGTATCCGGCGCCGCGGATTATGTGGTTGCGCGGGCGACTGTTCTTTCGGGCCCCTACACTATTCTGGATATTGATCCGACCGCGCTGTCCATCTATTCCGACGCCGGATTGAATTATAACACGACCTATTACTACGAAGTGGCCTCGGCCAATCTGGCCGGTATCAGCACAAATTCAGCCCCAATTGCCGTGGTGACGCCGCCCGCGCCGCCGGCGCCCATCACCGCGATCCCGGGCAACGCACAGGTCTTCGTGGACTGGGGCGATTCCGTCGGCGCGACGAATTACGTTCTGCAACGCTCCACCACGAGCGGCGGACCTTACACGACAATCGTCTCCACCAACGTTTCGAGCTATCTCAACACCGGCCTCGCCAACGGCACGACCTACTACTACGTCGTGTATGCCGTTGGGCCGAACGGCACAGGCCCGCTTTCCGCGCAGACCACGGCGACGCCCAGCGCCACGCCGCAAATGATCAAATCCGACACGACGACGATGAACAATGCCAGCGACTGGAGCGGCGTGACTCCTGCCATCAGCCAGATCGGTCTGTTCAACAACATCATTTCCTCGGCGAACGAAGCCGTGCTGACTTTGGGCGGAGATATAACGGTTGGCGGCCTGGTTTTCACCAACAATTTGAACGGCAACGTGACGGTCGCCGCTGGAAACAGTTTGACGCTCGGCGGTTCGGGCATTGACATGAGCAAGGCGAACCACAGCGTTACCTTCAACAACGCCATCACGCTGGCGGCAACGCAGGTCTGGAGCATTACCAACGGCCAGTCACTCACCGTGAACGGCACGTTCACCAGCGCGAGCAACACGGTCATTCAAACCGGCGGCACGCTGAATCTTGGCGCCACGGCGAATGACACGGGCGCGAACATCCAGGTGAACTCCGGTACCATCCAGGCGAACGCCAGCAGCGGCATCACGATTTCGCTGAACGGAGGCACGTTCAACGTCAACGTGGCCGACGGCAACCCGATCAGCGTCATATCAGGCGGCACCGAGCAAAACATTGGCGGCAATCGCACTTGGAATGGCAGCCTTACCGGCGGTGGTCCACTCACCGTCATCGCGTCGAGCACGCATACCTGGAGCGGAAATAATTCCGCCTACACCGGAACCGTCACCTTGCAAGGCGGCGGTGCGCTTCGATTGAGTTCCCTCACCGCCGTGAGCGCGACGACGGCCTACAATTTTAACGGCGGAACCATGAATGCCAACGCCAGCGGGCTGTTCAACCTCGGTTCGTTGTCCGGCTCCGGCACCATCAACACCGCCTCGGGCGAGAATTTTTCCATCGGCGCGCTGGGTGCGAACACGGCCTTTTCTGGTGTCATCGCCGGCGCTGGTTTTATCCAGAAGAATGGCGGCGGAAATCTTGCTTTGAGCGGCGCGAACACTTACAGCGGTGGCACAACCATCAGCAGCGGCATTCTGCAAATCGGCAACGGCGGAACCACTGGAGTCCTCGGCACCGGCAATGTCACCGACAATGCCACGCTTACGTTCAATCGCTCCGATGCAATTGACGACACCGGTTTTGGCGTCATCAGCGGCTCGGGCATTTTGGACAAGCAGGGCGCCGGCCGGCTCGCGTTGACCAAAGCGCACAACTACTCCGGAGCGACGATAATCGAAGCCGGCACGCTGGCGCTGACCAACTCCGGCGCCATTGCCAATTCGTCGGGCATCAGCCTTTCATCCGGCACGCTATTCGACGTGAGCGGAACGGCGGGCGGCTCGATGACGTTGGCCAGCGGCAAAATGATTTCCGGTGTTGGTTCCGTGAAAGGAAATTTTACCGTTGGCAGCGGCGCAATTCTTTCGCCCGGCCTGAACGGCATCGGCACGCTGACCTTCAGCAATTCGCTGACGCTGGCATCTGGCAGTACCAACATTTTTGAAATCAGCAAATTGCCGCTGACGAACGACACGGCAAAAGTTTCCGGTGCATTCACCGCCGCCGGCACGCTCGTCGTCACAAATATCGGAACGGTGGCCTTGACCAACGGCGACAGTTTCAAGCTATTTATCGCCGCCAGTTACAACGGCGCGTTCGCAAACATTGTTCTGCCCGGCTTGCCCGCGGGGTTGGCGTGGAACACCAATGTGCTCAACACCAATGGGATCCTTTCTGTCGTGGCGCTGACTTCGCCGGCCATTGCCAGCTTTCAAATATCGGGCGCGGACCTCCTCATCGGCGGCGGCGGTGGAACCGCCAACTGGCCTTATTTCGTGCTTATGACCACCAATTTGCCCGGGAACTGGACGCCGGTGGCGACCAATTGGTTTGATGCTTCCGGTAATTTTTCAATCACGCTGACCAACGCCATCAATGCCGGCCCAGGCCAGTCGTTTTACAAATTGCAGTTGCAATGACGGCGGCCGGACTGGATTGAGGGACCACCATCTGCAAGCAATCGGCGAACATAATCATATATATGTTGAAACACGATATCATTCTCGCGGTCGCGGGGATTTTCCTTGCCGCGCTGGCGGAAAATGCCGTTGCCCAAACAGCCTTCGTGCCGCCCGTGTCACCTCGCGTCACTTACAACTTCAATCCCGGCTGGAAGCTGATGACGGGCGATCCGGTCAACGCGCAGTTGACCGCGTTTGACGACAGCAGTTGGACCAACGTGACTTTGCCGCACGCGTGGAATGAGGATTATGCTTTTCGCGTGGGCATCGGCAGCCTGCCCACGGGCATCGCGTGGTATCGCAAGCATTTTGTCCTTCCGCCGGACAGTAGTGGACAAAAGGTTTTCCTGGAATTCGAGGGCATCCGCCAGGCGGGCGAGGTTTACATCAACGGCCAGTGGGTTGGCCGTTCTGAAAACGGCGTGATGGCGTTCGGGTTTGACATCACCACCAACCTGCTGGCCTATCCGCAGGACAACGTCGTGGCCGTGCGCACGGACAATTCCTACGGCTACCACGAAATTGCCACCGGCACCTCTTTTGAGTGGAACAGTTCCTCATTTTACGCCAACTACGGCGGCATCAATAAAAACGTGAAGCTCCATTTCACCGGCACGGTTTATCAGACTCTGCCGTTGTTTTCCAATCTCGGCACGGTGGGCACCTACGTTTATGCGCAGAACATCAGCGTGCCCGGCCAGTCCGCCGTCATTCACGCGGACACGCAGGTGCGGAATGAAGACACGGTGGCGCACACGTTGAACTATCAGGTGGTGATGGTGGATACAAACGGCGTGGCGGTCACCAATTTCACGGGCGGTCCGGTGACGATCCAGCCGGGACAGACCAACGTGCTCACCGCCAGTTCGCTGGTGACTAACCTCAATTTCTGGAGTTGGGGCTACGGTTATCTTTACGACGTTTATACCATCGTCAGCGAAACCAACACGGTGCTGGACGTGGTGCGCACGCACACGGGTTTCCGCAAAACCGCCTTCACCAACGGCACGGTCACGTTGAACGACCGCGCCATCAACATCCACGGTTACGGCCAGCGCAGCACCGATGAATGGCCGGCCATCGGTTGTTCCGTGCCGACGTGGATGGATGATTTCAGCCAGAAAGTTGTCGTGGACGGCGGCGGCAACAATATGCGCTGGATGCACGTCACACCAGGCAAGCAGATCATCGAGGCCTGCGACCGGCAGGGATTGATGATGTCCATGCCGGCGGGCGATCAGGAAGGGGATGCGTCGGGCCGCCAGTGGGATCAGCGCACGGAACTCATGCGCGACGCCATCATTTACAACAAGAACGATCCCAGCATCATGTTTTATGAATGCGGCAATAACAGCGTCAGTGAGGCACACGTGATTCAGATGAAGGGGATTCGCGACCAATACGATCCTTACGGTGGTCGCGCCGTTGGCAGCCGCAGCATGATGGGCAGCACGAACGCCGAATACGGCGGCGAGATGCTTTACATCGACAAGAGCGGGACGAAGCCGATGTGGATGATGGAATATGATCGCGATGAGGACTTGCGGCGGTATTGGGACAATTATTCACCGCCCTATCATCAGGACGGTGATTACGTCCACCGCAACATGGATTCCATGGCCGTTCAGAACGTCAACGGCTGGGACGATTATTATGTCCAGCGTCCCGGCACCGGTACGCGCGTCACCGCCGGGGGCGCGAAAATAATTTTCTCCGACTCGAACACGCATTTTCGCGGCGACCAGAATTACCGCGGCAGCGGCGCGGTGGATTGCCTGCGCCTTCCCAAGGAGGAATGGTTCGTGCATCAGGTCATGTGGGATTGCTGGGACGATATCGAGAAGCAACGCGTCCATATCGTCGGCCACTGGAATTACACCAATGGCGTGATCAAGGACATCTACGCTGTCTCGACGGCGGCGTATGTGGAATTGTTCACCAACGGCGTGTCGCTGGGCTACGGCACGGAGAGCCGCGATTTTCTTTTCACCTGGCATAATGTCGCGTGGTCGCCCGGAACGTTGACGGCGGTAGGTTATGACTCTGCGGGCAATCCAACCTGCACTGACACGCGAGTGACGACCGGGCTGGCGACCGCCATCCGTCTCACGCCCATTCTTGATCCAACCGGCTGGAAGGCGGACGGCCACGATCTCGCCATGTGTGAAGTCGAGGTGGTGGATGCGCAAGGCCGCCGTTGTCCGACCAATTTTGACCTGATCAATTTCACCCTGAGCGGTCCGGCGGAATGGCGCGGTGGCCTCGGTATTCGTTCGGACACGGTGGCGGGGGATAATTACATCCTTTCCACGAACCTGCCGGTGGAGTGCGGTGTCAACCGCGTGCTCGTGCGGTCCGGCACTAACGCTGGCACAATCACGCTCACCGCGACGGCCGATGGATTGACCTCCGCCACGACGAACCTCGCCACGATTCCCTTTGCCATGACCAACGGTCTTGCCCCCTGGTTGCCGGGAACAGGAATACCAGCCAATTATTCGCGCGGCCCGACGCCGCTGGCCCAGTCATTTCAAATCGCGCGCGTGCCGATCCTCGTGAGCAACATCACCGCCGGCGCCGGCTATACCGGCAATTTGACGGACTCGATTGATGACAACGAAACCACCTCGTGGACCAGCAGCAGCACGCTCGGCCAGAATTGGATTCAATACACCCTCGTCCGCACCGCGCTCGTCTCGCAAGTCGTCGTCAAGTGGCTGACCCCGCCGCGCAACGGCATTTATCCCATCATGATTCAGGTTGGCGGCACGACGCTCTACAACGCCACGACGCCCGCCACGACCGGCTATTTGACGATTGATGTCCCGCCAACACGCGGCAACACCATCCGCATCAGCCGGACAACTTCGGGAAGTTTTCCCATCATGGAAGTCGAATTCTACGAGGCCGTCGTAACCGGAACTCCGCCTGCCACCCCCACCGGCCTGACCGCCACCCCGGTCAATAGCACGCAGATCAACCTCCAGTGGACGGACAACGCCACGAACGAAATTGGTTATGTGATCGAACATTCAACGGACGGGGTGAATTTCACGCCAGTGGCGAATCTGCCGCTGAACACCACCAACTATTCTGACACCGGTTTGACTCCGCTGACGACTTATTATTTCCAGGTGCGCGCGTCCAACCACGCCGGCGATTCCACCAACGCCAGCGCCAGCGCGACGACCATCAACGGCCCGCCGCCCGCGCCGACCGGACTCACCGCCACGCCGGGCGACACGCAGGTTTCACTGTTTTGGAATCCGTCCGGCAGCGCGACCAATTATGTTGTGTTGCGCTCCACCAACAGCGGCGGATCGTTCACGATGATTGCCTCGTCGCCCGCCACAACCTGGGTGGACACCAACGTCGTCAACGGCATCACCTACTACTATGTCGTTTATGCCGTCGGCAACGGGCAAAGCGCCAACTCCGTTCAGGCCAGCGCCACTCCCGCCGCCGGCGTTTCAGGAGTCGCCTGGATCAACACCACGACGACTTCGCCGCAAAGCTGGAACGCGAATTCCAATTGGAGCAACGGCACGGGCTTTCCCAACAGTCCGCTGGCCGCCGCCGTTATCAGTTCCGGCATCGCCGCCGACCAGACCATCAACTTGAACCAGCCGGTCACCGTGGGCGCTTTGGCCGTGGGCGCCGCCGGCGGGTCTTTCAACCTCACCGGCAACGGCGGCGCGCTCACGTTCGACAACGCAACTGACGACGCCTTGCTCGTGCAAACGGCGGCAAGCCAGGGCGACACGATTTCCGCGCCGATCACCAACAACGTCAATCTGGATGTCCAAGTTAACCCAAACGATTCCGACGCGCCCCTGACGCTTTCCGGCATCATCAGCGGCGGCGGCAACATCACGCTGAACGGCGATGTCACCTTGACCGGCGCGAACCCATTCAGCGGCGTCATGTTTCTCACCAACGGCACGCTGGAGCTGGCGAACACGCTGGCATTGCAAACCGGCACCTTGAATTACGACGGCGGCAATCTTGCCTTCACCGGCATCACCACCGCGACGCTCGGCGGATTGGGCGATGGGGCCAGTGCGCAAAATTTAAGCCTCATCAATGACGCTTCCGCGCCGGTGACGCTGACGGTCGGCGCCAACAATGCAACGACGGTTTTCGGCGGGCAATTGAGCGGGCCAGGCTCGCTGATCAAGGCCGGTGCCGGCTCGCTGACATTGTTTAACGCCGATTACACCGGCAATACCACCATCCTCGGCGGCAACCTGACGGTCGCCGGCGGAACCATCAATGCGCCCGGCAGCACGATCACGGTCGGCAACGGCGCGACCGGAGTTTCGTTCAACGTGACCGGCGGCACGGTCACGGCAAACACTTTGAGCGTCGCTCCCACCGCCAACTCAACCGGCGACAACGCCTCCATCACCGGATCAGGATCGGCTTTCTTCAACAGTGTGAATCTCGGTGCGTCCGGCAACACCTCCGGACCGTTCACCATCAACACCACTGGCTTCGTCACGTTGGGAGTGCTGATTGACTACAAGGATTTGCAGGGCAATGGACCGAGCAAGACCAGCGGCCTCATCATCAACAATGGCACGGTCACCGCCGCCAGCGTCATCATCCAAAACACCGCTTCCGGCGCGAACATGAACATGACCGGCGGTTCGCTGACGATTGGAAGTTCCCTCTCCACCGGCGCGTTCAAAGTCGGCAACAGCACCAGCCCGCGCGGCGGATTCCTGACAATGACGGGCGGCTCGCTCACGTATTTGGGAACGGACGGATTGTTGTTGAACACGGCATCCGGCGGAGCCAACGGCGCGAACATCAGCGGCACGACCTCCGTGACCACGCTCACCGGCGTCACGCTCAACCAAATCAACGCCGCCGGCGCGACGAGCTGGCTGGTGGTTTCCAACGGCGCGACGCTTTATCTGGGCAGCGTCGGACTCGTCGCCAACCAGCCGGGCGCGAACGTATTTGCCTCGCTCGCAGACGCCACCATCGGCGCCGTCACCAACTGGTCGTCCCTCGCGCCGATAACGCTGACCGGCACGGCGAGTTTTCAAGCCGCGGACGCAGCGAACGTCGCGCACAACATTTCTTTGGGCGGAATTTTGTCAGGCACCGGCGCGCTGACCAAAACCGGCGGCGGCACGCTCATGTTGACCGGCACGAATACGTATTCCGGCGCGACAACAATCAGCGCGGGGAAACTATTGGTCAACGGTGTACTGGCGGCCAACGGCGCCGTCACCGTAGCCAGCGGCGGCACGCTGGGCGGCAGCGGAACTATCTCCGGCGCGACGATGGTTCAGTCGGGCGGCACATTGTCGCCGGGCAATTCGCCCGGTACGCTGACATTCAGCAATTCGCTGACGTTGAATCCCGGTTCCACGAATATTGTTGAGATCAGTAAATTGCCATTGACGAACGACGTGGCAAAAGTTCTCGGCGCATTGACCTGCGGTGGCACGCTCATCGTGACCAACATTGGCGCGGCGGCCTTGACCAACGGCGACAGTTTCAAATTGTTTAACGCCGGCAGTTACAACAGCGCGTTTGCCAATGTGATTCTTCCGCCCTTGGCCGCCGGCTTGGGCTGGAACACAAATGCGCTCAACACCAACGGGATCCTTTCCGTCGTTCCGCTCACTTCGCCGGCCATTGCCAACGTTCACATATCGGGCGCGAACCTCCTCATTAGCGGCGGCGGTGGAACCGCCAACTGGCCGTATTTCGTGCTCATGACCACCAATTTGCCGGGGAACTGGACGCCGGTGGCGACCAACGGGTTTGACGCTTCCGGTAATTTTTCCATCACGCTGACCAATGCCACCCGCCCCGGCCCAGGCCAGTCGTTTTACAAACTGCAATTGCAATAGACTGCCGGCTGAACAACCAACCAAATATTAAAATTGAAAATCAATCGCTCACAGATTGTCAAACCGGGCCTCGCCACCTCCATTGTGGGGTCACTGGTGGTTGTCATGCTGCTCTGCGTGATGAATGGGCTGGCACAGACCACGACTGCAAGCGTCGCATTGGCGATTGACACGACCCAGGCGGCGGCGGCACCCATACCCAGCGACTTCTCCGGGCTGAGTTTTGAGATGGGGTCGGTGATCTATGATACTGGGAACCAAGGCTGGTATTTGAGCGGGACGAATGCCGACATGATTGGGCTGCTGAAAACCCTGGGCGTCAAAAGCATCCGGGTCGGCGGCAATTCCGCCGAGAGCGGAAACATTTCCACGGCGGCGGACCAGGACGCGGTGCTGGACTTTTGCCATGCCATCGGCGGCAATCTCATCTGGGATCTCGAAATCGCCGGCAGTCTTTACGATCCTCCCGGCAAAGCGGCCATCGCGCAGAGCATGCAGAATTATGTAACGGCAAAGAGTTATGGCACCAACATCCTCGTGTTTCAAGTCGGCAACGAGCCGGATTTGGTGCCGGATCCAAATAATCCGGGTCATAACATGGGTGTCACAACTTACGATTTGGAATTCAGCAATTATATTGCCGCGGTCAACGGACTTTATCCGGGATCAAGATGGGCGGGACCAGACTGCGCTGGCGGCGGCACTGGATTTGACGCCACCTTTTGTCCCAAATTTGCGCCGGGAGGCCAGGTCGCATTTGTATGCCAGCACCTTTATCCTTTTGGCACGAGTCTGGACACCAATACAGCGGCAGTGCATATCAGTTGGATGCTGGCTGCGGGCGTGGATGCTGGCTATCAAAGCTTTAACAACCGATGGGTTCCTTCGGCGTTTGCAGCGGGGCTGGCTCCCCGATATGAAGAGTGCAACAGTTTCTTTCACAATGGTTCATTCGGGGCGAGCGATACTTATGCCTCGGCGCTTTGGGGGCTGGATTGGATGTATTTTCAAGCGAACATCGGGCTGGCCGGCATCAACCTTCACATGGGACTGAATGCCAATAACCCGGCCTACAGCGCCATAACCCCGGCGAATCTGACTGCCAATTATACGGTTCATCCTTTGGCCTACGGCATCAAGGCATTTGACCTCGGCGGACATGGAAAGATTGTGCCGGTGACCATCGGCAATCCCAGCAGCGCCAACGTGGTCGCCTATTCCGTTTTGCAAAATGACGGCAGCCTCATGTTGACGGTGATCAACCGTGAGTATGTTTCTCAACCCAGCCCCCCGGCGCACAACGCCGCGCTCACCCTCTCGACCAGCGGCACCACTTACAACGCCGGGCAGGTGATGTTTCTCACTGGCGCCAATGACGATCCGGCCATGACCACTGGCGTCACCCTGGGCGGCTCGGCGATTTCCGGTTCTGGCGTCTGGACGGGAGCCTATCTGGGAATGGCCCGCCCATCGGGTTCATCATTTGCATTGACCGTTCCGGCCGCACAGGCCGCCATCATTCATTTGTTCAACGCCGCCGGCCCCGCCGCGCCCACCAATCCGACCGCGACGACGGAAAATTCCCAGGCGACTTTGACGTGGAGCAATTCCATCGGCGCCGACGGCTATGTTGTCCAACGCTCCAGCAACCCGGGTGGACCTTACGCCACCATCGCCAGCGCAGTGACGACCAATTCCTACACCGACACCGGCTTGACGAATGGACTAATTTATTACTATGTCGTTGCCGCCACCAACAGCAGTGGCATCGGGCCACAATCGGCGGAGGTCATCGCTTCGCTAAGCACCGCGCCGCCGCTCACGCCTACCGGCCTGGCCGCCATCCCGGGCGACTCGGTGGTTTCAGTGAGTTGGAACGCGTCCCCGGGCGCGACGAATTATATGCTGCAAATTTCGACGAACAGCGACGGAAGCAATTCCAACCTCGTCTTCAACCCGAATACCAGTTATCTAAACATGGGGCTGAACAACGGCACGACTTATTATTATGCGGTTTCTGCCATCGGACCATACGGCCAAAGCCCGTTTTCGGCGTTGGTGGGAGCGACGCCATTTGTCAGTGACGGCATCGCCTGGACCAATACAATCACCACGTCGGCGCAAAGCTGGAATGTGAATTCCAACTGGAGTGGCAACGCCTTTCCCAACGCGATGCAAGCCGTCGCGCTCGTCAATTCTCCCATCGCTGCGAACCAGACCATTAATTTGAACCAGTCCGTCATCATCGGCGAATTGAACCTCGGCGCGGACGGCGGCGCAGCGGCGTTCAATGTCGCCGCCAACGGCGGCACACTTACCTTTGACAACATACCCGCCACGGCGACTGTGACACAACTCGCGTCAAGCAAAGGCGACACCATTTCCGCGCCACTGGTCCTGAACGGCAGCTTGGTTCTCAACAACACATCCCCGAATCCGCTGACCTTGTCCGGCAACATCACCGGCACAAATAATTTAGTGGTCAACGGTGGCACAGTGGTTCTCGCGGGCACGACCACTTACGGCGGCACGACCACTGTCGCGCAAGGCACCCTGCAAATCGCCGGTTCGCTCGCGTTGCAGAACAGCCTTTTGAACCACACCAATGGCAGCGTTGCTTTCAACGGCATCACGTCGGCAACGCTCGGCGGACTGAGCGGTTCGCAAAATTTAAATCTCATCAACACCGCTTCCGCCGCGCTGGCCCTCACCGTTGGCGCAAATAATTTGAATACCACTTACACCGGCGCATTGACCGGCAGCGGTTCATTGACCAAGTCCGGCACCGGCACGGTGACACTTGCCGGCGCAAATAATTTTGCCGGCAACACCACTGTTCTGGGTGGCAACCTGACGGTTTCCGGCGGAACCATCAATGCTCCAAGCAGCACGATCTTGGTCGGCAACGGCGCGACCGGAGTTTCCTTCAATATGACCGGCGGCACAATTGCCGCCAACACGCTGAATGTCGCCCCCAATGCCGGCTCAACCGGCGACAGCGCCTCCATCACCGGAACGGCGTCGGCTGCTTTCGCCAATGTAAACCTCGGATCGTCAGGCAATACTGTGGGGAATCTGACCATTAACACGACGGGCACGGTCAATTTGGGCAACTGCACCTGCAGCAAGGATTTGCAGGGCACCGGCCCCAACACGGCGGGCGGCCTGATCATCAACGCCGGCACCGTGACCGCCACCAACGTCCTCGTCCAGAATGCCGGCAATCTTGCCGCCGACCTGAATATCAATGGCGGCTCGTTGCACATCGTGGGAACATCTGGCGCATTCAAGGTCGGCAACGGCAACAGTGTCCGCGGCGGCTGGCTGACTATGTCCGGCGGCGCGCTGACCTATCTGGGAACCGACGGCCTCTTGCTGAATACGTCATCTGGCACCGTGAACGGCGCGAATATCAGCGGCGCGACCTCCGTGGCCACACTCACCGGCGCCACGTTGAATCAAATCAACGCCGCCAGCGCGACGAGCTGGCTGGTGGTTTCCAACGGCGCGACGCTGTATCTGGGCGGCGTCGGACTCGTGGCCAACCAGCCGGGTGGCAATGTGTTCGCCTTGTTCGGAAACGGAGGTGCCACCATCGGAGCCATAGCAAACTGGTCATCCGTCGCGCCAATTACTCTGGCCGGCAACACGACCTTCAAGGCGGCGGATGTTTCGAGCGGTGCCCACAATATTTCTCTCGGCGGAGTATTATCCGGCGGGGGTGGGTTGACCAAAGCCGGCGCGGGCACGCTGACGCTGACCAGCACGAATACTTACAGCGGTAACACGACCGTGAATGCCGGAACCTTGCTGGCCAATAATTCTGCCGGCAGCGCGACGGGGTTGGGTGCGGTTACCATCGCCAATGGTGGCACGCTCGCAGGCAGCGGAATCATCTCCGGTGCGGTGACAGTAAACTCCGGCGGATCACTGGCGCCGGGCAATCCGCTCGGCACGCTCACCTTCAGCAATTCGCTCACGCTGGCATCTGGCAGCACCAACATTTTTGAGATCAGCAACGCGCCGTTGACCAACTCGGCTGCAAAAATCTTCGGCGCGTTGTCCAACGGCGGCACCCTCATCGTCACCAACATCGGCGCGGCGGCATTGGCCAACGGCAACAGTTTCAAGCTGTTCAACGCCGCAACTTATAATGGCGCGTTCAGCAATGTGATCCTGCCGCCGCTGCCTGCCGGCTTGGGCTGGAACACCAACGCTTTGAACACCAGCGGCACGTTATCGGTGGTGGTGGTGGCCAGGCCCTTCATCGCTTCGGCTGTCATGTCCGGCGATGGATTCATGTTGACGGGAACGGGTGGCGTGGCCAATGCGAATTTTTATCTGCTCGGCTCAACCAATCTTTCCACGCCGGTTTCCAACTGGACGCGGCTGGTGACAAATCAGTTTGACGGCTCCGGCGATTTCAACTCCATCACCGCGATGAACACGAATTCGCCGCAGAGTTTTTATCTGTTGCAGTTGCCATGAAACTTCCTGTGCCCGCGGGCAGGGATCACAAATTATGTTTATTAAATGGCAAGTTTGGACGATTAAGTTGGCCGGGCGGGCAATATTGTGATAGTCCTCATGAGAACTAACTCTTCCGCCGCCAAGCTGTGGCCTCTGACGACCATCGTGATTTTATTCTCAACCGTCACCGCCGCTTTCGCCCAACGCCAGATGGAAAATCTGGGCCGCGGTGTCGTCGCCGCGCGCACGGGCACCTCGACCGCTTACATCGGCTGGCGGCTGCTGGCCAATGATCCCGAAGGCGTCACGTTCAACCTCTACCGTTCGCAAAACGGCGCGGCGGCGGTGAAACTCAATGCGCAGCCGATCACGAACACCACGGACTTCGTGGATTCCACCGCGACCCTCACGGCGTCGAACTCGTGGTTCGTGCGTCCGGTGACCAACGGGGTTGAACTCGACGCCAGCGCGCCGTTCGGCCTTGCGGCCAATGCCGTGGTCCCTGTGGATTTTCAGGGAAAGCTTGCCCCGTATCTCTCCGTTCCGCTGCATGCCGTTCCCGGAAACGGCTTCTGGGTGCAGCACGTCTGGCCCGCGGATTTCGATGGCGATGGCGAATACGATTTTGCCGTCACGCGAACGCCCGACGGCACGGCCACCAATCCCAATTCCCTCGTGGAAGCCTATTTGCGCAACGGCACGTTTCTCTGGCGGATGGACATGGGTTTCAACAGCACCAACGCCGACTATGCCGCCTCCGGGGTCAGCGTGGGACATGCGGATAATGTCACCGCCTACGATTTGGATGGGGACGGCAAAGCCGAGGTGCTGGTGCGCACCGCCAACGGTGTCACGGTCACAAACGCCGCCGGCGTCCGCGCGGCCGCGATTTCGGTCGGCAACAACACCGATCAGTTTATCTCGGTGATGGACGGCCTGACTGGCGTTGAAAAAGCACGAGGCCTCCTGCCTAACCACTGGCCCGCGGCCTCCGCGTTAAGCAGCCACCTGGGCATCATGTATGGCGACGGGGTTCGTCCGAGTTTGGTTTGTGAAGCCATCAACCGCAATGCCGACGGCTCGTTCAACCTCAGCATCACCTGCTGGGATTACCGCAACGGGGCGCTCGCCATGCGCTGGGAATGGACGCCGCCCAATGACGGGAAAAATTATTCCCGCGCCCACCAGATCCGAATCGCCGACGTGGACCATGACGGCAAGGATGAATTTTGCGAAATCGGTTTTGTGCTCCATGACGACGGTGACCACGCGACCCCGCTCTACAGCACGATCCTCGGACACGGCGACCGCTACCACATCGCGGACCTTGACCCGGACCGTCCGGGACTGGAGACCTTTGCGATTCAGCAGGACAACGGCACGCTGCTGGCGACGGCGCTGCTCGACGCGTCCACGGGCAAGCCGTTGAAGGAATGGTTTTCGGCTGGCGTGGCGGACGTGGCGCGGGGCAACGCGGGGGACGTGGATCCGAACACGCGCGGCGTGGAGTTGTTCTCGACGCAGCCCGGCTTGTGGAGTTGCAAGGGCGATTTGATCAACAACAATCCGCCCTATCCCAACTTCAGCATTTGGTGGGATGCGGATCTCTCGCGCGAACAACTCAACGACGGGAAGATTGACAAATATAACGTCGGCCGGGTGTTGAGTCCGTATTACATGCCCGGCTACATGAACGGCCTGGTGACGGCGCGCAGCGCGCAGCCGCTTTATGGCGATCTTTTCGGCGACTGGCGCGAGGAGATTGTGTTTGAGGCTAGCGATCACGGGAGCCTGATCATTTTCACGCCCGTTTCGCCGTCCACCACGCGCCTGGCGTGCCTGGCACAAGATCCCGAATACCGCGAATGTCTCACCGTCAAAGGCTACATGCAAACCACCTGGCCGAGCTATTATCTCGGCACGGGAATGGCCCCGCAGCCGATTGCGCCGGTGTCCGACGCCAAACTGGTCTGGCGCGGCAACGACGGAACCAACTGGGACGCGGGCGCGATCGCCGGTTGGTTCACGAACAATCTCTGGATTTCCAACACCACGGCGACCGTCTATAACGACGGCGACACGGTTCTTTTCGACCGGACCGGTTCAAACAGCTCGCCCGTCCAGATCGTCGGCACGCTCACGCCCGGCGCCGTGACCGTTTACTCGGCCGGCAATTACACGTTCGCGGGTGGCTCGCTCACCGGCGGCATGAAGCTCACGAAAGCCGGCGCGGGCAAACTTGTCTTCAACAACACCAACGATTTCGCCGGACGCACGCTCATCACCGAGGGGCCGTTCATCGTGAACGGCTCGCTTCCGAACAGTCCCGTCACCGTGCGCGGCGGCACGTGGCTGGATGGCCGGCTCGGCGGCAACGGCGTCGTCGGCTCGGTGGTTTCCATTAATGAAGGCGCGGGAGTTTCGCCGGGACAAGGCACCAATTCGCCCGGCACGCTCACCATCGCCAACAATGTCACGCTTGCCGGACGCACATTGAATGATTTTGATTTGTCCGACGATCCGGCCGGCACGGCCAAAACCAACGACCTGCTCGTGGTCACCGGCAATCTCACCCTGCTAGGCACGAACACGCTCGTCATCCATTTGCTCGACACGAACCTGCCGCCCGGCACGGTTTATCCGCTGATCAGTTATTCCGGCGCGTTGAGCGGCGGCTTGGGCAACCTCATCGCTTCCGGCCTGGCGGGAATTCCTTGCGCGCTCACGAATCCGCCCGGCCAGATTGCGCTCGTCGTAAAAAGTTATCGCGCTCCGGCGACGGTGACGTGGACGGGCGGACAGGGCGGCAACGCGTGGGATTTGCTCGTCACCAGCAACTGGTTCAATGGCGCGGGGCAAGACCAATTCGCACCGAATGACACCGTGCGCTTTGATAACACCGGCGCGGCCAATCCGACCGTGAATCTCGTCGGCGACCTCAACGCTTCAAGTGTTGTCGTGGACAGCACGGCGAATTACACCTTCACGGGCGGCGGCGGGATCATCGGCTCCTGCAGCCTGACCAAAACCAATTCCGGCACGCTCACCATCAGCGCCGTAAACAATACATTCACGGGCAAGACAACCATCGCCGGCGGCACGCTCGTCGTGTCGGAATTGGATGCGATTGGGTTCCCGAGTCCGCTCGGCAATCCACCCGGCGGCTCGGCGAGCCTGGTCTTGTCCGGCAGCGCCACGCTCCGCGTCACCGGCGAGTCCTATACCGACCGCGGCCTGACCCTCAATGCGGGCACGAACTTGGTTGACGTGGCCAACAGCAGCGACCAGGTGACCATTGCCGGGCAGATCGTCGGCGCGGGAGCGTTGCAAAAAATCGGCGGTGGCACGCTGGCGATCACCCACGCCAACAGTTACGGCGGCGTCACCCTCATCAAAGCCGGCAACATCTCGCTCGGCAGCGGCACTTGCAATCAATTCGGCCTCGGCACCGGCCCCGGCGGCAATGGCAACACCACCGTCACCCTCGACGGCGGCACGCTGACCATGTTCAGCGACACCGGCAGCTACGACACCGTGAATTGGAACGTGTTCGTTCCGGCCAATTCCACCGGCACGATCTACGGCGACGACCGCTGCAATCTTTACGGCTCGCTCACCGGCGGCGGCACGTTGAACTTCAGCGTCAATTATGTCCGCACCGAGTTCGACGGCAACTGGTCCGCGTTCACCGGACAGATCAACATGATCGCCGGCGATGGCAGTGGCGATTTCCGCATCGGCAACACGTCTGGCTACGGCAACGCGACGGTCAATCTCGCCGCCGGAATCTCCGCCTATCACGTCAGTGGCAGCGGCGTGGCCATCGGCGCGTTGTCCGGCAGCGCGGGGTCATTCATGAGCGGCACGCCGTGGACGGTCGGCGCGAAGAACACCGACAGCACATTCGCGGGCAACATCACGGGCAATTCCCTCACCAAGGTCGGCACGGCCACCTTGACCCTCACCGGCACCAATTCCTACACCGGAACGACCACCATCAGCGGCGGCACGCTGCGGATCGGCAATGGCGGCACCACCGGCAGCCTCGGCGCCGGCGGCGTCACGGACAATGCCACGCTGGCCTTCAGCCGTTCCGACTCCATCATGGACACAAATTCCGGTGTCATCAGCGGCACGGGCAATCTCGCCAAGCGGGGCGCCGGCAGGCTTGCGTTGACCAAAGCGCACACCTACACCGGCGCGACGACCATTGAAACCGGAACCCTCGCGTTGACCAACTCCGGCTCCATCGCCAACTCGTCAACCATAAACGTCCTGGCAGGCGCGCTCTTCGATGTGGGCGGGACAACCAGCGGTTCGATGACGCTGGCGAGCGGCAAAAGGATTTCCGGCGCCGGTTCGGTGAAAGGAAACTTTGTCGTTGGCGGCGGCGCAACTCTTTCGCCCGGCACGAACGGCATCGGCGCACTCACTTTCAACAACTCGCTCACGCTGGCGGCGGGTTCCACAAGCCTTTTTGAAATCAGCAAGTCGCCATTGACCAACGATGTCGCAAAGATCCTCGGCGCGCTCACCAACGGCGGCACACTCATCGTCACCAACGTCGGCCTGGCGGCGCTGGCCAACGGCGACAGTTTCAAATTGTTCGATGCCGCGAGTTACAGCGGCGGTGTTGCCAACGTGGTTCCTCCGCCTTTGCCCGCCGGGTTGGGGTGGAACACCAGCGCTTTGAACACCAACGGCACGCTGTCGGTGGTGGTGGTGACCAAGCCCCTCATCGCTTCGGCTGTCATGTCCGGCGATGGATTCATGTTGATGGGAACGGGTGGCGTGGCCAATGCGAATTTTTATCTGCTCGGCTCGACAAACCTATCCACACCGGTATCCAACTGGATGCGGTTGCTGACGAACCAGTTCGACAACAGTGGCAATTTCAACTTCACCAATCCGGTCGGCACCGATGCGCAAGGCTTTTACCTGCTCCAATTGCAATAACCAAATTGTCCGCTGATACGATTCTAAACATGAGAACACTTACCGCGTCCTTTGCCTTGCTTTTTGCAACCGCCACCCTGCCGCTCTGTGCGGCGGAAACACCCTTCACGCCGCCGACATCGTCGCGCGCGGATTACAATTTCAATCCCGGCTGGAAATTCATTCGCGAGGATGTCGTGGGCGCGGAACAAACCAATTTTGACGATTCCAAATGGGCGGATGTCAGCGCGCCACACACTTACAACGACGTTGATTCCTACACCGCCATCATCAGCCACAGCGGCGGCGACCGGCACGCGTGGTCGGGCATCACCTGGTATCGGAAACATTTCAAGCTGCCCGCCGGCGCAAGAAGCGGAAAAGTCTTCCTCGAATTTGAAGGACTGAAACAGGCCGGACGTTTTTGGGTCAATGGGAAATCGGCCGGGAGGTTTGAGAACGGTGTCACGGCCTGCGGCCTCGACCTGACAGACTTTGTCAACTTCGGCGATGCGGGCAATGTCATCGCCGTTAAGGTGGACAACGGCAATGATTACACCGAGGAAGCGACGGGCGTGGGTTTTGAGTGGATGGGGCGCGCGTTCAATCCGAATTACGGCGGGCTGAACCACGACATCCGGCTGCATCTGACGGGTAAAATTTACCAGACGCTGCCGCTTTACGAAAATCTCAAAACAACGGGCGTTTACGTTTATCCGTTGCATTTTTCCATCCCGGGCAAAACCTGCGACGTGAATATTGAATCACAGGTAAAAAATGAATCCGGCGACCAGCAATCCATCACGCTCTCGGCGGTCGTCGTGGACGCGGACGGAAAAGTTTGCGCGAAGTTTTCCAGTGACGCGCTGGACTTGGTGAACGGTCAGACGGAAATATTTTCCGCGAACGGAAAATTGGCGGATGCAAAATTCTGGAGTGACGCGCAACCGAATCTTTACGACGTTTACACCATTCTCACCGTGAACGACAAAGTGGTGGACGTGCAGAAAACCAGGACCGGTTTCCGCAAAGCCGAGTTCAAAGGCGGCGTCGGCACCGGCGGCGTTTATCTCAACGACAAGTTCATCTGGCTCACCGGCTACGCGCAACGAAGCAGCGATGACTGGGCCGGACTGGGCCAGGCGTATCCCGACTGGATGCACGATTATAACGCGCAGCTTGTCCGCAGCACGCACGCCAATTACATCCGCTGGATGCACATCGCGCCGCAGGCCGTGGACGTGCGCGCAGGCGACAAATTTGGCATCATCGAAATCTGTCCCGCTGGCGACAAGGAAGGCGACGCCCAGGGCCGGCAATGGGAACAGCGGATAGAAGCCATGCGCGACTCGATGATCTATTTCCGCAACAATCCTAGCATTTTGTTCTGGGAAGCCGGCAACAACGGAATCACGCCCGCGCACATGCAGCAGATGGTCGATTTGCGGAAGGAATTTGATCCGAACGGCGGACGCGCCATGGGCTGCCGCACATTGAACGCCCCGGCCAACACAACGATTGCGGAATACTTTGGCGTGATGATCGGGCAGGACCCGCGCACGGACGCACTGACGAACCGCACGGAACAGTTTCGCGCGTTCAGCTTCGAGCGCCGCGACCGCGCGCCGTTCATCGAAACGGAGGATTTCCGCGACGAGGCCGCGCGCCGGTTCTGGGACGACTATTCGCCGCCACACTTTGGTTTCAAGCCGGGACCGAACGATACCTATCACTGGAATTCCGAAACCTTCTGTCTCGCCGCCGCCGGGCGCTATCACGATTATTTCATCAACAATATTTCCAACCCCAATCCGCCGCATTCAAAATGGTCGGGTTACGCCTCAATTTACTGGTCGGACTCGAACGCCGACGGCCGGCAGGACAGCAGCGAAGTCTGTCGCGTCAGCGGCAAGGTGGATTCCGTGCGGCTGCCCAAGCAGGCTTACTACGTTTATCGCGTGATGCAAAATCCCGCGCCGGACATTCACATCATCGGTCACTGGACTTATTCCACGAACACGGTGAAGACGGTTTACGTCGCGGCAAACCACTGCGACTCGGTGGAACTTTTTGTGAACGGAAAATCCCAGGGCATCGCGAAGACTCCGATGAACGGCTACATCTTCGCGTTCCCACAAGTCAAATTTGCCGCCGGAAAAGTTTCTGCCGCCGCCAGCGCGAATGGAAAAGTTGTTGCGCAGGACGAAATTGAAACGGCGGGCGAGGCGAAGAAAATCAAAATCACGCCGCACGTTTCGCCGGCCGGATTTTTGGCGGACGGTTCGGACGTGGCGTTCTTCGATGTGGAAGTGGTGGACACGCACGACCGCCGCTGCCCGACCGACGAGGCGCGCGTGGATTTCAAATTGGACGGCCCGGCCATATGGCGCGGCGGCTACAACAGCGGCAAGATCAATTCCGTGAACAATCTCTGGCTCGACACCGAATGCGGCATCAACCGCGTCGCCATCCGCTCCACTTTGACCGCCGGCAAAATCACGTTGACCGCCACACGCGACGGACTGGAACCGGCCACGATTCATCTTGAATCCAAACCTGTTGAAATCGCGGGCGGTTTGGTTGGCGCAAACATGCGATAAAACCGTAAACCCATGAGAAACCACTTCCATAATGCCGTCACGAAAGCTTTGAGAGTCTTTTTGGCCCTTGGCGTGTCTGCAGCGCTGAACGGTTTTTGCGCCGACACGAATTCCGTCGCCCCGGCACAGACGGGATCGGCCATCCCCACGTTGCAAATCAAGGCTGATCAGGTTACCGCGAAGGTCAGCCCAATGCTTTACGGACTGATGACCGAGGAGATCAATTATTCCTACGAAGGCGGAATTTACGGTGAGTTGATTCGCAACCGCACATTCAAGGCGAATGCCACCAACGCGGTTTTCTGGAACGCGGTTGGCGACGCTGCGATTTCCCTTGACCCCAATCAGCCGCTCAACGATTCGCTCAATGTCAGTCTTAAACTGGATTTGAAACCGGCCTCCAAAAGTTCTCCCGAGGGTGTCGCCAATGGCGGTTATTGGGGGATCCCTGTGAAACCGAACACGACTTATGCCGTTTCGTTTTACGCCCGGGCCGCGAGCGGTTTCTCCGGTGCATTGACGGTCAGCCTTCAAGGCACGAACGGGAAGATGATATTCGCCAGTGCGGAAATTCCGTCGCTCACCGGCGACTGGCGGAAATACGAAGCCAAGTTGACGACTGGAAAAGTGGCGCCGTCGAAGGACAATCAGTTCGCCATCACAACCACTTCGCCCGGCACGATTTGGTTGCAGCAGGTCTCGCTGTTCCCGCCCACCTACAACAATCGCGCCAATGGAAACCGGCCCGACATTATGCAATTGCTCGCGGATATGCAGCCGAAATTTTTGCGGCTGCCCGGCGGAAATTACCTCGAAGGCCAGACGATTGAGCAGCGTTTCGACTGGAAGAAAACCATCGGCGACGTTTCGCAACGGCCCGGGCACGAAAGCCCATGGCACTATTGGTCCACGGACGGCTTTGGCCTGCTGGAATTTCTCGAATGGTGCGAAGACTTGCACATGGAGCCGGTGCTTGCTGTCTATGCCGGTTACTCGCTGCGCCAGGAAAAAGTCGCGGTTGGCGACGCCATGAAACCTTACATCCAGGACACGCTCGACGAGATCGAATACGTCAACGGCGACACCAGCACGACCTGGGGCGCGCGGCGCGCGAAGGACGGACATCCCGCGCCGTTCGCGTTGCATTATGTTGAAATTGGCAATGAAGATTTTGCCGAGCGCGCGAGCACTTATGACGCGCGTTTCACCCAATTTTACGACGCCATCAAGGCGAAGTATCCCAACCTGCAACTCATCTCCACAGTCGCCGACGATCAGCCCGAGTCCAAGCGCGTGCACAGCCGCACGCCGGATTTGTTGGACGAACATCTTTATCCGAGCACCGAGGGCGAGATGGAAGCCCGCGCCCACGAATTTGATAACCACAGCCGCACCGGCCCGAAAGTGTTCGTCGGCGAATGGGCCACGCGCGTCGGTTCTCCCACCCCGAATATGGCCGCCGCACTGGGCGATGCCGCGTGGATGACTGGCATGGAACGTAATTCCGACATCGTCCTCCTGGAATCGTATGCGCCGCTTTTCGTCAATGTCAGCCAGAGCCGGACCCGGGGCGGCTCGATGCAATGGGCCAGCAACCTCATCGGCTACGACGCGTTGACCAGCTTCGGTTCGCCGTCCTATTACGCGCAAGTCATGTTCAGCACGCATCACGGCGACGTGGTGCTGGCAACAGGTTCGCAGGACATCCCGGATTATACCTGGCAACCGCCAGCCAGACGCGCGCGCGACGGCGTTCAACCACCACCGCCAGCCCCGCGGCAAGTCCCGTCGCTGTTTTTTGACGCCACCCGCGACCGCCGGAGCGGAATGATTTTCCTGAAAGTCGTCAACCGCAATGGCACGCCGCAGCCGGTGAAAATCGAGATCAGCGGAGTTGCTTCCGTCGCTGCCGAAGGCGAGGCCGTCGTGTTGAAGGCGGACAGCCCCGACGACACGAATTCAATTCAACAGCCAACGAAGATTATTCCGGTCGCGGAAAAGGCGAGCGGGCTGGGAACAAATTTCACACGCGAATTTCCGCCTTATTCAGTCACGGTTTTGGAACTGAAGACCAGGTGATGCCCGATCAATCCTGGTTGACAACCGCACTGGCCGTCATTTTCAAATGACACGCGGTTTTGATTGAAACGAAAAGCATAGGGAACCACCCCAAGTCCCAATGAACATTCCGTCAACTGGAAAATCCACCTTGTCCGATGTGTCCAAAACGTCCCGACGCGAATTTCTCGCCGGAGTGGCTGTGCTTGGCGCTTCCTCACTCGTTGGCGCAAGCGCCGACTTCGTTCCGGCGCCAGCCAGTCAGCCGAGATCGGGTTCCTCGTGGTCTGCCGATGACCGCAAAGTGGCAAACGACCAGCTTCTTAAGTACTTCGGCAAGACTGCGCCGCGACTGTTGCGGGCCGCCGAAGGCACCCTCGCGCATCCAAGCATTGCCTGCAGCCTTCCAGGCAAGCAATACTCTACCAACCTTTGGGACTGGGACACCTATTGGACTACGCGCGGCCTCTTCCGCTTCGCTGCCA